>DATKCN010000370.1:0-11789 GCA_035513175.1 Thermomicrobiales bacterium
CACGATCATAATGTTCACCGACGGGGTCGTCTCGGCCGGCGTGCGCGCCGGCGTCCGGTTCATGCCCCTTGCGTTCGTCGAGGACGCGCTACGCGACGTGACCGACGCGCTGACGATCTGCGACCGGCTCCTCTCCGCCGCAGTCGAAGCCGATAGCGGTCGCCCTAACGACGACATGTCCGTCGTTGCGTTGACGATCTCAACAGCCGCCGGTGAGCCCCCGGTGCGCGTTCAACGTGTAATCCTTCCAATTCCGTAGCAGGGGAACGTCGTGACCAGAATCGCGGTCGTTGGAACGTGCGCCTCCGGCAAATCGACAATCGTGGCCGCCTTGCGGGATCGAGGGCATGACGCCTACGCCGTCGCACAGGAGCACTCGGCCATCCCGCGCCTGTGGGCGCACCTTGCTCCCGAGCGTCTCGTATGCCTCACCGTCGGACTGGAGACGCTGCGGCGACGCCGAGGCGACGAGGCCTGGCCCGCATGGATCTATCAGCTCCAGTTGGAGCGGCTCGACTCCGCGCGTCGTCACGCCGACGTTATTGTTGAGACTGATTACGTCTCGGTTGACGTGGTGGTGGAAACGATCGTCTCCGCGTTGAGCGCACGCCCGGAGAACGGCTGACCGATCGGACGAGCGGCACGGGATTGACTGAGGCGCTCGGCTTCCGGTCACCAGCCGCGACCTCCGCATTGTTTACAATCGCGGTCGCGCCCCCGTTGCTTCCGGGCGCGGTAGGAGGACCGTGCAGCGTCGCGCCACACTCGTGCTGATTCATGTCATCGTTGCCGGGCTGTTCATGTCGTGCGCGGGCATGGGCGGCTCCGACGCGGGGCCTGCGCCGGAGCCGACCGGTCTTCCGCTGGCTCCAACCCCTTCGGTCGCGTTGTCGCCGGCTGCGGCCGCGGCGACGCCCACCAGCGTCGGCGTCCCGTCGTTGCCCCCGGTCAACCCGACTGTCGACCCCGGACAGCAGGTGCTCGTCGCTCCGACTCCCCTGCCGCGAGCCGTGGTCACTGGCCCGCAGGTCCTCACGTTGGTAGGGTCGGCGTTCGGCCCGACGACCCTCGATCCCGCGCTGATTCGCGACGCGGAGGGATCGTTCCTGGCGCGCCAGATCTTTCGTGGCCTTGTTCGACTCGATGGCGACCTCGCTGTTCAGCCCGACATCGCCTCTCGGATCGAAATCTCCGCCGACGGCATGCGCTACGTCTTCGCCCTGAGATCGAACGCTGTGTTCCACGACGGCTCACCGATCGATGCTGACGCGGTCGTGGCTTCCTTCAACCGCGCCTCGGATCCAGCACTTGCAGGCGGAAACGGCCGCTCGCTGCCCGCGTTCCTCTATTTCGCAGACATTGTCGGCGCCGTCGAGCGCATGGATGGCGTCGCCACCACCATCAGCGGCGTCGTCGCGCTCGATCGATCCACGGTCCAGATCACGCTGCGACGCCCGTCGGTCACCTTTCTCTCGATGATGACCGGCGCCTGTGCCCTCGTCGTCGACGCGGCGACCGCCGTAGGAGATGACTGGTGGTCCGCGCCCAATGGCAGCGGTCCCTTTGTCCTGGCACAGCTCGATAGCTCGCTCCTCCTGTTTGAGGCATTCCCCTCGTTCTACGCGGACCCCCCATTGCTCACCGAGGTGCGCGTGTTGCAGGGCAGCGCGGCGTCACAGCCGATGAACCTCTACGAGGCGGGAAACGTCGATGTGATTGACGTTCCGTTTTACAGCCTGGATCGTGTCCTGTCTCCGACCGACATCCTCTACGCCGAGTTGCGCGTCGTTTCGCAACTCTCATCCACGTTTCTCGTTATCAATCCGAACCATGTCCCGTTTCAGGATCTGGATCTCAGGCTGGCGATAGCCCATGGGATCGACCGGGAAAAGTTCGTGCGCGTCGGGATGGACGGCAAGGTCGAGCTGGCGCTCGGCATCGTGCCGCCCGGCATCTTGGGCCGCGACTGGCCCTCAGTGCCCCTGGATCACGACACTGAGCTGGCGACGGAGCTGTACGATCAGGCCGGCGTCCCGGAGATCCCGCCGACCATATTCGGCTCACTCGCCACGATCATCAAGGGCGTTCTCGAGCGGGACGTGAGCATGCAGGTGGACGTAATCGTTCCGGAGTGGCCGCTGTTCTCAGCGCGCCTGACCGAGGGGACCCTGCCCGCGTTCGTCTTGTCCTGGATCGCCGATTACCCCGATCCGTCAAACTTCCTGTACGCGCTGTTTCACAGCGACAGCCCCGACAACTATGTGCGCTACGCCAACCCGGAAGTGGATGGCCTGTTGGATGATGCGGCGCGCGAAACCGACATCGATGCCCGCGCGCTGCTATACCTACAGGCGCAACAGGCGTTGATTGACGACGGCGTGCTGGTGCCGCTCTACCACGACGTCTCGTATACACTCGTCAAGCCGCATGTGAGAGGACTCGAGGTTACGCCGGTTGGAATCGGGGCTCTCGAAACCGTCTGGATCGAACGTTAGCCACATGACCGTCCCCGAACTCTCACAGGAACAGCAGGACTCTCCGATACGTCAGCTCACGCCGGGCGACGCTCGCGCGTTGCGCATCCCCTGGGACAGCAGGCATTCCGTTGACGAGATTGAACGCATTGCCGACCGGGAGCCGCGGCTCTCGATCTGGAACGCGCGGACGGGCGAATTCCTGATCGGGGGGTTCTGGCGCCACCGGAGCGAGATAGCGACGATGCATCAGTTGGCTGCCACCGGGGGCGCCATCGACCTGGTGCAGCACTTCGCCTCGCATTGCGCCGCGCGGGGTATACGGATGATCGTTGCGTCGGAGCAGGCGGAGCGGCGCAAGCACCAGTTCTATGAATCCGCGGGCCTGTCACCGGTCGAGGACATCATCGTCTACGAGATGTCCAGAATTCGCGCGAAACCGCATGTTGCCGGCAACCTGCGCTTTGTGCCGGTGGCCTCGCTCGACGCCGTCACGCTTGACGAGCTCCTGGAGATCGATCACGAGGCATTTCCTTGGCTGTGGTGGAACAGTAAAGACGAATTCGTGGAATACTCAGGCGCTCCCGGAGTTGGGATTCATGTCGGCCGCGACCACGAAGACCGCGTTATGGCCTACGTTGGCATTACGCGCTATCGTTCGTGGGGTCATCTGGACCGCATCGCGGTGCGGCCAGACGCACAGGGCACGGGGCTCGGTCGAGCGGCTCTGGATTACGCGGTCATGACGCTTGCCGGCTCCGGAGCGCGACGGGTCGGATTGAGCACGCAGGCGCGAAACACGCGCAGTCGTCGCCTGTACGAAGCGTACGGCTTCCGGCGCTCGCCATCACACGACTATCGAATCTTTGGTCGCCACCTGACTGGCGAGCCAGAACTGCACCGGGAAGGCTAGATGTCGCGATGGCCAGCACATACGGCAAGGCATTTCGGATCACCACCTGGGGGGAGTCGCACGGCCCAGCTCTGGGTGTCGTCATCGATGGTTGTCCAGCGGGTATCGAGTTGGACGAAGCCTTGATCCAACGCGATCTGGACCGGCGGCGCGTCGGTCAGTCCAGGGTCACGTCGCCCCGCGACGAGAAAGACCAGGCGCAGATTCTTTCCGGCGTGTTCGAGGGACGGACTACCGGCGCCCCCATCTCGCTGATCACCTACAACGCCGACGCGGACTCCAGCAAGTACGAGCTCATCCGCGATCTGTTCCGTCCCGGTCACGCCGACTACACCTACACCGCCAAGTGGGGACACCGCGACCACCGCGGGGGCGGGCGATCGAGCGCCCGTGAGACCTGGGGCCGCGTGGCAGCGGGCGCCATCGCGCGTCGCATCCTGCTGCAATCCGGTATCGATGTGTACGCCTTTACCATGCAGATAGGGGAAGTCATCGCTCAATCCTTCGATCGCGATGAGATCGAGCGCAACCTCGTGCGCGCCGCTGACGCTGGCGCTGCCGAGCGTATGGTCGCCGCCATCGAGCAGGTTAAGGCACAGAAGGACTCGTTGGGAGGGGTCGTGGAGGTCCGCGCCGACGGCGTGCCGCCCGGCCTTGGTGAGCCCACCGCCGACAAGCTCGACGCGATGATCGGTCAGGCGATGCTCAGCATTCCCGCGACCAAGGGCGTGGAGATCGGTCTGGGCTTTTCCTCCGTTTCGATGCGTGGCTCACAGCATAACGACGCCTTCTACGTTGACGAGACAGGCCGCGTGCGCACCCGCTCCAACCACGCCGGCGGGATGCTCGGCGGCATCTCAAACGGCGAGCAGATCATTGCCCGCGTCGCGATCAAGCCTACGTCGTCTGTCAGCCGGGACCAGGAAACGGTTGACGTTCGTCACCAGCCTCGCACGATCCACGTCGAGGGTCGTCACGACCCATGCGTCGTCCCCCGCGCCGTGCCGGTTGTCGAGGCGATGATGTGTCTGGTGCTGGCGGATCTGCTCCTCCTCAATCGCATGAGCCGCGTCTGTTGGGAAGCGCCCTCCTGACGGCGCTACCTCCCCGGCTCAGAGGAGCCAAGCAACGGAAGCAACAGATCCCAGAAGTTCGGCACGGTTTTGCTGACGCAGCCCGGATCGGCGATCGACAGCCCGGGGATGCGCGTCCCCGCGATCGCAAAGCTCATCGCCATCCGATGATCGAAGTACGTCTGCACGGTTGCCGGACGCGGCGTCGATGGATGGACCGTCAGCCCATCCTCTTCCTCATCGACACGGACGCCTATGCGGCGCAGTTCGGTGACGAGCGCGCTGATGCGGTCGGTCTCCTTGTAGCGGATGTGCTTCACGTTGCGAATCGTCACGGGGGATTCGGCGAACGGGGCGATGGCCGCCAGCGTCTGAACCGTGTCGGAGATGTCGCGCATGTCGACATCGATGCCGCCCAGTCGTTCCGGTCCGGTGACCGTCATGTCATGTTCTCCGCGCGTGACGACACATCCCATCCGCTCCAAGGCGTCCACGAACGTTACGTCTCCCTGCGCGGATGTCGGCGGCAGGTGTTCGACCGCGACCGTTCCGCCGGTAACGGCCGCCAGCGCATAGAAGTAGCTGGCCGCTGACGCATCGGGTTCGATGACGTACTCGCGCGCGACGTACCGCTGTCCGTCCGTCACCCACAGGCGCC
Organism: Thermomicrobiales bacterium; assembly: GCA_035513175.1. Lineage (GTDB taxonomy): Bacteria > Chloroflexota > Chloroflexia > Thermomicrobiales > CFX8 > DATKCN01. The sequence continues at coordinate 5,119 of DATKCN010000370.1, forward strand.
GATAACCCTCGTGATGAAGCTCAACGCCAAAGGAGCGCATCGTCGCCGCGGTTATGTCGATATACGGCCTGGACACCAGTTCGCCGTCGACGAGAATCTCCAGTGGCTCCTGTGCGTAGGGCAGAACCATCGCCAGGGCGCTGAAGTACTGGCTGGAGACATCGCCCGGCATCCTGATCGCGCCGCCGGGCAGGCCGCCCGCGCGCGTCACGACTGGCGGGCAGCCGTTGCCGGTTTCGGAACGCACGTCGACGCCCGCCGCGGCAAGCCCGTCAATCAGCGGCGCGAGCGGACGCTGTCGCATCCGTTCCGTGCCGTCAATGCGAAACGTTCCGATCCCAAGGGTTGCCAGCGCCGTCAGAAAGCGCACTGACGTCCCGGAGTTCCCGAGAAACAGTGTCGCGCCGGACGCCGGAATCGTTCCATCGCGCCCTTCGATTCGGATGGTCGCGGACTCCCAGTCGGCGTCAACCGCGAACCCGAGCCGTTGCAGCGCGTCAGCCATGTAGCGGGTGTCGTCGCTATCGAGCGCGCCGCGCAGCGTCGATGTTCCGCGCGCCAGCGCCGCGATCGGCAGCGCCCGGTTCGTGTAGCTCTTTGAGCCGGGCAGCCGGACACGAGCGTGTACCGGCCCGCACGCATGCGGGATGGTCAGCGGGTCTGGAAGGTTAGTCGGCATGGATGTCCGGTGTCACGTGAACGTGATGTCCCACGAGTACGGAATGTCCGGCGAGTCAAACGGGATGCGGTACTCGTCGGGGTCGGCGGGATCGTATGGCATCGTCGGAAAGTTGATCAGATAGCACGGCTTCGCCCCGATGTTCTTAAACCCGTGCAACACGCCGATTGGGATCTTGACGACGATGCGGTTCTCTTCGCCAATGAAGAATTCGTTCAGGACTCCGTGCGTCGGGGAGCCCTCCCGGATATCGTACAGCGGAACCTTGATCATGCCCCTGACGCAGGTGAAGTAGTCGATCTGCTTCTTGTGATAGTGCCAGCCCCGGATAACGCCCGGATACGACATCGACACGTAGCACTGGCCGAACCCCTCGAAGATCGGATCGTCGTTGCGTAGCAGTTCCGTCAATGAGCCACGTTCGTCGGCGTGGGTCGACAGGCGCTTCGTTTCCACGCCGTCAATCAGTTGCCTTGCCGCCACCCGGCGCTCTCCCCTCTGGAATTGTCATCGCTCCAGGTCGCCAGCACGAGCATGCGCTCGGAGCCCGAGTCGTACAGCTCCAGCTCGTACGACCCGTACAACGATACAACCTTCCAGCCCGCTCGATGCAGCAGATGCTCCAGCTCAAAGCGGTGAATGTAGCGTGTCGCGTAGTAGTCAGTGACGCGCGTGACGACCCCAGACGACGAGTCGGTAACGTCGAACAGCACCGTTGTTTCGATCGTCTGAAGCGCGAGATCGTGCGTTCGCACGGCCCACTTGTCCAGCCGGTTCCCGTCAGGCAGGGGCCCGGCGAATTCGAGCGTCAGCCGCCCGTCCTGGTCTGACAGGTAGCGGGGTTCAGGGACCATCAGGTCGAGCAGCAGCAACCCGCCTTCGACGACGATCGTCCGCAGTGAGCGTAGTGTGTCGAGCTGCGCGTCGACATCGGGTAGGTGCAGGAACGTGTTTATCGCCGAAAACGCCATGAAATACGGCCCGTTCCTGAGCGCCGGGCAGCTCGCGACGGCCTGCATGTCCCACTCGCCCAGCAGGACGCGGTCGCTAAGGCGCGATCGCGCAATTGCCAGCATTGCGTCAGACGTGTCGACTCCCGCCAGCGGCAGTCCCAGGTCTTCAAGCGCTGCCAGAACCCTGCCGGTGCCGCAACCCAGCTCCAGAATCGGCCCGTTGGCCTGGCGCGCGAATTCGCGGTAGAAGGAGATATCGTCATCGAACGCGGCGTACTCGACATCGTAGTACGCCGCGAACTGCCGGTACGCGTCCTCGTTGCCCATCATCGCTCGAGCCCTGCGGATCGTGGCGCCGCAAATCGTGAAAGATATCGCTCAAAGTCCTCGCGTTCTGCGTTACAGCGCTCGGAGCTCCACCCCGCGTGAACGCTCAACGCCTCAAGTGCCTGTGCAGTGACGCTGGCGCCGTTCTTCGCTGACAGCCCAACCATCGCGCGCCGCATCAACACGTCCTCCAGCGTCTGCGCCAGCTCATGCTCGATCCCAAATGCAGGCTCCATCTGAAGTAACGCGGTTCCCGGGAAGACGCGCATGTTGGCGCGACTCGCCGCGAATCCTGCCACCGCTTCCGACCTCGTCCCGTAGATGCCGCGCAAGCGCCCCTCGACATCCGGATCGATCGCCTCGGCGTCGCCGCCATTGCTGGCGGGCGCCGTGTTCACAGACGCGCCTGGCAGCGGCGTCGAGGCGGTCGACGGGCCTGGATCTGGGCGCCTCAGCACGTCGAACACCCGATCGGTTGCCTGCTCGGCTAGCTCACGATACGTCGTGAGTTTGCCGCCAACTATCGACAGCGCCGTGGAGAAAGGCGGTTCGTGGCGGACGACCGAGTGTCGCCGGGTGATTGCTGACTCCGGGCCCCGCCTGCTCAATCGCAGCGGGCGCACGCCCGAATAGGTATACAGCACCGACGACGCGGCGAGCCCTGAGCGTGGAAACATCGCGACCGCCTGCGCGATAAGGTAGTCCGTCTCGTCTGTAGACGCCGTTGCAAGCGCGGGGTCGCCCTGATGCCGGACATCGGTCGTGCCGATCAGATACATCCCATTCCACGGAATGACGAAGAACGGTCGACGGTCGGTGGCTGCTTCCGCGTATACCGCTCGGCCTGGCGCGCCGGGAAACGGAGCCACGACAACGTGGCTTCCTTTCGTGCCTCCGACGAGCCGTTCGGATCCGAGCTTGCCTGCGATCTCGTCGACCCATGGCCCAGTCGCGTTGACGACCGCGCTCGCCGTTACGCGCAGCGTCACGCCCTCCAATTCATCGCGCATCGCCAGCGTGATGCCCTGGTTCGGTGTTGCCTGGATCGACTCGACCCGTAGATACGTCACGACATCGCATCCGTGCTCCCGCGCTGACAGCGCGTTCTCCAGCGCCAGTCGTTCGGGAAATGTGACCTGCGCGTCGTAGTACAGCGATGCCCCGAGCAGTTCCCGCGCATTCAACCCCGGCTCACACGCCAGCGCTTCCTCTCGTGACAGCATTCGATGTCGGGGCAGCCGTTTTCCGAACGACAGCGCATCGTAGGCGAGCATTCCAGCCCGCATCGCCATCGGTCCTCGCCGGGATCCGCGGTAGATCGGCGCGAGAAACTGCATCGGTTTCACGAGGTGCGGCGCGATGGTGAGCAGTGTTAAGCGTTCCCGCAGCGACTCTCGCACCAGCGACAGCTCGAATCGCTCCAGATAGCGCAAACCGCCGTGGATCAGCCTCGTTGACCATGCCGTCGTCTGCGCGCCAATGTCTCCCTTGTCAACCAGCAGCACCTGCAGTCCCCGCATCGCGGCGTCACGCGCGATGCCGCACCCGTTGATCCCCGCGCCGATGACGGCCAGATCGTACGTCGTTGAACCGATCTCGGGCGGGATTGGCGTTGAGCGCGAGCGGTGATATCGGGTCGGCGCGTCAGCTCCGCTCATTCGGCAGCTTCCTCGGCCCACGAACGCGAGCGATCCACCGCCTGCTGCCATCGCCGGTAGAGTCGCTCGCGGTCGCCCACGCTCATGCGTGGCTCGAACGCGCGATCGAGCCTCCAGTTCGCGCGGATGTCTTCCACGTCGTGCCATACACCGGTCGCCAGGCCGGCGAGATAGGCCGCGCCTGATGCCGTCGTCTCAGCGACCGCCGGCCGCGCCACCCGTCGGTTCAGGATGTCCGCCTGGAACTGCATCAGGAACTCGTTCTCGACCATCCCGCCGTCGACCCGCAGTTCCGCCAGCGGCGCGGCCGCGTCCCGTTCCATCGCCTCGAGCACGTCGCGTGTCTGGTACGCGACCGCCTCAAGCACGGCTCGGGCGATTTCCGCTCGCCCCGTGCCTCTGGTTAGCCCCACGAGTGCTCCACGGGCCCGAGCGTCCCAGTGTGGAGCGCCGAGTCCAACGAACGCCGGGACAAAGTAGACATCTCCGGTCGACTCGACGGAGCGCGCCAGGTCGTCTGTCTCGGCCGCGGTCGAAATGATGCCGAGCTCATCACGCAGCCATTGCACCCCGGCCCCGGCTGCGAACGACGAGCCCTCCAGCGCGTATGTTGTCTCCCCGTCTAAGCGCCACGCCACGGTGCTGAGCAGTCCCGCTTCTGACTGGCGGGGGCGTGTTCCGACGTTCATCAGCATGAAGCTGCCGGTGCCGTAGGTTTGCTTCGCCATGCCCACGTCGAAGCAGCCCTGTCCGAACGTTGCGGCCTGCTGATCTCCGACGACCCCTGCTATCGGCAGCGAAACGTCGAGGTACTCCATCTGCGTATGCCCGACGACGCCGCTTGACGCAACGATCTCCGGCAACAGCGATCGCGGGATGCGGAGCTCGCGCAGAATGTCATCGTCCCACTCGCGCGTGTGCTGGTTGAGCAGCATCGTTCGGGACGCGTTGCTCACGTCGGTAACGTGAACTCTGCCTCCTGTCAGCCGCCAGACGAGCCATGTATCGACTGTGCCGAATGCCAGGGTCCCTCGCTTCGCCCTGTCTCGCGCTCCGTCGACGGTGTCGAGCAACCAGCGTATCTTCGTCGCGGAGAAGTATGGGTCGATCGTCAGGCCCGTCCGCTGGCGGATGTCTGGCTCATATCCTGCTGCCTTCAGGGCGTCACAGGCGCTCGTCGTGCGTCGGTCCTGCCAGACGATTGCATTGTGAATGGGCTCGCCCGTCAGCCGGTCCCAGATGAGTGTCGTCTCGCGCTGATTGGCGATGCCGAGCGCTGTCACGCGCGCTGTGGTCGCGGAGCCGAGCGCGTCGCGCGCGGCGGCCATCTGCGATCGCCATATCGTCTCAGGATCGTGCTCCACCCATCCCGGTCGAGGAAACATCTGCTCGAAGGCCCGATTGCCCGCGGCGAGCGGCGTGCCGCTCCGGTCGAACACGATGGCGCGTGAGCTCGTCGTGCCCTGATCCAACGCGAGCACGAGGCCGGTCATGCCGGCGTTCCGTTCCGCCTGCGTGTGCGTGGCATCGAGCGCATTGACCGCGGCCCCTTCCGGCTGATACATTCGCACGATTATGTGTGCAAAGATGGAGGTTAAGTCAAAGCCATCAGGAACCCGGGACGGCGGCGAGAAAGTCGTCACCGTCAACCGTAAGGCCTACCACGATTATCACATCGAAGAAGAGGTCGAGGCGGGCCTCCAGCTCACCGGCACGGAGATCAAGTCGATTCGTGACGGCAAGGTGAATCTGCGCGAAGCGTACGCCCGCCCGGAGCGTGGCGAAATGTGGCTGCTGGGCATGCACATCTCCCCCTACGGTCAGGCCGGCGCCTATTACAATCACGATCCGCTACGTCCGCGCAAGCTGCTGCTGCACCGCGAGCAGATCGCCTACATGACAGACAAGGTCGAGGCGCGCGGCTACACGCTCGTTCCACTGCGTCTCGTGCTGAAGAAGGGGCGCGCGAAGCTCGACATCGGAATCGCCCGTGGCAAGCGCGACTACGACAAGCGCGCCTCGCTTGCGGAGCGTGACGCCAACCGCGACATTCAGCAGGCATTGCGCGATCGCCAGCGATAGGGTATACTCCGTGTCGCGCTTCGCACGGGGATGTCTGGTTTCGACAGGGTCGTACGCGCGAAGATTGCAAGCCGAGGACGCCCGAGGCCTCGTAAAAAACGGGCACACAAAGAGGTAACGAACCTCAACTCGCATACGCCGCCTAACTAACAGGTAGCGTCGTCCGCCCGGACCACCTCCCGACTGGTCCGGTCACGGGCGTCACAAAGTCGGGATGCCACGGTTCCCATCGCTGGATAAGGCCGTGAAAGACAATCTGGCAGGCCGCGGGAAACGGTGTCGATGCTGGCTCTCGCAGGTGACATAAATCATCGACTAAGCTTGTAGGATATCTTCCGCCGAGGATTCTGGACGGGGGTTCGACTCCCCCCATCTCCACCAGAGCGTGCAGGGCCCGCCGTTAGTTTGGCTGGGCCCTTTGCATATCCGCCGTCAGGTCGCGACGAAGGGTGACATGGTTGCCTGTCGTCTCATCCGCGAGAGTGACGCCGAGCAGTTTCTCGACCTGTGTCTCGCGTTGGACCGCGAGTCCCAGTTCATGATGTATGAGCCCGACGAGCGTCGCTCAACCGTCGACGCTGAACGAGATCGCATCCGCGACGTCCTGACGACTCCAAACCGGGCTATCATCGTTGCCGAGGCTGGGGAGATGCTGGCCAGTTACATCGAGCTGTACGGTGGCGAATTTCGGCGCGTGCGTCATGTCGCCTGCATTGTCGCGGGAGTTCGCGCGTCTCACGCCGGCCAGGGTATCGGCTCAGCCCTCTCTATTGCGAGTGAAGACTGGGCTCGCCAGGCAGGAGTCTCTCGCCTTGAGCTCACCGTCATGACGCACATCGAGGCAACCGTTCGCCTCTTTCAGCGACGCGGCTTCGAGATCGAAGGCACGCGCAGCAGCGCGATGCGAGTCGACGGCCATCACATCGACGAGTTCTATATGGGCAGGTTGCTTGACTAGAGAGTCGTGCAAAC
>DATKCN010000371.1:0-8689 GCA_035513175.1 Thermomicrobiales bacterium
CCCGATCAGAATTGTCGGCGCGGCGCACAGCATTGTCACGCGCTCGTCCCTGACCTGCTCGAACACGCGTTGCGGCTCGACCCGCCGCAGGCAGACATGCGCGCCGCCCACCGCCGTGATGATCCAGACAAAGGTCCAGCCGTTGGCGTGGAACATCGGCAGCGTCCACAGGTAGCGCTCGGCCGGTGTCATGTGCACGTGGATCAGCGTGCCGACGATATTCATATAGGCGTTGCGGTGGGTGATCATTACCCCCTTGGGGTGGGCGGTCGTGCCGCTGGTGTAGTTCAGCGCCAGCAGGTCGGTCTCCTCGATCTCGGCCGGGATGAACTCGCCGCTCGACGCCGCCAGCAGCCCCTCGTAGTCCAGCCAGCCGGGCCGCGCGCCTTCCAGCGCCACGAAGTGCGCCACCTCCGGCAGGTCGCCGCGCACCGATTCCACCGCGTCGAGGCAATCCTCATGGACGCACACGATGCGTGCGCCGCTGTGATTGATGATGTAGGCGAAGTCGTTGGCCGTCAGCCGGAAATTGATCGGCACCACCACCGCCCCAAGCTGCGGCACGGAATAGAACGACTCCAGCATCGCGTGCGTGTTCGACGCGATGTACGCCACCCGGTCCCCTTTGCGCACCCCCAACCCCTGCAACGCCGACGTCCAGCGGTCGCAGCGCTCGAAGAACTCCTCGTAGGTGAGACGCAGGTCGCCGTCGACGACCGCCTCCCGCCCAGCATGCAACCGGCGTGTGCGTCGCATGAACTCAAGTGGGGTGAGCGGCATTTCCACCGGGTCCTCCTCGTGTGTCCTCGGACAGGTTGGGGCGTGGCGGCACGTCGGCGACATCCAGGATGCGCCAGTATGGCGCGCCGGACATCGCTGTCAAGTGCAGGCAGTCGCCGCGTGGAGCAGCCTGACCCCCGCGAGCTACTTGTTGCGATAGATCCATTCCGATCGCCAGCGGTTGATCAGGAAGGTCAGCACGATGCCGATCAGGTTGACACCGAACTCGCTGAAGGATGTGATCTCGCCATTGACCGTCGTCTGGCTGGACGCGGAAATCGGAAAGTACAGCACCTGCGATACAGGGCTGCCCTCGACACTCCAGGCGATGTACGGGATCTGGATCGCCGCCCAGATCAGCGCGACCAGCCAGCCCAGGCGCGGCCGCGTCCACAGCAGCGCCGCCGCGACGACACCCACGAGCCCAAGCAGCAACCGGCCGATGGCCGGGATCTCGCCCCCGGCGGCGTCGGCGGCGTTGAGGGCGACGCTGAGCGCGCCGACGATCCCCGCATACGCCATGACGAACAGAAGAGTTCGCGATCGCTCGGCAATCTGATCCCGCACTGCGCTCATCGGCATGCTCCTTCGTTCGTCTGACCGCCTTCGTCAGGCGATCCCCTGCTTGACGGCCCAGGTGGCGGCCGCCGTCCGGGTGGTGACGCCGAGTTTGGCATAGATCGACGTCAGATGTGAATTAACCGTTCGGCGCGCCACGAACAGCGCGTCGGCAACCTCCGTGTCGGTCAACCCCTGCGCCACCAGCCGCAGCACCTCAACCTCGCGTGGCGTCAAGCCGGCCGGGTGCGCAACCTTCAGCGACGCGGCGGAAGTCGCCGGGTCGGCGGAGACGGTTGCGCGGGCACGCACGATGCTGCCTCACCTTGGCGCGCCATTAAGCCCCTTCAGCGCGTGGCTGCTCCTGCGCCGAATCAAGACACTCGAGTTGCGCATGAAGCGGCACAGCAGCAATGCGCTCTCGCTCGCCGCATTCTTGTCGGCTTACACAGCGGTCACGCTCGTCTACTACCCGGGACTGTCGTCACACCCTGACCACGACATCACGCCGCGCCTGATGGGCGGCCAGTATGGTTGAGGTGTCAAAGAACGATTTCGAACGTGATCCCCCGCTCGACAGCGTAGTCCACCATGCGCGTGAGCTTCCAGCTGTCGCGCGGCGCCGTTTCCAGCTCGGTCTGCGTTGCCCGCGACGTGATGATGACGATCTCCGACGACGGCGGGTACAGCGGATAGCGGTCGGGCGAATGCCAGGCGCCGCGCCTGAGCACGTAGCCGGCCGAGCCGTCCAGCAGGAAGGCACGCACATCCTCCGGCTCGGGGATGCCGTCCCCCTCGGTGGGCGCCGCGACCGCCACAACAGAGGGCACGCCTCTCAACGGGATGAAGGCCTGGGTGACCGCGACGTGCCGCTCCAGCACGCTGAAGCGCAGCCCGGAGTAGCGGCTGCTGTACACCAGCACCTCGCTCGGTCCGTCCGCGTCATACGCCGCTCGCCAGCCAAGGCTGCTGATGCCACGGTAATCCGGCTCGCGCCCCGTCATCGACATCACCTCGCCGAACGGCTCGAAAACGTCCGCGGTGAGCATTTCGACCTTGATGGAAACCATCCTGCCCATCTCGCCCTCCCCCGAGTCCTCCATCCCGCATCCCGTCTTAGCTACCAGCTCACCACCAGCGGCAGCTCAGGCCGCAGATCAGCTGCCTTGCCCCGCTGCCCGCCATCAAACGTAAGCTCCAGCAGATGGCCCTCGCCCTGACTGACGCTCACGATCCCCTGGCGCTGCACGGCGCGCAGCGAATCGGAGGGCAACTCGCAACCAGCGGAGACAACGTGCACGCCGGTCATCTGGCGCAGGCCGAGGGGATGCTCGACCGGCTCGCTTGTCGCTGCGCCTCCCTGCATGCTGTCCGGCTTGATGAACAGCAGCGGCTCGACCGTCATCGCGCCGCGAGCCATGGGGATCGCCGTGCCCTCCGGCAGCCACGGAGCCATATAGTCGAAGGTCGCGAATGGCGCAGGATCGGCAGCGTCAGTCGAGCGCAGGCAGATGCCAAACGGGCAGGCGGCCGTCTGGCGCCAGCGGAAGCGCTCCGACAGGCGAATCTGCTGGACGAGCGGACTGCGCAGCTCCGCCTCGTCAGTTACATAGAGCAGCTCGATCATGGTGTTGTGGAAGTAGAAACGGCGATTGGCAGTGCCCTGGCCTGGATGGACGTTCGGGCTGCCCTCGACAAGCCCGAGCTCGATCAGGCGTTGCGCTACCGGCGCGCCGGGATCCGTGCAGATGAAAACGTGATCGAGCTCATAGGGCATGCCGCTCCGCCTTCCTGGGACACGTTCGTTACGTCACAGTGTAGCCCGAGTGTCGCTCAAGCGGATCGCATCCAGGCCAGCCGTGAAATAGGAACGTCGATCGCGGCGTTGCAGATCGTGTGCCGGATGCTGGAGGGCACATTCTCCGGCCACGTTCAGATCTGCATATGTTGAGCATTTTGAGAAGGACGGCTGCATGGCAAGCGAGAAGAGCTTCAACGAGAAGCTGATCGATGAGTTTCGGGAGAATGACGGCATCGTCGGCGGCATGTTCGCCGGCCGTCCGATGATGCTGCTCACCACTACTGGCGCGAAGAGCGGCCAGCAGCGCACCCACCCACTCGTCTACACCACCGACGACGACCGCATGGTCATCATCGCCTCGAAGGGTGGCGCCGACACCAACCCGGACTGGTACTACAACCTCAAGGCCAACCCCGCCGTCACCGTCGAGGTCGGAGCCGAGACGTTCCCGGCCCAGGCCACCATCACCGAGGGCGCGGAGCGCAAGCGCCTCTTCGACCTGCAAGCCGCCCTGATGCCCGCCTTCGCCGACTACGAGCAGAAGACGACCCGCGAAATCCCGGTCATCGTGCTGGAGCGTGACGGAGCATAAGTCGGGACGCGGGACGCGGGACGCGAACGAGCCAACTCGACTCCGTCTACCCCCCTGGCCCTCATCCCTCAATACATCCGCGCCTTGTCCAGCACGTTGCGCATCTCGTCGTGCCGCCCGTCCAGCAGGCACGTCAGGTTGTGGCAGAAGATGTCGGTGATCTTCCCGTTCTCGCTGTTGGCCGTGCTGCCCGAGTGCGGGCTGACCAGCACGTTCTCCAGCGACCACAGCGGGCTATCTGCCGGCAGCGGCTCGGTGGCGAACACGTCCAGCGCCGCGAACCCGATCTGGCCGGACCGTAGCGCCTCGATCATCGCCCCCTCGTCCACCACCTGACCGCGCGAGATGTTGACGAAGCTCACGCCCGGCTTCATCGCGGCAAAGGCAGCCCCGTCGATCATGCCTTCCGTCTCCGGCGTGTGCGGGCAGCACAGCACGACCGCGTCGGCGCTTGCCAGCATCTCGTGCAGCCGGTCACGCGTGTAGATCGCGTCGACCCCCAGCTCTGCCCGCCGCTCGTCGCCCCCACGGCTGCCCATCACGGACACCCGCATGCCGAACGCCTTGCCGACCTTCGCCACCTGCCGCCCGATCTTCCCCGGCCCGACGATCGCCAGCGTCCTGCCATCCAGCTCGTCGGAGCAGAACCGCTCCCAGTGCGCCGCCTCCTGCCAGCCTTGGAGCCGCCGCAGCTCCTTCGCGTGCATCAGCAGCGCCAGGAACACGAACTCTGCCAGCGGCTCCGAATGCACTCCGCTGGCGGTCGTCACGATGACGTCGGTGTCGACCAGCCCCAGCGTATTGACCAGCGGCCCCACCCCCGCGCTCGTCGTCTGCACCCACTTCACGTTGGGCGCGAGATCGAGCAGATGCGCCCCCGCGCGGGCGGCGAAGCGGAAGTCCCACAGCACGTCCGCCTTGGCCAGATGCGCGCTCCAGCGCGCCTGCTGTTCCGCCGTCAGCGTGAAGCCGTCAATGCCATCGTGGTCGGCGACGAAGCGCGCCGGCGCGATCAGATCCTCGTCGTGAATCACCGTTACCCGTTCGGGCGCGACCCTCCGCATCCGTTCGACATGTTCCGGCTCCAGTGGCGACGTTATCAGCGCGCGCAGCACTCGCTTCCCCTCTCCCCTTCGTGGCCTTACCAGCGGCGCGGAGCTGAACCCGCTACGGTCTCTCAGCGAACACCGGGCTGCTCCAGGCACACTCGCCGTCCGCCTGCGTGATCCAGACCCAATAGGCGTTCGTGCCCCGCTCCGGCGACTCGTCAACGTGCGCCCACTCTACATCCAGCGGACCGGTGTCGGATCGCACCCAGCGCAGTTCAACCTGCTGGCCAACCGCCCCAGCGTCGAGCACGCGCGCCGTGTCTCCAACCGCTCGCAACGTGATCGCCTCTCGCAGCGACGGCGTGTCGACGCGCAACACCGCGACCGCCGTCATCTCCAGCTCCAGCGTCACGCCATCCACGTCACCGGACGTGCGGCTGCGCCATTGGACGCCCTGCTCGTCCCACTCGGTGACGCCGTCGGACGGGTGGTTCAGGTCGTACGGCTCGACTCCCAGAATCCGTCCGCCTTCGAGCGTCAGCCCACCGTCCCAGCGCGTCACCTTGTTGCGGTTCTTGCCCCGCGCGCCGGTCCACGATACCCGCAGCCTGCCGCGCGTCAGCGCCTCCGACCACTCCGGCGCCGCGCTGGACACTGTGTCGTATTCCCAGATCACGTCCGCCCCGCGCCGCAGCTCGATGCGTTCGACCGGCGCCGTCCCAGCCACGCGCCCGGACAGCCGCACTGCTCCGCTGGCCTCATATTCCTCGCCCATCACGTGCCCATCGACGTCGACTGAGACGATGATGCGCGCGCCGGAAGAGCCGTAGCAATGGCGCGTCTTGAGGCCGTCCCACAGCGCCCCGCGCGTCAGCTCCGGCGCGTAGATCGCGGTCAGCCCGCCCGTCTGGATCAGCTGATTGTTAGCGGGCGGCGCGATGCCCGGTCGCCCGCTGTGGTCGTCGGACCCACCGATGAAGCCGACCTTCAGCCCCAGCTCCAGCGCTTCGATCCCGTGCCACGGAAAGCGTCCCCACACCGACAGGATCTCGATCACTGGCGACTGGCAGACGTCATCAACCGTTGAGAGCAGCGAGCGCCGCCCGCCAACGTGCGGGATGATCAGCACATCCTCGCGGCCCCGAAACTCATCCCGCAGCCTGCTGACCGGGTAGCGGTCGGTGTCCATCTCCGACGTGTCGCTCAGCAGCCAGTGGCCGGAGCGGTGAATCTGGCTCCGCTCCGGATCGTCGTGCAGGAAGTAGACGTTGTGATCGCCCCCCGCCGTGTGATTGCCGCTCCACTCGTACGACAGAAACGACACGAAGCGGCCCGGCTCGTGGTATTGCTGCACTATCTCGCGCAGTTCCCGATAGAAGGCCGGGGAAATCTGAAAGTCGTTGCCACAATGGCCTCCAAAATCGACCGACGCCTCGTTGCGGATGAAGCGCCAGTAGTCGCGCACGCTGCCCGTGCCGACCGTCTCCTCCGACTGGCCGTGCGGATCGCCCCAGTACAACGACAGGCCAACCGAGCCAGCCGCCACGCAGACGCACGGGTTTGCGGTAGCCGTGTATCCCGCCTCCCGGTCAACGACCTTCAGGCGGTGCGTTCCCTCCTGATTGAGGACAACACCCTCGAAGCGGTGAAAGCCCCGGTCATCAGCGTCGAATGTGAGCGTGCCCGGTAGGTTTGCGCTCCCGCTGGGATCGACAAGCTCGACCGTTCCCCGGTACCCCGGCGCGACGTTGCCCCAGCGGTCCAGCGCCCGCACGAACAGCCACCCCGGCTCGCCAACCCGCGCCGTCGACGGCCCCAGCAGCTCGATGCGCGCTGCGTCTCCTGGCACGATCTGCCACGTCAGCTTGTCCTGCAATGGCAGGAAGTCCCCGCTGCCGAAGCAGTCGACCGACGGGCGCAGCTCGAACGCGCGCTCCGGGAAGGTCTGCGCGTGCAGTCCCGGCCCGCCCCCGCTCGTGTCGCCGATCGTGATCGTGACCGTGTCGCCGGGGCCGAGGTGTCCGTCCGTGACCGACACGACAATGCATTGCCGCCACGGACGCACGCTGGCGCGGGAGGTGAACTCCGCCTTCACCGTCGCGTCGCCTGTGGTCGTTGTCGACACGTAGTTGGCCGCTCCGGCATCCTGAGTCTGAGGCGCCCCCCAGTCGGAAATCTGCCGCGTCGCGACCATGATCGCGCCGCCATCGTCGACGCCGAGCACGCCGCTGGTGTAGGTCAGCGTCCAGGTGACGTAGCTCCCGGCCACCACCGGCCCACTCGGTGAGGCCGAGATCGACCCCAGCCAATCCGGTCCCAACGCCGCCAGCGCCGACCGGGCGTTGCCAGGCGCCGCTTCCAACTGCTTCACTACCGTCCGCCTTCCATATGTCACGTCAATCTATTATCGTGAATCTCAGCGCATGAGCACATGACGGGTCAGAAAGTCCTCCATGCGCACGATGTAATCACGGATCGACGCGCACGCGCGAAAGCCGTGACCCTCGCCTTCATATGTATGGTCTTCGACGACTTTTCCGGCCTTCTGCAGCGCAGCCACCATCAGCTCGGACTGCGACGGTGGCACGCGCTTGTCGGCGGAGCCTTGCAGGATCAGCAGCGGGTTCTGAACCTTCGCCACATGCGTCACCGGCGAGCGCTCGACCCACAGCTCGTAGTTCTCCTCGATCGGCCCCAGCTCGGAGCGGGGCACGTCGCGGCCATAACGGTCGCTGGTGCGCGGGAAGCAGACCAGATCGCTCAGACCGGCCTGCTCGACACCGGCCTTGAACACCCCCGGCGCCATCGTCATGGCGCACAGCGTCGCGTAGCCGCCCGCGCTGCTGCCCCACACCGCCAGCCGCCGCTCGTCCACCAGCCCCCGCGCGCGCAACGCGTTGACGCTCGTGACGTTGTCCGCGAGATCTCCCTTGCCCCATGCCCCGTGCAGCTTGTCGGTGAACGCCCGCCCATACCCCATGCTGCCCCGGTAATTCGGCTTGATCATCGCCCAGCCACGGGCCACAAAGTACTGCGCCATAGGGTCCCACGTCATCAACGAATATGAGGTCGGCCCGCCGTGAACGTGGACCAGCACAGGGTGCCCGTTCGGCACGACCGTCTTCGGCGTCAGCAGCAGTCCGGGGACTTCCAGCCCGTCGGTCGATTCCCACGTCACATGCTCCGGCATCACGAACAGTTCCGGATCGTCCAGGCCGCCGGGCACGGAAGTCGCTAGCTGCCGCTCCCCCCCGCAGTTGACGCTGAAGAGCATCACCCTCGGCGCCGTGACCGGGCTCTGGTGCAGCGCACACACGTGCGAGCCGTCCGCCGTCCACGATACGGCGCTGTGCGCGCCCGGACTGGTCGAGACCTTCCAGGACGTTCCCGACCCCACGTCAGCCACCATGACCTGCACATCGGCGCTCTCGTTGCGCAGGTACGCGATGCGTCGTCCGTCCGGCGCCCAGGCAAGCTGGTTGTGCTCGCTCGCTTCCGACACCAGCGACGCCTGCTTCCCACCGTCAGCAGACATCGTGTACAGGTTGAAGTAACCGTCACGGTCAGAAATGAAGGCCAGCGTCGCTCCATCCGGGGACCAGCGCGGCATGGCATTGATGATGTTGTCGGTCGGCGTGAGCACGTCGATGCGGCCACTGGAAAGCTCGATGACCGCGACCTGCGCGTCGTGCGCCCAGCGGTCGTTCAGCGGAAAGAACACGCAGGCGATGCGTGAGCCGTCAGGGGAAATCCGCGGGTCGAGCGCCACAACGCTGCTCGGGGTCAGCCGCCTGCTAGACGGCGATAGCGCCCCCACGTCCTGGACGGCCACGAAGATCTGATCGTCGACGTCGCCCCGGTCGACGGTGTAAGCCAACAGCCTCCCGTCCGACGACAGCTGCGGCCCCA
>DATKCN010000372.1:0-8133 GCA_035513175.1 Thermomicrobiales bacterium
GGGGATACTGGTCGAGTGCGCGTCGCAATGGCGCGGGGTCGTTCGCCAGCGACAGGAGGGCGGCGGCGAGGTCCGGCCTCAGCGCGTCCGGCAGGCGCTGCCAGCCATCGCGCACGATGCGAGGCATGACGCCGCTCGGATCCGGGTCGTTGCGTGCGGCGTCGGGGGAGATGACGCGGTAGAAGTTGGCCGGGTCGTTGAAGCCGTCCGCGACGCGGGCGGCGCCCGGGTCATCCCAGAACGCGGCATGGAAGGCGGCCAGCGCGTCCAGCATCAGGAGATGGTCATCCACGCCGAGCGCGCCGGCGTTGGACAGCAGCGCGTCACTGACATCCCGCATAAGGATCGCCCAACCGTCGTCGTGGCGCGCGCAGGCGATGTAAGCGTGCGTCAGCTCCGGTGGCAGGCGGTCGAGCAGACCGGTGGTCCAGACCAGCGCCTCGCGGCCACTGTCGTCGCCGGTGACGCGCATGAAGTAGTCCCACGCGCGGGAGACCGGTTTCAGCAGCAGGCGAACCGTTTCCGAGTCGGCCACGACCTCGATTCCAGTGAGGGTGCTACCCGAGTAGGCGGAGGACTCGACGCCGCGCTCGACGCGGCGAACGCCGCTGACATCGCGGCCGAGCAGCGACGAGAGCACGGCGGGATCGAGCATGGCGTCGATGCTGGGGAACAGCCCGCGGGCCATCACGTGGAGCATCCGTCGTAGGGGCGCATCGAATGCGCCCTTCCGGCACAGGGAGTTGACCGAGTCACGCCACGGCATTCAACGCGTGACCGATATGCGACGGTGGCGAGCGGCCAACAGGGCGCATTCGATGCGCCCCTGCCGAGACTGGCAGGGATTCCCGACATCACAAGAGCCAGCGGATAAGCTGGAACAGGCGGAAGCCGAGATAGAGCGCCATCAGCACACCCGCGATGGCCAGAAAGACATTCGTCGTGCGGGACGACCCCATCAACCCCAACCCACGCGGCCCCCGGCTCCTAACCCTCGAACAGCAACGCCATCGGGTCTTCGAGCAACTCCTTGAGGCGCACGAGGAACTGGACGGCTTCACGGCCATCGACGATGCGGTGGTCGTAAGAGAGCGCGAGGTACATCATGGGGCGGATGACGACCTCGCCGTTGAGGGCGATCGGGCGCTCCTCGATCTTGTGCATGCCGAGAATGCCGACCTGCGGCGTGTTGAGGATCGGGGTGGAGAGCAGCGAGCCGAAGATGCCACCGTTGGTGATCGTGAAGGTGCCGCCCTGCAGCTCGGGAATCGTCAGCTTGTTCTCGCGGGCCCTGGTGGCCAGCTCGATGATCTCGCGCTCGATCTCGGCGAATGTCTTGAGATCGGCGTCGCGCACGACGGGGACGACCAGGCCCTCCTCGACTCCGACGGCGATGCCGATGTCGTAGTAATGCTTGAGGACGATCTCGTCGCCCTGAATCTCGGCGTTGAGGCGCGGGAACGCCTTGAGCGCGCCGATGGACGCCTTGGTGAAGAAGGACATATAGCCGAGGCTGACGCCGTGGCGCTCCTTGAATGCGTCGCGCCGCCGCTTGCGGGCTTCCATGATGGCGGTCATGTCGGCCTCGTTGAACGTCGTCAGCATGGCGGCCGTGCGCTGCGCCTCGACCAGCCGCGCGGCGACGGTCTGGCGGCGGCGCGACATGCGCACCCGCTCCTCACGCTCCGAGCGGTCGGAACCGCCGTTCATCGCCGGGGCTGGCGCCGCCGGCTGGGGCGCGGCCGGTGGCTGGCGCCGCTGGACATCCTCCGGCAACACTCGCCCACCGGGACCGCTGCCGAGGATGGTCGATAGATCGACCGCGCGTTCGGCGGCCAGACGGCGCGCGGCGGGTCCAGCGCGGCGGGCCTCGGCAGCGGCGGCGGTCTCCGTCTCCGCTGGCGCGGCCGCAGCGGCGGCCTGCTCCTGGACCGGCGCCGCCGCGTCCGGCGCCGGTTGCGGCGCCTCGGCCACGGCCCCGGCGGTGATGGTGCCCAGCAGCTCGCCGACGGCGACGGTGTCGCCCTCGTGGCGCTCAATGCTCTCGATCACCCCGGCCTGATCGGCGGGGATCTCGACGTTGACCTTGTCCGTCTCCAGCTCAACGACCGGTTCGCTGCGGGCGACCTGCTCGCCCGGCTGCTTCAGCCACTTCACGATCACCGCGTCGACGATCGACTCGCCAAGGGTCGGCACCCGAATCTCAACCGCCATGGGGTCCTTCTTTTTGTAACGTGTAACGCGTGACGTGTAACGCGTGGATTAGCGGGGGAGCGTGCCCTCCGCGTTACGCGTTACACGTTACGCGTTACGTCGCCTCAATCATCCGCGCCCGGGGTCAGCTGCAGGGCGCGCGCGCCGCTGAAGGCTGCCGCAACAATACGAGACTGCTCGATGGCGTGCACGTCGGCGGAGCCTTCCGCCGGGCTGGCCCGCTCGGGCCGGCCGATGTAGCGCACGGTCATGCCCGCTCCGATGACTTCCTGGATGCGGGGCGCGACGTGCGACCAGGCGCCCATGTTCTTCGGCTCCTCCTGGAGCCAGACGATTTCGCTCGCGCCGGGGTAGCCGGAGATGATCTCCGCCACACGCTCGGACGGGAACGGGTGCAGCTCTTCGACGCGCACGAGCGCGATGTCTCGCGCCTGCTCGAACGCGTCGCTGGTAATCAGGTCGACGTACACCTTGCCGCTGCACAGCACGACACGGCCAACTTCGTCCGCGCGGCCGCGGGCTGCAGCGTCGTCGATGGCGGTCTGGAAGTGTCCCTGTGCCAGGTCATCCAGGCTCGATCCGGCCTTCGGGTGCCGCAGCAGGCTCTTAGGCGTCATCACGATGAGCGGGCGAGGATCGGTAAGCAGCGTGGCGGCCTGACGGCGCAGCAGGTGGAAGTACTGGGCAGAGGTGGTGCAGTTGGCGACGCGCATGTTGCGGCCCGCGCAGAGCTGAAGGAAACGCTCCAGCCGTGCGCTCGAATGCTCCGGCCCCTGGCCCTCGTAGCCGTGTGGCAGCAGCATGACGAGTGAGGACGATTGCCGCCACTTGGCCTCGGCGGCCACGATGAACTGGTCAACGATCACCTGCGCGGAGTTGGCGAAATCGCCGAACTGCGCCTCCCAAAGCACCAGCGTGTCCGGGGCGTGGACGCTGTAGCCGTACTCGAAGCCGAGCACGGCCGCTTCCGACAGCGGGCTGTTGTAGATGGCGAACGAGGCGGAATCCGGCAGCGCCTGCAAGGGGACGTGCCGCTGGCCATTCTCGGGGTCGTGCAGCGCCAGGTGACGCTGGGCGAAGGTGCCGCGTTCCGCATCCTGGCCGGACAAGCGGACAGGAGTGCCTTCGAGCACGATGCTGGCGAAGGCGAGCGACTCAGCCAGCGCCCAGTCTATGCCGCCCTCGCGGTCGAGCGCGTCGCGGCGGCGTTGCAACTGGCGCAGCAGCTTGGGATTGAGCGTAAAGGTGTCCGGGAAGGTGTGCAACGAATCGTTAGCCGCGATCAGTCGCGGCTTCGGGAAGCCGGTTTCCACCGGGCCGCGCGGCATCTCCACGTGCCCGTCATTCGGCTCCGCAAGCGACGCGTCGGCCGGGGTCTCCGCTTCCTTAAGCTCCCGCATGCGGTCCAGCGCGGCGCTCACGAGCTGCTCGCCTTCGCCGGGGGCGATGACGCCCTCCTGCTCCAGGCGTTGCGCCCACAGGGCGCGCACGGTCGGCCGGGCCTGAATCTCGGCATACATGCGCGGCTGCGTGAACGATGGATCGTCTCCCTCGTTGTGGCCCCAGCGCCGGTAGCCGATCAGGTCGATCAGGAAGTCGCGCTTGAACTGGTTGCGGTACTCGATAGCCATGCGGGCCACGGCCAGACAGGCCTCCGGGTCGTCGGCGTTCACGTGCACGATCGGGATCTCGTAGCCCTTGGCCAGGTCGCTGGCGTACAGGGTGGAGCGGGAGTCGTGCGGATCGGTGGTGTAGCCGATCATGTTGTTGACGATGATGTGGATGGTGCCGCCGGTGCGGTAGCCCTTCAGGCGCGACAGGTTCAGCGTCTCGGCGACGACCCCCTGTCCGGGGAAGGCGGCGTCGCCGTGCAGCACGATCGCCAGCGCGACGGTCTGGTCGTGCTCCGGCTCGCCGGGCTGGTCCCGCGTCTCCTGCGACGCGCGGGTCATGCCTTCGACGACTGGATTGACGTACTCCAGGTGGCTGGGATTCGGGGCCATGATGACCGGCACGTCGACGATGATGCCGCCGCCCTTGCCAACCGCGCGCCGGCGACCCAGGTGGTACTTGACGTCACCTGTCCAGCCGGTGTCGCTGCTGCCCGAGGCGGCCACGCCGGCGCGCGGGCCGTGATCGAACTCGTCGAAGATCACTTCATAGGGCTTGCCGAGCACATGCGTGAGGACGTTCAGGCGGCCCCGGTGGGCCATGCCAATTACGACCTCCTCAGTGCCGGTTGCGGCGCAATCGCGCACGATCTGATCGAGGATCGGGACGAGCGAGTCGGCGCCTTCAATGGAGAAGCGCTTGGCTCCGAGGAAGGTGGTGTGCAGGAAACGCTCGAAGGCTTCGACGTCGGTCAGACGCTCGAGCAACGCCCGCCTGGAGGCGGCGTCGAGTGGCACGCTATAGCGGCCGGATTCGGCGGCATCCCGCAACCAGTTGCGCTCGCGCAGCAACTGGACGTGGTCGAACTCGTAGCCGATCGAGCCGGAGTAAATCGCTCGCAGGCGCTGAATCGCCTCCAGCGCGTTGGCCGCGCCCTCTGAGACGGGGCCCCCGGCAACGCTGGCGGGGAGGTCGCTCAGGTCCTGCTCGGAGAGGCCGTAGGTTTCGGCCTCGACCTCGCGGATCTTCCACGTTGGCGCGCCGACTGGAATGGTCTTGGCCGCCTGATGGCCGTAAGTGCGAATGCCCTGGGCGAAGGCGGCCGCGCTGAGGATGCGCGCGACGTCGACGGGCGCGGCGGTGGCCGTGGCGCCGGACAGGCCGTTGGCAGTGACGACCGGCGGTCCCCACTCGTCGAACCAGGCGCGCGTCTCCGCGTCGATCGCTGCCGGATCGATCAGGTACCTGTCATAGAGCTCGAGCACATAGCCGGCGTTCGGACCGTGGAACACAGTGTTGTTTGCCATACGGGTCACCAATCGTCTCCAGCAGGTTGCGCCCGCCGGGCTCGGCCCAGAATCCGTGCGTTGTCCGTTCGTCGAAAGGCGCCACGGAACCGACCGGCTCGGCAGGGCCGGGCGGTGTACTGGATAATAGTACAACGCGCCCAATTCCGCATCACCTCTGCACAAATGGACGAAGCCATTCGTCGTGGACGCACTGATCCAATCCAGAGGCGGCGGGGGAAGTGGGCGAGGCGGGTCCGGCGGCAGGAGCCGCGTCAGTCAGTGGTTGCCAGCGCCGAAACCACTGACAATCGGGGCGCGACGGGCTCGGCGTCGAGACAGCCGATTAACGCCGCGACGACGCGGGCATCCCACTGTTCGCCCGCTCCCTGCTCCAGAATGCGACGCGCCGTCGCCGGGTCCATGCCGGAGCGGTACGGGCGATTGCTGGTCAACGCGTCCCAGGTGTCGGCCACCGCCAGGATTCTCGCGCCGAGCGGGATGTCGTCCCCTGCCAGCCGGTCCGGGTAGCCGGAGCCGTCCCATGCCTCGTGATGGTGTCGGACGAGCGCGTAGCCCTGCTCGTAGGCGTTGAAGCGCGCCAGGACCGTCGCGCCGTGGACCGGATGCAGCTGCATCTCGGCCCATTCGGCGTCGTCGAGCTTGCCGGGCTTGGTCAGCACCAGCGGATCGATCGCCAGCTTCCCGATGTCGTGCACGCGGCCCGCCGATTCCAGCGCGTCCGCCTCCTCAACCGTCAGGCCCAGCTCGAGCGCCAGGGCCCGCGCCATCTCCCCGACCCGACGCGAATGACCGGCGGTGTACGGATCACGCAGCTCGACGATCTCGACCAACGCCGCCAGCGCGGCGGCGGTGTCCGCCCGCAACTGCACCATCTGCCGGACGGCGTGGCGCACGAGGATGACCGGGATCGCCAGCAGCGGCAGCGCCAGCGGCTGGCTCATGGCGACAACAGCCGCCACGAAACCGAGCGCCGTGAGCGCCAGGTGCGGCCAGAGATCCTGCGCCATGTTCATGAACCAGGTGCGCAGCGGGCTGCGGCGCAGCTGCAAAGCCACCGCGACGGACACCAGCAGCGTGTTCGCCAGATGCAGCAGGATGGAGGCGACGACGACCGACGATATCGTCGCCAGCTCGTGCTGCCAGCCGGAAGGCGCGTCGATGAGGCCGAGGGTGGCGTGATAGCCGCCGGCCGCGACGGCCACGTAGATGCCGCCTTGCGCGACGTTGAAGAGGGTCTCTTCCCACTCCGCGCGCCGCAGCGCGTGCCCGACGGCAATCGCCAGCATCACGAGCAACGCGGGCCAGGCGGCGGGCAGGGTCAGGATCATGGCGATCTGCGCCGCGGTGGCGACGTTGATTGTTACCTGATGGCTGAGGTTCAACAGGAAGCGGTCCGACAGCGCCGCGAGTGTCCCCAGCAGGATCGCAATCAGCGCGACGTCGTAGCCTTCCCACGTCAGTGCGTGCCGCGCGAGCCCGACGGCAATCGCCACACCGGTCAGGATGACCACGAGCAGATACAGCTGGAGTCTGCGCGGTATGTGCCCCACGCCTTCAATCATTTCCGCGAGCGTTCAACGCGCGTCGTCTTCGGCGGCTCAGGACCGCCATGTCCCGTCGGCGCGGCGCCGGTCAGCGCGAGCCGTCAGCCGCGGACCGGTTCGCCACAAACGTCACGCTGGGTTGCCGAACACACGGGTCATGTCAGCGCGCCCGATGATGGGACATGCCCATGCACGCGACGCTAGAACGTAACCTTCAGATACACCCACTTGTTGGCGGTTCCTTCGGCGCGATCCATCGATAGTATGCCGAGGATGCGTGGCGCGAACTCCACCACGACGGGCATGCTGCTGTCAGTGGACGGCACCATGACCGCGATCTGCATCTGGATGCCTTTTTTCGTGACCTTCAGCGCTCTCGATTCCTTGAACGTCACGATCTCGCCTTTTCCGAATCCGAGGTCAGACACCACCAGAAAGGCGCTCACACCGACCGGCACGCTGACAACGATCTCCGTCGGCCCCGTGACCAGGAGTGGCGCGGAGAGTGATGAGGAGACGAACACGTCGGCCAGCTCACCATCGACCATGATGACCGGGTCAGTCTTGCACCAGGCCCGTGCGGCGAACGCGCTCGGAGCGGCGACGGTTGCCAGGACCGCGAAGATCAACAGCAGCGGAAACAATACGCCCGCTCTACGGATCCGACGACGGCTACTTGTCTGAACTCCCGGTTCCTGAGATCCGACATTCATCATTGTTTTGCTCCTGACCTGTGTCTCTCCCGACGTGACGCGCCCTGCGTGCCCGGCCGAACACGGGCGTAGCCTCAGAGTACCGACAGGCGTGGTCCACTTCAAAGGACAGAGGTCCTATTGGCGCCCCGTTGCTCGTACTTAGCGAACTATTTGCAGGCGACCGCGACCCGAAGCGCGCATGGTGTGCGACGATGGCGGCGTGAGCCCGCGGCGCGACGCCGCCGCCGTGGGCGACGTTCGACGAGCGCGCGGCGACCAGCAGAAAGGCGCGGGACGTGGACGATCTGACCGGCATGACGGCGACCGAGCTGGCGCGCGCGATTCGCGAACGGCGCGCCTCATCGACCGAGGTGGTCCAGGCCCACCTGACGCGCATCGAACAGCGAAACCCGGCGCTGAACGCCGTGATCACGCTGGACGCCGAGGGGGCGCTGCAGCTGGCGAGGCAGGCGGACGCGCGGATCGCCGGCGGCCCTGTCGACGCCGGCGCGCTGCCGCTGCTTGGCGTGCCGCTGACATTGAAGGACTGCCACGAGACGGCAGGCATGCTGACGACGTGCGGGCACCCGCCGCTGGCGGGGCACGTGCCGGAGGAGGACGGCACGGTCGCCGCGCGGCTGCGGGCAGCCGGGGCGATCGTGATGGGCAAGACGAACGTCTCGGAGCTGCTGGCCGACGCGCAGTCGAGCAACCCGCTGTTCGGGCGCACGAACAACCCGTGGAACCTGGAGCGCACGC
>DATKCN010000373.1:0-33580 GCA_035513175.1 Thermomicrobiales bacterium
ATCGATGTATTGCGAAGACAGGTCCGTGACCAGCATCTCGACCGATTCGAGCGCGTTATTGGATTGGGTGGCAAGGAATACCGTGACGCGCTGATGTCAACCTTCAAGGGCGTCGACGTCAAACTCGTGTTCCCGTTCGCAGGATTACCGCTCGGGAAGATGATGAGAGCGACGAAGCAGGCTCTGAGTGGTGGGCCGCCGCCTGACCGTTGACATCTGTCTCACTGGCAACTCGATGCTAAGCAATCTGGGACATCGGCGGAGAAGCCACGCTGTGACCGTGACGGCCAAGCGCACCCATGCGCTGTGCTGTAACACGCCAAGAGGCTCTTGCAAAGAGGCCGGTTCAAGCTGATGCCAGGGGAGCCGTTCCAGATCGACGAGCGTGAGTGGCGACGAGCGCGAGCAAATGATCAATGTCAAACGGTTTGGCGAGGAAACCATCGGCGGGCAGATCGTCACGGCGCGACAGGAGGTCGGTGCTCACCGACATCGCAATCGTCCGGATGCGTCGTGTGTCGGGATTGTTTTTGAGCATCTGGATCGCCGATATGCCGTCGAGGACCGGCATCATCAGGTCCATCAGAATGAGGGACGGACGCGCACTGTGTGCGACCATCACACCCGTCGCTCCATCGCTCGCTTGAAGAACCTCGTACCCTCCGATGGTCAGGGTATCAACGATCAGACTTCTGATCGCGTCGTTGTCTTCAACCACCAACACGCCGTTGTTCATCAGACTAAGCGCCTTTCGGGATGCAGCGCTTACCGTCGCGCCGATGCCAGCGAGAGCAGAGTACAGCCTTTCGGTGCATACGGCATGACGAAAGTTCATGACGCGCGAACCAGTTCGCCTAACAGAAGTCGCGATACGAGCGTCCGCAATGAGCGACGGTTGGTCTGGCGTTCACGCACGGTGATGGTAGAGACTGGGGGATCATTGCGGAGCAGCAGACGGTGTCACAGGGTGCTGGGCGGTGTGAGAGAATGTATGCGTACGCGGTGAGCACAGTGATCCAGTTGACCCAGAGCTTTCGCGACTCAAAATCAGGGTGGCGGCGGTTCGATCCTGCCCCTCGCCGCCAGACTCTCAATCGATCGCAAGCGTCGTGTACACCACGAGCCGCTCATCATACTCACCCGTCGACCTGTTGAAACGTCCGCTGCACGTGATGAGGTTCAGCTGTGCCGCGTCAGCCGCTCCGAAAATGCGCTCCAGCGGCGCGTCGCTGGCATCGTATGCTTCGACCCCCTGCACCACGAACCGTAGATCGACGCCCGCCGACGTAGTCACGTACACCTCATCCCCAGGCGCCAGATCGCCGAGCCGGTAGAAAACGGCCGGTCCTGACGTTGAGTCGAGATGCCCTGCTATGACGGCATTGCCCACCGTCCCTGGCGGTGGACCACCCTCGTACCAGGCAGCGTCTGTGTAGTTGCTTGGCGTCGCCATCCGCCCCTCGTCGTCGCGCCCTACCCACTGCACGACCGTGTCGACACCCAGCGCAGGAATCCAGAGCCGCACCGGCGGTTCGACGAGCTCGACGCCCTCCGGTTCGTCATCTGGCTCCGCGCGCGGCGCCTCGTCCGGCTCGACCGTCGCCTCGGTCGACCGCGGCGTCTCGACGGCGCCGATCGGCGTTGACGTCGACTCTGGCTCCGGCTCGGCGGCGCCTGTCGTTGGAGCTAACCGCAGAACGGGCATCCCCGGGACAACCGGCGTCGGAGTAAGGGGTTGTTCCGCGACCGGAGACTGCGCGTCAGGATCGACAGGCACGTTCTCGCGCGAGCACGACGTGGCGATCATCAGCAGGGCAATCGCGACCAGCGCAGACATAAGGACGTAGCGTCGCATCCAGTGTTCCGATCCATTCCAGGGTAGTCGGCGTCTGCGCGTAGCTGCTTGTCCCGCGATCCGTCCACGAAGAAGTCTACGTAGCCTAGTACAGGGACAGATGTTCTCAACCATCGCGTGACCGGGGACTTCTCGGTGGAGTGTAAGGAGACACAGATGTTACGTCGATCCGCGCTGATTGGTTTCATGGTGGCCGTCACGGCCCTCATTGCGATTGCGATCAGTCCCGCTGCGGCTCAGGACCAGACCGTCGATGTCGAGCTTGGGGACTTCTACATCGAGATGCCGAGCTCGGTCCAGGCGGGAACGATTACGTTCTCGATGTCTAACGTCGGCGCGATGCCGCACACGATCACGATCGAGGGCAACGGCGTGGACGTTTCGGGCGATGTGCTGTCCGGTGGGCAGTCCGGAACCCTTGAGGTCGAGCTGGCGGCGGGATCCTACACCGTCTATTGTCCGATTCCGGGGCACCGTGAAGGCGGCATGGAGCTGACATTGACCGTGATTGGACAGACCGCGCCGACAGCAACGGTGTCCGCGCCCACCGCGACGGTGTCCGCGCCGACAGCGACGACGGGGACCGGACCGACTGCGACGACTGGCGTTGCGGCGACGGCGACCTCGCTACCGGATGTTCCGCGGACCGGCTCAGGCGGCAGCGCGGGTGTCGATGCGGGGACGACCGGAGTTCTCCTGTTGCTCGTCGCGATCATCGGGATCGGCGTGGCAGGCGCGCTCGCGTACCGTAGCCAGCGTTAGATCTACTTCCGACTTCCAGGCGGGCGGCGTGCCGGGTCGAGACGGCGCGCCGCCCGCTCCCCCTGCCACGCCTTCCTGCGCGCTACCCATAACTGGTGCGTTTACCGTGCGCTGACACGCGCCCGGTTTACCGGTATACTCGCCGATGGCCGCTCGGTGGGGTGAGCGCCGCTTCGCGATTTCTCTGGGGGGAAGTGCGTCTGTGTCAGATGTAGAGTGGGGTCTACTCTCGGCTGTCGTTGCCTCCGTGGCGGCGCTTGTCTACGGCGCCATTCTCGTGCGCTCGGTTCTTAACCGCCCGGCCGGCAATGAGCGCATGCAGGACATCGCCCGAGCCATCCAGGAAGGCGCCGAGGCGTATATGCGCCGCCAGTATCAGATCGTGGCCATCGTGGCGGTCGTCATCGCGGCCTTCCTCGTCGTCGCCATCAACTTCTCGACCGCCGCGGGCTTCATCGTCGGCGCCGCGGCGTCGGCGGCGGCCGGCTTCATCGGCATGAGTGTCGCGGTCCGAGCCAACGTGCGCACCGCCGAAGCGGGTCGCACCGGCTTGTCTCCGGCAATGACGACCGCCTTTCAGGGCGGCACCGTCACCGGCCTGTTCGTCGTCGGCCTCGGCCTCGGCTCGGTCACGCTGTTTTACTGGATCACCAGGGACGTGCACGCGCTGATCGGGCTGGCGTTTGGCGGCTCGTTGATCTCCGTCTTCGCTCGCATCGGCGGCGGCATCTACACCAAGGCAGCAGACGTCGGAGCGGACCTGGTCGGAAAGGTCGAGGCGGGCATCCCTGAGGACGACCCGCGCAACCCGGCCGTCATCGCCGACAACGTCGGTGACAACGTCGGCGACTGCGCCGGCATGGCAGCCGATCTATTCGAAACCTATGCCGTTACGGCGATTGCCGCCATGTTCCTCGGCCAGCTCGTGTTCCCCGAGAATGAAACCGCGGTGATCTTCCCCCTGGTGCTGGGCGCCGTGTCGATCATCGCATCCATCATCGGCACCTTCTTTGTGCGCGTCACCGCTCAGGGCTCGATCATGGGCGCGCTGTACAAGGGGCTGCTTGGCGCGATCATCATCGCGATCGCCGCCTTCTATCCGGTGACGCGCTGGCTGATGCACGACAACGGCGTCATCACGGATAGCGACGTCAGCCTGTTCGGCCTTACATTTGGCATGTCGCCATCCCTCAAGCTCTTCCTGTGCGCCGTCGTCGGCATCATGGTCACGCTCGGCGTCGTGCTCTTTACCGAATACTTCACGTCAACGCGCTTCAAGCCGGTGGATGAAATCGCGAAGGCGTCCGAGACCGGGCACGGAACGAACATCATCGCCGGACTCGCCGTTTCAATGAAATCGACCACACCGTCGATCCTGCTTATCGCCCTGGCGATTTACATCTCGTACAACCTGGCAGTCGGAGAGGGCCATGCCGCGCTGTTCGGCATCGCGCTCGCCGCGATGGCTATGCTATCCATGGCCGGGATTATCGTCGCGATTGATTCGTTCGGCCCGATCACCGACAACGCCGGAGGCATCGCCGAGATGTCGGATATGCCTGCTGAGGTGCGCGCCATCACTGACCCGCTGGACGCCGTCGGCAACACGACCAAGGCCATCACCAAGGCGTACGCGATCGGCTCGGCCGGACTCGCGGCGCTGGTGTTGTTCGCCTCGTTCTACCTCGAGTTAGCGCTTGTCGAAGTCTCGCCTGGCGTATTCGAGCAGCTGACGTTCGATCTCTCGAATCCGAACGTGCTGATCGGGCTGCTGATCGGCGGGGCGTTGCCGTTCCTGTTCGGCGCGATGCTGATGGAGTCGGTCGGCAAGGCCGGTGGGGCGGTGGTTCTCGAGGTGCGCCGCCAGTTCGCGGCCATGCCAGGCATCCTCGAGGGTACCCAGCGGCCCGAGTACGGTCACGCGGTGGATATCGTCACCAAGCGCGCGCTGCGTGAGATGACCGTCCCGGCGCTGCTCCCGATCGTCGTCCCCATCGTCGTCGGCGTAACCCTCGGTCAGGAAGCTGTCGGCGGGTTGCTGATCGGCTCGATTTTGACCGGCCTGTTCGTCGCCATCTCGATGACGACCGGCGGAGCTGCCTGGGACAACGCCAAGAAGCACATCGAGGCTGGGCACTACGGCGGCAAGAACTCACTCGCCCATCAGGCGTCAGTCACCGGAGACACCGTCGGCGATCCGTACAAGGACACTGCTGGCCCGGCAATCAACCCAATGATCAAGATCGTCAACATCGTCGCGCTGCTGATGGTCGCGTTCATGAACTGGGGATAGTCCTCCCGCCGACAGCTCGGAGCTCGACACACGGAGGGAGGCCGGCGCGGCCCGTCCTTTCCCACTGCCGTGGTCCCGATGACATGCCGCGCCGCGCGCTACGACGGATGTCGGTCCTCGCGCCTGGCCAGCGAACGGCTGCGCAACAGGCGGTACATGTCCGGCTCTTCCACCCGCTCGCGCCCGATGGTCGAGCGATAGATGATCGACACCACGATCGACGCCGGTCCCCAGAAGATCACGTAGGCGCTGAGCGTCAGCACGATCATTACGCAGTAGAACATCGCAAACCAGACGAACGTCATCAGCGCCTGCATCGGATCTGTGAAGTCCACGCCCCGCTCCGACAGCGGCCCCTCAAGCTCGAAGCGTGTCCGGAACGTATTGAGCGCGTAGAACACCGGGAGCGCCAGCGGCGCAAGCACAATCGGCATGAGGTAGCCACGCGCGTATCGCGCGTACAGGTACGCGCCGCCCAGCACCGCGAGGCCGAACAGCGCGAACGTGGTCACGCGCAGCACGTCAGCAGGAGGATCGTACAGGTATGGGTCGCTTCGCCAGCGCTCCTTCTCACCCATCATGAAGCCCAGCATCTGCCGCCAGTTGTCTACGACCGCGACCCACAGCACACATGCGAGCATGAGCCCGATTGACGCCCGCGTGACAATCCGCGCCCACGGCGCCCGGTCGAACCACATCCAGCGCAGGATCGATCCTTCGCGGCGCACGAACAGCCAGATCGTCAGCAGGAGAGTCAGAAGTATCGGATAATCGCTCGCGAGGAAATTGAACATTGAGTGCAGACCGCGTTTCTACGTGCCAATGAGTCAACGAATGGGGCAATTCCGACGCGCGCCGCGCCATCCGCGAGTGTACATCGTGGGGGTTGCCACGACGACCAGCCGGGCGGCGAACATTCTTGACGAGCCCCCGGAGCCGGGGTACACTACAAGCGTCAGCAGCGCTGGCGCGCGGAAGTGGCTCAGTGGTAGAGCATCTCCTTGCCAAGGAGAAGGTCGCGAGTTCGAATCTCGTCTTCCGCTCCGCAAAGGGCCTCCGTGGCCCTTTTTTCGTGCCTGCCACGACGGTTCAGCGCAGCTGAACCACGCGGAAATGGCGGAATGGCAGACGCTGCGGTCTTAAAAACCGTTGGGGGCAACCCCGTCCGGGTTCGAGTCCCGGTTTCCGCACCCTCAGGCTTTCGCCACTCACGCAGGCATCAATGCTTCAAGCTACGGGTTTCCTGCTGGCAGGATAGTCATCTGCCTCAATCGGCTTGGCGCGCGTCCCGCTTTACTCCCAAGTCAGCGCGAGGCGACGCGCTCCTCGACGGCGGCGTATTCCGCTCGGACGACCAGCCGGCTTTCATACGTCCGCGTGTCGGGGTCCCACGTTCCCGCGCAGGTGATCAGCGTCAGGACGGGCTGATCGATCGGGCCCAGCACCTCGACCGCCGAGCCGTCCACGAACGCGACCCACTCGACGACGTAAATGTGCGTCTGAGTCGTCGTCAGGACTCGCACCTCGTCCCCCGGCTTCAGATCGCCCAGCCGCGCGAAGATCGCTGCCTCGCCATCGACGTGGCCGAGCAGGACGACGTTGCCTGCCGTCGCGGGAAACGCGCTACGGAAGTACCAGCCCGCGTACGGCTGCCGTGGCAGGCTGTCGCTCGTCGTGATCCGCACCGGCACGTCCACACCGATAGCCGGCGCCACCAGCCCTACCGGTGGCAGCGGAACGTCGGCGCGGGGCGTCGGAGCGAGGTTCCGCGCTTTGGCCGACGTCGTCGGTGGCCACGACGGCGTCGGATCATTCACAGCCACACCTGACGAAGGCGTCTCGGTTACCGGCGTTGTTGCGTCGTCCGTCACGGGCTGCGCTTGCTCGGCACTTGCCGACGCCGCGCGCGGTGAAACGACCGCGGTTGGCTGGACGAGGTAGACGCGAGCGCCGTCGCTCTCGATAAAGACGTGGCCGGACGGCGTTCGTGACTCGAAGTTCTGCAGGTAGACGTGATAGCTCGCCAGGAGCGTCACCAGACCGGCCATCACGCACACCCCGACAAAGGCGAGGTTGTACGCCCAGACCAGCGCGTCACGACCCTGCTTCAGGGACGCTTCGGGGACGCTGTCAACTGGACGCCTGACGATCGGCCTAATCGCCGACACGGCCGGCACCTCGTCGCGCGCGGACACGGACGCGGCGTGGCAACCGCTGCGACGTTCCCAGCAACGATGTCGCTACAAGCAGCGCCACACACGTTGCGATCAGGCTGGCGGTGAGCAGACCACTTCCAATCCCGGCTCCGCCGTCCGGACCGACGCCGGTGCGGGGAATCTCCGTCACCGCCTCGTCGCCCGACCCCGCGTTTGTCAGCACGTACACGCCCTCAATTGGGAACGCAAGTGGCGGGTCGATGGCGACCGGAATCGCCAGCAGGCTGAACACCGGCCCCTGATAGTTCACGTATGCCATCGAGCCGCTCGAGCGGATCGTCGCTTCGCGCGGGACATCGGGCTCCAGTCCCGGCATCTGCCAGGTGTCGATCGACGTCATCGTCAGCTGAAAGCTGCTCTCCGCGCCTTGGCCGCCACCGGCTTCGACAACGGAGTCGCCTCGTCCGGAAGCGCTCGCCGGTTCCCCGTCGATCGTGCCTTCATACACCCACGAGCCTTCCCCGGTCACATCGTCGTAGTTGACCGTCAAGACGCCGACCGAACGCGTGCCAAGAATTGGAACCGTAAGATCGGACTGAAACACAGCCGTTCGTTCGGCTGCAAGGGTTGGCTCAACCGTCGCAACCGCCAGCAACCCGACGATCAATGGAACGATCGCAAGCTTCCGCATCCGGCAATGCCCCCCACCCAAGCTCGTCCGGCGGCTCGCGCCAAGCCGGCATCAATGCCCGCAACCGGACCCGGAGTCAACGTCACGCCGGGACAGTATAGCGCCCATCCAGGAGGTTCGCGGTGTCGAATGTCAAGCGGAGCGGGACCGGCTTCGGCCAGGTCTCGTCCCGGCGCTGAAGCGAGCGGCATCGAACGACGTCAGCGCGGTCGAATCCTCGGCGGAGAGCATGGCATCCGCCAACGCGCGGGCAGTCGCTGGCGCGAGCGTGACCCCCAGCATGGCATGTCCAGTCGCGACGAACACGTTGGCGAGGCGCGGCATACGACCGATGATCGGCAGCCCGTCCGGGGTCAGCGGCCGCATCCCCACCCACACTCGCCCGTCGTCACCCGCGGGCCAGCCCGCGAGATATGCGTGTCCGGCGCGCCTGATCGCCGCCACGCGTGACGGCTCCAGCCGTAGGTTCTGGCCCGACAACTCCATCGTTCCGGCCAGGCGCAACGCCCCGTCGAACGGGGTGCAGGCCACCCTCGCTTCGATCAGGTCGATGGGGCGAGTGACCGTCGGTTCCTTCATGTCGACGGTGATGCTGTAACCCTTGCCCGCTTGAATCGGCAACGACACCCCGAACTGCCGCGCCACGTCGCCGGACCACGCGCCTGCCGCGACCAGCACGGAGTCGCACTCAATCGCTCCCTCCGGCGTCTCTACTGCCCTTGCCTCGCCGTTCACGACGCGCGCGCCGGTAATCTCGGTGTTCTCGGAGATTGCGCCGCCCAGCTGGATCACGGCCGACGCCAGCGCCGCGGTCAACTGTTCGGGCCTGACCGAGCGCTCGTTCGGGAGCAGGAATCCGCCCGCGACTCGGGTCGAAATCCCAGGCTCCAGGTCACGCAGGTCAGCGCCACTCAGCCGTTCGACCGGCGTGTATCCAAAGCTGGAAAGTTGCTCTATGTCCGCCACCGCGTGCCCCACAGCCGCGTCGCTCAGTCCCGCGTACAGTAGGCCGTCCTGCTTCATCTCGAACGCCAGGCCCTCGGCGCGCCACGCGTCGAACAGCCGCATCGTGTCGGCATTCAGCGCCATCACCGCGTTCAGCCCGGACCGGTGCGGTTCTGCTCGGCAATTGCGCCAGAAGCGCCATAGCCACGCCGCGAAAGGTGGATCCAGCCGGGGCCGAATGTAGAGAGGGCTGTCGCGTCGCACCATCCAGCGAAGTGACGTGGCGACCAGGCCGGGCGCGGGAATGGGCGCCGACATCGCCGGAACGACCCAGCCCGCGTTGCCCGCCGAGCAGGCCTGGCCCGCCTTGCCGCGATCGAAGACGTGCGCGTCCCGCCCGGACTTCAACAGCTCGTACGCGCACGCGAGGCCGATGACCCCCGCGCCGATGACGACCGTTTTACCCATGACCGCTCGCTATCTCGAACCTGCCGCTCACGACATTCGCTCCGCGCCCGTGCCCGCACTGAATCGCATCAGACGCGCCTGAATGACCGCTGCCTTGCAGGGGAGCCACGACAGAGACTACCGCCGCGTCTCTCGCTGCCCCTGTGACTGCTCCTCCACCCTCGTCGTCAACTCCTGGCCGCTCCCCCGCCTCGAATCGTAATACGTAAACCCGCCCGGATACTCGCGGACCACGCCCTGGTCGATTTCGATCGTCCGGGAGCAGAGCTTGTCGAGGTAATAGCGGTCATGTGAAATGGTCAGGATCGAGCCACCAAATACGAGCAGCGCGTCTTCCAGCACCTCGATAGACGGAATGTCGAGATTGTTGGTCGGCTCGTCCAGCAACAGGAAGTTGGAGCCCTGCAGGATCAGCATCGCGATCTGCAACCGGCTGCGTTCGCCGCCGCTGAGATCCCCGATCCGATTCAGCGCGTCGCCTCGATCGAACAGCAGACCGACGAGGAACGAGATCGCTTGCTGCTCCGTCATCGGCTTAGTCCTGCGAACCAGATCCAGCGGCGTCATCGTTGGGTCAAGCGTTTCCTGCTCCTGCGCATAGTAGCCAGCGGTGATCGTTGGACCGACCCGCAGGGAGCCGGCCGATGGCTCCTCCACGCCGAGGATCAAGCGAAACAGAGTCGTCTTTCCGGCGCCGTTCGGACCGACCAGCCCGACGCGCTCGCCGTGCATCATCGTAAAGTCGAACGGCCTGAAGACCTCACGCTCACCATAGGACTTCGCCAATCCCTTCAGCTCCAGCACCAGCGACGAACCGCGCTCCCCGGTAAAGTCCATCTCAATGCGGCGACGGTCCACGACCGGGACCGGTGTGTTGTCCAGTCGCTCCCGTTCGACTGCCAGCATGCGTCTGCGGTTCTCGGCGCGCGAGGCGAACTTGGGATTCTGCCGCGCCCACTGGGTGAGTTGCTCGGCGCTCGCCTTCAGCTTCTTCAGATCGCGTTGGCGCAGCTCGTACAGCTCCTCCTGCCGCTCCAGCCGGGCCCGCTTCTCCCGCTGATATGCGCTGTAGTTGCCCGGATAGCCAATCACGACGCCGTCCTCCAGCTCGAAGATGCGATTTGCGACACGGTCGATGAAGTACCGGTCGTGAGAGATGAGCGCCAGCGAGCCACGTCGCTGCGCGAGATACTGTTCGAGCCAGATCTTCGCGTCCGCGTCCAGGTGGTTGTCCGGCTCATCGAGCAGCAACAGATCTGGCTCCTCGATCAGGAACTGCGCGAGCGCGACGAGCTTCTTCTCTCCCCCGCTGAGCACCCCGACCCGAACGTCCCAGCGCTCTTCGGGAATGCCGAGCCCGTTCAGCACCCGCGCGACCCGCGCGTCGAGATCGAACGACGGCGCCGTGTCCGTCCGGGAAAGCAACTCTCCGTATTCTTCCAGCACCGCGTTGAGCCCGTCGTCGTCAAGTGGTTCCGCCATCTGGGCTTCCAGCTCACGCAGCCGTGCGTCGATAGCGGTCGGATCGCCCCCGGCCTGCGCAACTGCCTCCCAAGTCGTGAGACCTGGGTCGATCGACGAGTGCTGGCTGAGATAGCCGATGGTGAGGTTGTTCCGGTGCGTTACCACGCCTCCTTGCGGCCTGAGCTCACGCGCCATCAGGCGAAACAGCGTGCTCTTTCCAGCGCCGTTCTCACCGATCAGCGCCAGCCGGTCGCCCTCGCGAATCTCGAATGTCACGGCATCGAAGATCTGATTCGCGCCGTGGGCGTAACTGACCTCGGCAGCCTGAACGAGCAACGTCATCGCTCGAAATTTCTCCTCTGGACACGCGCGGCGCGCAGTCACGGGCACGACAGGCGCACAGCCTACCACGCGAGTCGCGCCCGGTCCGGCGTCTTCGTATCCCTCGGAGGGCATACGACCAACAGCTACGAGAACGAGAACGAGACGGCCCTTGCAGGAAGACCGTCTCGTAGCGGAGGGGGTGGGGATGGAGGCGCGACAGGATTCGAATCTTTGCGCGCGTGTACGTTCTGGGCCGCTACCGCGCTCGCTTAATCAGCCATGACCAGTCGCGTCGCCCACGGACGCGCGCCAGTTCGTTACGCGTGTGGGTGCTCATGAGCTCCAGAGTATAGGCGTCCATCATGTTCGTCCTCTTTCTCCCATCTTCAGACAGCTTCTCAACTGACGCTGTCGGCCTGACATCGGTGATCGTGGGGGAACAGCAGTCCCGATGTCAGCACCCTGACAGGTGTCTGCCATCTCTTCACGTTCCATTTGCCATCGATCAGTTCGCTTCGTGCCATGACTCATCCCTTCTGCAATACAGAATAGCATGACTAATCCCGATTGTCAACTAATATCGATTCATGGATTGGAATTGGTAACAGACTTGTAAGATTCGGTAAGCGGTCAGCACGTGTCGGTTCCCAGCACGTCGCGTTCACTCATCCACGGCGGTTCACCGGCGCGCTACCATTAGACCGACCGGCGCGCGTTCGGTAATGTCCTCTGTTGACGGGTGAGGAATACATTGCTTCTCGAGCTGACGATTCGCAACTTCGCGGTCATTCGTGACACGCGCATCGAGTTCGGACCGGGGCTGAATGCCCTGACCGGCGAAACCGGCGCCGGTAAGTCGATCGTCATCGATGCGCTGGGCGCGGTGCTCGGCGCCCGCGCGTCCGCTGAGCTGGTGCGCGGTGGGGCGACCGCGGCCTACATCGAAGCGCTGTTCGACGTCGCCGCGCTCCCCGACCGGGACCAGCTCGACGCGCTGCTGGAATCGATTGGCATCGAGCTCGACCCGACCGAGCCGCTGATCCTCTCTCGCGAGGTGGCCGCGTCCGGGCGCTCCACGGCTCGCGTTGCTGGTCGAAGCGTGACGGCCGCAATGCTTGCGGCAATCGGACAGCTGCTCATTGATATCCACGGTCAGAGCGATCATCTCTCGCTCCTGCGGGCGCCGGCCCAGCTTGCGCTGCTCGACCGCTTCGCTGGAAACGCGGACGTGCGAGAGCTGCTCGGCGACCAGTACCGCGCCTGGCAGATAGCGCGCGCGAGGGTCCACGAACACGCCGAACGGCAGCGCGATGCGGCGCACCGGCTCGATCTGCTCCGCTTTCAGTCCGTGGAGTTGGAACAGGCCGCCGTGCGCCAGCGCGAAGACGACGAGCTTGAAGCCGAGCGCATCGTCCTCGTACACGCCGATCGGCTGCTGCGAAATGCCTCACAGGCTCAGGCGGAGCTGTCGGGCGATTCCGATGGAACCTTGACCGAAAGCTCGGCGCTGGACCGGCTCCGCGCCGCAGAAGCGCTGATCGACGACATCACGACCCTCGATCCGTCGGTAGCACAACTGCTGGAACGAGCGCGAGACGCGCTCGTCGCGGCGGAGGATGTCGTCGCGAGCTTGCGTAGCTACGTCGACGGGCTCGAAATCGACCCCCGCCGGCTCGAAGTCGTCGACGAGCGGCTTAACCTGTTGCGAGGGCTGAAGCGTAAGTACGGTCCCGAGTTGGACGACGTGCTGGCATACGCCGAGAGCGTTCAGAGCGAGCTGGAGGCGATGGAGGCGGACACTCAGGACATCGAAGCGTTGCGCTCGGCTGAGCACGCGGCGCGCTCCGCGCTGCAGTCCACCGCGCGCGAGCTGTCGAGTCGCAGGCGCGAGAGCGCCACCGTGTTGGCGCGGCAGGTCGAGCGCTCGATCGCCGAGCTCAACATGGGCAACGCGTCCTTCGATGTCCGCTTCGAGACCTCCCCGGATGCGAGCGGAGTCGAGGCCACCGACGGGACGCGCGTAGCGATCGATGCCAGCGGTTACGATCGCGTTGCCTTCATGCTGGCCGCCAACGCCGGTGACGAGACGAGGCCGCTCGCCCGCGTCGCGTCCGGCGGTGAAACCGCTCGGCTCATGCTCGCGCTCAAGTCGATTCTGTCGGAGTCCGACGAGACCCCTGTCCTCGTGTTCGATGAGGTCGACGTCGGGGTCGGTGGACGCAGCGGTCAGGTCGTCGGCGAAAAGCTCTGGCGTCTCACCGATCATCATCAGGCCATCGTCATCTCACATCTGGCGCAGATTGCGGCCTTTGCCGATCACCATCTCGTGCTCGTGAAGTCCGAGGCAGGCGGGAGGTCTGAGACGATCGCGCGAACCGTTAACGGTCCCGAGCGCATCGAGGAGCTCGCGGCAATGTTCGACGGGCTGCCGCCCACTCCGGAGTCCCGGGCCAACGCTGTGGCGCTGCTGGAGCGGGTTCAGGCGTGGAAAACGTCCGGCCCGGGGGCGCGGGAACCCCGTTGATATAATCGCGACGAGGGCGCGCAGTCGTCGCCCAACCGGCCGGAACAGGAAAGGACGCGATCGTGCAGCCGAACATGCGCATGATTCAGCAGATGCAAAACCGAATCGCGAAGATTCAGGATGAGCTCGGCGCAACGATCGTCGAAGGCACAGCGGGCGGTGGCATGGTAACGGCACAGGTGACCGGACTCAAAGCCGTTCACGGCATCAAGATTCAACCGGAAGCGATCGATCCAAACGACGCCGAAATGCTCGAAGATCTGGTCGTCGCGGCGATCAACGACGCGATGGCGAATGCGGAGGCGCTGGCGTCCGACAAGATGTCCGCGATCACCGGCGGGCTCAGCATCCCGGGCCTCACCTAGAGCCGGCGCCACCCGCGCGGCGGGGACCGACGCCCGCGCGAAGCAGGTTCCTGCTGGTGTGGGCGAGCGCCAGCAGCTCCACGAGAATGACGAGCACCAGCATCATCGCTGCGCTGATCAGCGTCAGCGTGCCGACACTCGATAGCACGGTGATCGAGACGACATAGAACGCGGCAATGTACCCCTGTCGCCGCGCCCGCAGGAAGTCGCGCCGTCTGGCCGCCGTGCGAACGACCCGTAAGCCGACCAGATACGCGATCATCGACGCGGCGGTTGCCAGCGCCACCGTCAACGCGATCAGGAACGCAACAAACTGACCCAGGCTCAGTGGGTCCCTCGGCTCCACGAACGCCAGCATGAAGCCGAGGCTGCCCCAGCCCGCTATTCCTTCAATGTCATATAGCGGCGCGGACGCCCAGCGGGAGAGGGGGATGAAGGTCGCTGCCGGGGCCCCAAGCAGCAGCGCGAACGCAATCATCGTGCGCGGATCCAGCACCCCTCGGCGCCCGACATCGTCCCAGAACACGAGATACGCTAGCGCAGCCCACAAGAGCGAAGCCGTTGTGGCATACGTCAACTGTGTTATTCGCTGCTCCATGTGTACGTACTCCCCGGCGCGATTGTAGCAGAACCTCCAGCGCCGGCATGGAAAGCTTCATCACACGTAGCATGGCGCTCGCACGAGACTGTTTCAACGCCTCGCTATACTTGCGATCGAGTTCGGCAGCCGCGGCGCCACGACATCGTTCGTGAG
Source organism: Thermomicrobiales bacterium (assembly GCA_035513175.1). Lineage (GTDB taxonomy): Bacteria > Chloroflexota > Chloroflexia > Thermomicrobiales > CFX8 > DATKCN01. The sequence continues at coordinate 14,602 of DATKCN010000373.1, forward strand.
CGGGAATCGTGGCACGCAGCGATCGGGGCCGGCGCGGATGCGATCGTCAGGACCTCTCGAAATCGTCATTGGGGATGTCGTCCGGCTGCGGAAGCCACATCCCTGCGGGTCGCATCAGTGGACGGTGGTGCGGCTCGGCGCCGACATCGGGCTGCGCTGTCACGGTTGCAACCGGCGGGTACTGTTGCCACGCAGAGAGCTCGAGAAGCGGCTGAAGGCGTTCGTCTCGCGCGGACCGGCCTTCGAGATCGCGGAAGCCTGGCTCGCCCAGCAGACGGAAACGGGTAGCCCGGAGGACTCCGGCCGGTGACGGACGATGGCGTAGGGTTCGTCCAGGTTCTGCGAAACCAGGCGTTCCGGCGGTTGTGGCTCGTTCAGGGTCTGTCTCAGACGGCCCAGAACATGATCAACTTCTCCCTGTTGGTCCTTGTTCGCGGAGTTGTCGAAACTCAGGGAATCGATCAGGCCAACACGGCCATTTCGCTGCTCGTCCTGGCGTACAGCTCGCCGGCTGTCATCTTCTCCGCCGTTGCCGGGGTTGTGGTCGAGCGCACGAACAAGCGCACGGTCATGGTCATCGCGAATGGGCTGCGCGCGCTGGCGGTGCTTGCGTTCATCGCGCTTGACCCAGCCTGGCCCGCGCTGTTTACGCTGACCGCGCTCTACACGATCACCTTCTTTCTGGGGACGGTCGGACAATTTTTCGGGCCCGCCCAGGCGGCTGCCATCCCAAGCATCGTGTCCCCCCGTGAATTACTGAGCGCGAACGCGCTGTTCAACCTGACGTTCACCGGCTCTCAGGTGCTTGGCTTCGCGACCCTGGGCCCGCTGGCGATCAAGCTTTTCGGAGTCGAAAACACGATGATAGGCATACTGTTCCTGTACATCGTGACGACCGGCATTGCGATGTTGCTGCCGAGCACGCCTCCGCCCCAACGTGATCCGTCGGCGGTTGAGCGTCACCCGTTCCGCCAGTTCGCTCATGAGGCGCGCGAGGGGCTGGTCTTCATCCTGCAGCGCCCGGTGCTGATCAAGGCCATCACCTACCTGACGTTCGCGACCACGACATATCTCATGATTGCCGCCCTCGGACCGGACTTCATCGCAACGGTGTTGAAGCTGCCACGTGAGGACATCGCTTACGTTGTGGCGCCGGCCGGTCTGGGCGTGTTGTTCGGAGCATTGCTCGTGAATCGGGTCGCCCGCTACATCCGGCCCGCCCGGCTGGTCGACTACGGGCTGACCGGGGCTGGCGTGTCGTTAACGCTGTTCGCGCTGACGGAACCGATAGGTCGCTGGTTCGGGTTCGCCGATCAGGGGGCCGGTGGAACGCTGATCCTGGTGACCATCTTCTGGGCAGCGTGCCTGGGGGTCTCGAACGCGTTCATCCTCGTCCCCGCCCAGACGCTGTTACAGCGCGGGAGCCCCCAGCACGGCCTGGCGCGCGTGTACGCGACGTTCTTCACGATCTCGAACATTGCGTCATTCGCGCCGGTGCTGTTCGCTGGCGCCTTCGCAGACCTCTTTGGCGTCCTTACCGTCATGGTTGTGATCGCGGCGATACTGCTGCTGACCGGGTTGTACAACCTGCGTCGTCCCGCGCCGGAGCTTCCCGCCGAATCCGGGTAACGCCAACCCGTCAGACCAGCACTCCGGACGGCTGTAGCAGTAAATCGAGCAGCGCCATGCGCATGAATACGCCGTTGCGCGCTTGTCGGAAATAGGCCGACCGCGGGTCCGCGTCAACTCCCGGGTCGACCTCATCGAGCCTCGGCAAGGGGTGCATCACGATCGAATCGCGCTTCATCACGCGCAGGTGTTCAGTGGTGAACCGGTACGATCCACGCGCTGCGCGGTAGGCCTCATCGCTCGGGAAGCGCTCGCGCTGCACACGCGTCACATAGATAACATCCACGTCTGACGCGACATCCATCAGATCTGGCTCAAATGAGATGCCAACGCCGAGCTCACTCAACGTCCGCAGCACGTCGCCTGCCATCTCGATGCCCGGCGGCGCGACCAGATTCAAGCGGCAATTGCGGGTAAGCCCCAGCAGCATCGCCAACGAGCGTGGAGCACGGCCATAGCGCAGATCGCCCACCATCGCCACGGTCAGATCGTCGATACGGCCCAACTCTTCAGAAATCGTCAGCAGGTCGAGCAGCGCCTGTGTGGGGTGCTCGCGCGCGCCATCACCAGCGTTCACGATCGGCACCGACGCTACGGCCGCTCCCCGCTCCGGGGTTCCGGCCAGGGGATGTCGGATCACGATGGCGTCGGCGTACGACTCGACGATGCGCACCGTGTCTTCGATCGACTCGCCCTTGACCGCGGAGGACGTTTCCGAGGCGTCCTCGGCCGAAATGACCTGTCCGCCGAGCCTGAGCATCGCCGATTCAAAGCTCAGTCGAGTTCGTGTGCTCGGCTCGTAGAAGAGCGTTGCGAGGATCTTGCCGCTCAGCCGCTCGTCGCCGCCGCGCTCGGCGACCTGTCGCATGGCCCGCGCGTGCCCGAGAACGTGATCGAGGGTCATGCGATCGAATTGATCGACTCGCAGGATGTGTCGTGGCAACATGCGCGCGCCCCTTCCCTGCCTGCACGCGGCCTCGCGTCACGTGCTGCTGGAACCGATTATAGCGAGACGCGGTCGCTCGCTGAAGAGGCTGGCCTGCCACGCGCCGCCACGCACGGTGGACAGCCGGGCCCGGGCGCGCGTCAGCGCAACGTGCTGGGCAGAATGTTGAGTTCCGACCGGTACTTGGCGACGGTTCGACGCGCGATGCGAACGCCGCGCCGATGCAGCAGCTCAACGATACGCTTATCGGTCAGCGAGTCCGACTCATCCTGGATCATCTCCCGGATCATGTCCTTGACGCTCAGTGACGGCGTGAAGAAATCGCTGAATGGTATGACCTTGCGGTTCGGCAGCATGACGTACTTGTTCGCCGTCGCGCGGCTGACGGTCGATTCATGCACCCCCACCTGCTGGGCAACGGTGGCGCGCGTCAACGGACGCAGCCTGCGAACGCCGTCGCGCAGAAACTCTTCCTGCAGATCGGCGACGCACCGCGAAATGCGGGCCAGTGTCTCGTGTCGCTGGCGGACGTTGCCAAGAAACAGCTTGGCCCGCGCGACGTGCTCGCGAACGTGCGTCCGGGTCTCCTCATCCATTTCGCTGTTCTTGCGCGCCGCGAGCGCCGCCCGCGCCATCTGGTCGTAGATCGCGTTGACGCGCAGATGCGATTGGCGCGACTCGACGACCTCGACATCCAGCTGCCCCTCCGTGATGGCGATGATGACATCGGGCGCGACGTGGGGGGATTCCAGCGGGGTTCGCCAGTAGCGGGCTTCCTGGCTCTGGAGCGGGAACGGGGTAAGGTTGCCACGAATGAAATCGCGGGCGCGCTCCACGTCTTCCGCTGTGACTCCAAGCTCGCGCGCGATCAGCCCGAATTTGTGTGCTCCCAGCTCCTGCACGTAGCGATCGACGATCTCCTCGACGCACGGCGGCAGCTCAGCGCTGATGGAGGAGAGGTGCGCGATTTGCAGCATCAGACATTCCCGCAGGTCGCGGGCGCCAACGCCGGGCGGGGAGAGCGCCTGGATCGCCAGGAGCACATTTTCAACCTCGTCGAGCGGAACCGAGAACAGCTGTGCGATATCCCGTAGATCGCCATCGACGAAGCCCCGCTCGTCGAGGCAATCGAGAAGATACTCGGCCACCGGAACCAGCTCGCTGCCGATCAACGTCCCGATCTCCAGCGCCACCTGATCCCGTGGCCGCATCGATCCCGCGACGAGCGTCATAGGATCGAAGTCGTCGGAGTCCTCCTTCGTCGCTAGCTGCGAATACATCGTCTCGGGGAAGTCCTCGTACGACTCTGTTTTGCCATCGTGCTCATGTGAGATGAGGCACGTGACGCAAAAGGTTCCCTCGATCACGCCACCACACACCGGACAGATCGTCTCGTCCCCGACTTCGAGCGCTGGATTGGACTCCATCTCCTGGTTGATAATCGCGTCAAGCTCCTGGCGCGATAGACTGAGAATGTAGTTCGCCTCGATCAGGCTCGGCGAGATCCACTGTCGGAGCTCGGCGCCGAGCTCCATTCCGGCTTCCATACGGCTCATACGCGCTGTTCCCCTCCCCGACATGCCCGCAAGACCCGGTGCGGCGGGTAGCACGCCCTCAGAACCCATGGTCTGATTCTTGCTATCCCAAAGGTCAACACCACCTCGCGAGATGTAAGGTAGCACGTAAGCGGCTGTCTCGCATGCCCCGCTTACGCAATCAACGTGCCACGCGTATAGCATGGCGCTGGCGCGAAAACGTCGGTCGTCACGACGGGCGCGGCGGCGTGGCCGTCTGCTAAGATGACGATCATGATCACCTGAGTCAGGAGACCCTTGGGGTCGGCGCCGGGAACTACCCGGGCCGTGGAGCGGTGGACCGTGTGAGACGAACATTCAAGCTGGGTTCAGCGCGCGGCGTGTCGATTCGCGTCCATCCCACGTTCGGGCTCCTGCTCATCTGGGTCGCCTACCAATGGGGCGTCAGTTCTGGCGCTGGACTGCCCGGCATGGTGTTCGGTGTGCTCGTGCTGCTCGCCGTGTTCGGGTGCGTTTTGTTGCATGAGCTCGGTCATGCCGCGGTGGCCATGCACTATGGTCTGAAGGTTCGCGACATCACGTTGCTTCCGATCGGTGGCGTGGCGAGGGTCGAGCACATGGTCCTCAAGCCGCGCGCCGAGATACTTATCGCGCTGGCCGGACCGCTCGTTAACCTGATCATCACGCTCGTCGTAACCCCTGCCGTCCTGCTCGTCGCCGCCGCCCGGCACAGCGACCATCCACTGATGATCCTGTTGTACGCCGATGAGATCTCGGTCGCGGGCTTCCTCCTGTATATCTGGATCGCCAACGTCCTTCTCGCGCTGTTCAACCTGCTGCCCGCCTTCCCGATGGACGGCGGCCGCGTCCTGCGCGCGGTCATTACGCGCTTCACGGATCGCTTCACCGCGACGCGGATCGCCGTCCACATCGGTCAGGTGTTTGCCGTGGCGCTTATGATCGCCGGCATCGTCGCGGGTGATGTGCTGTTGCCACTCGTCGGCATCTTTGTCATCGCCGCGGGATTCATGGAAGCCCGCTTCGTGCGGATGGAGTCGAGGCTGCGGAAATTGCTCGTCGGCCAGTTCGCGCTCTGGGAGTCGGGAGGCATCGAGCCGGATGTTCCGCTCGCATTCGCCGTCCGGGACGGCCCGAAAGACCTCGTCGTCACCCAGGCCGGGACGGTGATCGGCATGCTCTGGCGGCAGGACGTATTGCGCCACCTGCACGGGTCGCACCGTGAGATCATCGTCCGCGACGTCATGGACCGCCGCTTCGCGACGGTCGAGGTAACTGATTCCGTGCTCGACGTTCGCACGCTGCTGCTGAACTCGAACAGGTCAGCCGTCGCGGTGGTCCAGGATGGCCAGTACCGAGGCATCTTCACCAGCGACCGGCTCGATCACGTCTACGCTCACGTCAGCGCCCACGGCTCGCGTTGGCGGCGGCGAGCGCGGGCATTCGTCCAGCGGCTGCGTTATTCGTCTCAGTAACAACCCGGATTGGGAATGAGGCAGGCCGGCTCGACGTTCTACGGTACGATCGTCAGGAATGAGACTTACTCGCAGAACGACGCAAGAACAGCTTGACCCATGCGAACGAACAGGTTACGATTCGTTCCAGCACCCAGGGACGGCGCGATCGCGAAAGGACGCCGCCGCATGAAAGTTTCCACCCGTGGAGAATATGGGATGAGGGCCATGGTCTCGCTGGCGCGCGAGTACGGCAACGGTCCCGTTGCGCTCACCAGTGTAGCGCACGACTCATCGGTCCCAGCCGCCTATCTCGAGCAGCTCATGGGTGTCATGCGTCGCGCCGGCCTGATCGTGTCGACCCGTGGCGCGCACGGTGGCTACGAGCTCGCGCGCGCGCCGGAGGACATTCGTGTCGGTGACATCTATCGCGTCCTGGAAGGACCGGTCGCGCCCATGGAGTGCGTCTCCGAGGTCGAGTCCGAGGACATATGCCCGCTGCTGGATGGTTGCGCCACGCGCGTCGTCTGGCTGAAGGTCCGTGACAACATTGTCGAGGCGTTGGACTCCACGACGCTGGCGGATCTCATCGGCGGTAGTCGCCCGCGCCGGCCACGGACGGCGAAGGCGATTCCACTCGAAACCGCGCACCCCTGACAGAGACGATGCCCCGGTCTGCGCCCGCCCCGCGTTCCGACGGAGGAGTCGGTCGATGAATGACGCCTGCATCTATCTCGACCACGCCGCCACGACACCCGTGGACCCGCGTGTCCTCGATGCGATGCTGCCCTTCTTTTCCGAACGCTACGGCAACCCGTCCAGCGTGTATGACCTTGGTCGCGATGCCCGCGCCGGTCTCGACTGGGCGCGGGAGACGCTGGCGCACCTCCTCAATTGCCAGTCCTCGGAGATCATCATGACGAGCGGCGCGACGGAGGCCAACAACGCCGCGATCAAGGGGGTTGCCTGGGGGCGTCGCCTTCAGGGCGAGCAGCCCGGCGGCCACATCGTCATCTCGGCGATCGAGCACCCGTCCGTCTTGCAGGCGGCAGGCTCGCTCGACCTCCACGGATTCGAGATGACACACGTTCTGCCTGACAAGGATGGCATCGTCGCGCCGGATGCCGTTGCGGCGGCGCTTCGACCAGACACGTGCCTGATTTCCGTCATGCTCGCTAGCAATGAGATCGGCACAATCCAGCCGCTCCAGGACATCGCCCGCGTGGCGCGCGAGCGCGGCATTGCGATGCATACCGATGCCGTACAGGCTGCGGGGGCGCTGCCGCTCGATGTCGACCTACTCGGCGTGGACCTGCTCACCCTCAGCGCCCACAAGTTCTACGGTCCCAAGGGCGTCGGCGCGCTGTACGCCCGCCAAGGCGTCCCGCTCGCCTGGCAGCAACACGGAGGCGGTCAGGAGAACACACGCCGAGGAGGCACCGAGAACGTTGCGCTCATCGTCGGCATGGCGACAGCCCTCGCCCTGGCGTACCACGAACTCGAAGAGCGTGTCGCACACACGCGCACGTTGCGCGATCGCCTGATAGACGAGCTGCTGGAGCGCGTTCCCGATGCGCGCCTCAACGGTCATGCGGAGCGCCGGCTCCCGAACAACGTCAACCTCACATTCGGCGGCGTCGATGGCGAGCCGCTACTGCTGAGTCTCGACATGCTCGGCATCGCCGCGTCAAGTGGCTCGGCCTGCTCGACTGGCTCAATGGAGCCCTCACACGTCCTCCGAGCGATCGGGCTGGACGATGGCATGGCGCGCGGATCATTGCGGCTCACCGTCGGGAAGGACAACACCCGTGACGAGATCGACCGCGCAATCGAGTCGATCGCCAGCGTCATCGCGAGAATCCGCGCGTTGACGGCGGCAGGCTACGCCTGAACGCCGGACTCCGGAGGATCAGGCAGTTCGCTGAGCGACATCAGCCCAAAGAATTGCAGGAACATCGAGGTCGTGCCGTACTCCACGGGACTCCCCGCCGTCGGCCGCCTCCCCAGCGTTTCAATCAGCTCGCGTGCGATCAGCGTCGAAAGCACGCCACTGGAGTCCACGCCGCGAACTGCCTCGATCTCGGCGCGCGTAACTGGCTGCCGGTACGCGACGAGCGCCAGCGTCTCCAGCGCGGCAGTTGACAGCCTGGCACGCCGCTCGATGCCCAGCAGCCGGGCGACGGGGCGCGCGTAACGTGGCTCAGTGACGAGTTGCACGCTTTCCCCGGAACGCTGTAAAGCGACGCCGCGCTTTGTTTCCATTAGTTGGCGTTCCAGCATGTCAATCGCCGCTCGGACATTCCGGCGGCTCCAGCCTAGCGCGGCGGCGAGCGTCACAATGTCCTCCGTCTCGCCGGAGGCGAAGAGCATCGCTTCCAGGACGGCAGGCGCGTCGTCCTCATCGAATTCCATCAGCTCAAGCTGCGGTTGGACCGGCGCCGGATCAGTCATCTGCCGCCGCGTCTGCATTGCCCAGGTCCGCAAGCCCCTCGATCCTGATGTCGCCGAACAGGTCGTCCTGCCTGACGTGCACCTCGCCCCTGCGCCACAGCGTCAGCAACGCGATGAAGCCCGCGATGCGGGTCGAGCGCGTCTCGCTTCCAACCATGTCCCTGAAGGACGTGCGCCGTGAGCGCGAAAGGAACGAACGGAACCGGTCGATCATGTCGGAAATCGTGACGAGCGGGGTCATCGCCACCACGTCCGGCGCCGGGCGTGCCCTCGTCAGCGTCCGAAGCAGGGCGCGATGCAGGTGCGCGAGCGGTGGCGGCACGAGCACGATGCGCGTCGGCGCCTCCAGCTCGCGTCGTCCGCGGCTGAATGTCTGCACACCACTCACATGGCGGTCACGCAGCATCTCAGCCGATTGCTTCGCCTGCTGGTAGTCGCGGAGTTGAGCAGCCAGATCGTCGACATCGGTCTCCGGTTCAAGAGCATCCGGCCGTGGCAACAGCGACCGCGACTTCAGCACCAGCAGCCGCGCCGCGATGCCCGCGAACTCTGCCAGCATGGCGGGAGGTGGGTCCCGCATGTCCGCGATGTACGCCAGGAACCCATCCGTGACCGTCACGAGTGACAGATTGGATATCTCCATCCGCTCGCGTTCGATCAGCGACAGCAGCACGTCAAGCGCGCCCTCGAACGAGGGCAGCCTGAGCTGGTAACCCGCCAGCGACTCATGAGCCATCGCGCTGCGCGTCATCGAATCACCGCATTGTCGGCGGCAACGAGCGCGGCCAGCAGCGGATCGTCGACGACGGTATCCTCTTCGTGCCGTGAGATCAGCTCGCAGCAGCGTTCGGAAGCGCCGGCCGCACGGGCGAGCGACGCGCCCAGCTGTGCGTGATGCTCGGCGAGATACAGGCCGTGCAGCCAGCGCGGATGCCGCTCGGTCGTCAATCGGCAATTCAGGCCCGGAACCCGCCGCGCGAGCACGCTCAGCGCCCGCGCCGGCGACCCCGCCATTCCGCAGTCATCGGCCTTGCCGGCATCGTGCAGCAGCGCCGCCAGCAGCAGGTCCGGATCGTCACACCCGCGCTCGACGAGATGGCGACGCACCCGCAACTGATGTGAGCGGTCGAACGGGGACAGGCGCGCCAGCAGCGCCCACTGCTCCTCGTTCGACACCAGCCTCCGAAGCTCGTCGTCTATCCCGGGATCGGAGACATTAAGCACCGACGCGACGAACTGCCTGACCCGCCAGACGCTGGAGCCGGTCCGAAACAGCGAGCGCCGCGCGCGAATGGACTCGGAGATTCCGGTCACAGAACCCCCTGCCCCACGATCGCGCCACGAAAGAGGTCGAACACCGGGAGATACATGGCTGCAATGATTCCACGTCCGCCCATCAGAATCACGACGAGTAGAATGGCAAAGCCATACCGTTCCATCGGCACGATGTACTGATACCAGAACGCGGGCAGGAACCCCGTCAGAATCTTCAAGCCGTCCAGCGGGGGTATCGGGATCATGTTGAACGCCGCCATCAGGAGGTTCACGAAGATCATCTGGGTGACGAGCGTGTAGTCGAAGCCATCCAGCTCCGCTCCGCTGAAACGCAGCGGAATCGCCAGCGCTGTCGCGATTATGATGTTGGAAAGCGGTCCCGCGGCTGCCGTAACTGCCATTCCCTTGCGATGGCCCTGCAGCAGATTCGGGTTCACGGGAACGGGCCGTCCCCAGCCGAATGCCGGCCAGCCGAGGGAGATCAGCATCAGCCCTATGAAGCCAATCGGGTCAAAGTGGGCGATGGGATTCAGCGTAATGCGGCCCATGCGCGCCGCCGTCGGATCGCCGAGACGCAGGGCGGTCCAGGCGTGCGCGAACTCGTGGATGGTGACGCCGATGATGAAGCCGATCATTCTGGCGAGCACGACATCCGAGTCGAGGTTCGATCCGATCATCCAGGAGCGCGGCCTTTCGTGACTTCAGGCGCCCGATCGACGCCTGCGACGCCTCGTCAGTAAACACCACCTGGACGAAAAGGCGCCACGGACTGAACCGTGGCGCCGTGCAGACGTGGTCGATCGGTGCGCGTCAGGCTGACGCGACCTCGCGCGATTCGAATCCTGCTCCGTCCGCGCCGGAGTTCGGATAGAGATGACAGGCGACGAAGTGGCCGCCACCCTGATCCACAAAGAGGGGATCGATCTCCTTGCAGACCGGCATCATGTACGGGCAGCGGGTATGGAAGTGGCACCCGGACGGCGGGTTAATCGGACTGGGCACGTCGCCAGTCAGGATGATGCGCTCGCGGCGCTTCTCGACCACCGGGTCCGGAATCGGCACCGCCGACAGCAGCGCCTTCGTATACGGGTGCAGCGGATCGGCACATAGCGAGTCGCGGTCCGCCAGCTCCACCAGCTTGCCGAGATACATCACGGCGATGCGGTCGGATATGTGACGCACCACGGAAAGGTCGTGCGCGATGAACAGGTACGTCAAGTTGAACTGCTGTTGCAGGTCTTCCAGGAGGTTTACGATCTGAGCTTGAATCGACACGTCGAGCGCCGAAACTGGCTCGTCGGCGACGATGAAGTCCGGACTTGCTGCAAGGGCGCGCGCGACGCCGATGCGCTGCCGCTGACCGCCGGAAAACTCGTGGGGGTAGCGGTTCGCGAAATACGGATTGAGGCCAACGGTTTCCAGCAGCTCCTGGACCCTGCGGGCACGCTGGTCGCGCGGCACCAGGTTATGGATCTGCATCGGCTCACTGATGATCGATCCGACCGTCATGCGCGGATTGAGCGAGGCATACGGGTCCTGGAAAATCATCTGCAAATGGCGGCGCATCTTGCGCATGTCACCGCCGTCAAGCTTCGTCAGGTCTCGTCCCTCGAATGTGACCGCGCCGGACGTGGGCTTGTAGAGCTGCAGGATGGCGCGACCGGTCGTGCTCTTGCCGCACCCTGACTCGCCGACGAGGCCGAGCGTCTCGCCCCGCCTGACCTGAAACGAGATGTCGTCAACCGCCTGCACGGCGCCGACACGGCGCTGGAAGATGATGCCCTGCGTGAGCGGAAAGTGCATCACGAGGTTCTCGACGTCGAGCAGGACCTCGCCCTCTGCCACTCCCGATGAACCGTTTGATCCGGGTCGCCCGGACGTCCTGGAAGTCGACATCGCTACACCTTCGGCCCTTCTTTACTGACTTCCTCCCAGTACCAGCAGGCCGACTTGTGTGCGGCATGCACATCAAGCAACGGTGGGTTCTGCTGTTCGCATTTCTCCCGCGCGAAGTCACAACGCGGCAGGAACGGGCACATGTCGGGAAGATCGATGAGGTCGGGCGGAAGGCCGCGGATGGGATCGAGCTTTGCTTTGCGAGTTGCGTCGAGGCGTGGAATCGAATTGAGCAGGCCGACGGTGTACGGGTGACGAGGATTCGCGAACAGCTCCTCGGTGGAAGCAGCTTCGACCACGTGACCGGCGTACATCACGTTGATGCGGTCGGTCATGCCCGCGACGACGCCGAGGTCGTGAGTAATGAGCATCAGCGCCGTATTGTGCTCGAGTTGCAGGTTGCGAATCAGGTCGAGAATCTGCGCCTGAATCGTCACGTCAAGCGCCGTCGTCGGCTCGTCGGCGATCAGCAGGCGGGGGTTGCACGACAACGCCATGGCGATCATCACGCGCTGGCGCATGCCGCCCGAAAACTGGTGCGGATACTGATCGACGCGCTGGTCCGCGTTAGGGATGCCCACCATCTCGAGCAGCTCGATCGCGCGGCGGCGCGACTGCGACCTGCTCATGCCCATGTGCAGCTCGAGGGTCTCACCGATCTGCCTGGAGATCGACAGCACCGGGTTCAACGACGTCATCGGGTCCTGAAAGATCATGGCGATCTTGTTGCCCCGGACGTTGCGCATCTCCTCGTCGCTCATCGTCAGGATGTCTTCGCCCTCGAAAACGATCGAGCCATTGACGATCCTGCCTGGAGGAGACGGAATCAGGCGCATCAGCGACATGGCAGTGATGCTCTTGCCACATCCGGACTCACCCACAATCCCCAGTGTTTCGCCCGGCATGATGTGGAAGGACACATCGTCGACTGCCCGAACAACGCCGTCCTGGGTGAAGAACTGAGTCTTCAGGTTCTTCACATCGAGTAGCGGTTCCATCGCTGCTCCTTCGCCTACCTTGCTGGTTTTCGAGGAGTTCTCCCTCTGCCCACACTCTACCCGATTACCATCGCATATGAAAGCACATACTGCCCCCTGTCGCAGGTATGTGCAATGGCGGCTCTGTGGCCGCCTGCGTCCGTGTTCCGAACGCTCTGTCTGCAATGTGTCGAGTCTGTCCTGTGCTGGCGTCTTTCGCAGTATAGCATGGCTCGAAAATCTGGGTCAATCCACCTGAATCGATGGCAAATTCGGCCGGATTTGCCCGCCAATGCCAGTGCGGCGGCAAGCCGGCGGCCGGACCCCGAACCGCCCGCGATGTCACGGTCGAACCGGAACCTTCGTCAGCAGCTCGTCGTACGTTCTATCCTGCCCGCGCACCAGGCTGAAGAAAATGTCCTGGATGCGCTCGGTGATCGGTCCCCGCGTGCCGTCTCCGACCGCTCGCCCATCAACGGAGCCGATCGACGCCACCTGCGCTCCGGTGCCGCAGAAGAACGCTTCGTCCGCGACGTACAGCTCGGAGCGGTCGATTTCACGCTCTTCCGCCGGGATGCCGGCGTCACGCGCAAACATCAGGATTGACCGGCGGGTAATGCCCTCCAGGATGTCGCTGTTGATCGGCGATGTGATCAGCGTGCCGTTGCGCACCAGGAACAGGTTCGCGCCGCTGCCCTCGGCAACCTTGCCGGCCGTGTTCAGCATGAGCGCGTCGTCGTACCCGGCTTCGTCCGCCTGATCTTTGGCCAGGCTGGAGTTGATGTACCCGCCGGTGATCTTGCCGCGGCTAGGAATGATGTTGTCGTTCAACCTCACCCACGATGAGACCATCACGCGCAACGGCTTATCCATCGCGAAGTAGTCCCCGAAGGCGATCATGTAGATCGCCAGCGAGTCCCGAACGTCCCGCAGGCTCGGCGTCAGGTCGAGTCCGGCTTTGTATATGAAAGGGCGAATGTAGACGTTCGATTTCGGGTTGTTGCGCGCCACCAGCTCCTGAATTACCGCCGCGAGTCCACTCGCGTCAAGCTCGAGCCTGGCCCGCAGTATCCGCCCGCTGTTCATGAGCCGGCGTGTGTGATCGGGCAGGCGGAAGATGTTGATCGTTTCTTCACTTACATCCAGATAGCCCCGAATGCCACCGAACGCGCCCGTGCCGTACTGTAGCGCGTGTGTCGCGATGCTGACCTTCGCCTGATCGGACGGGACGAACTCGCCCTCGAAATACGCGAAGGGTTGCAAGGGTAGTTCCACGCGAGTCTCCTCCTTCCGCGGCCAGCGACCGCACTCCAGATCGCGTGGTCGGAGTAGGCGGCGACGGCAGCTGCATGCGTCATGTGAGCCGGGCGCATTCTAGCATAGGAGCCCGGGCCTCCCTGCCGATACGTCGCGCCATTGACGAGGACGACGCATCGTCCGTATAACTGCGCGGCTCACCGCGAGGAGGTTGCCGCGATGCCGAGCGATTCGTTGAGATTCTGGATCGGATTCCATCTCACTCCCGGCGTCGGCGCGGCGCGCATATCTCGCCTTGTCGAGCACTTCGGCTCAATTGAGGCAGCCTGGCGCGTTTCTGGACCGGAGCTTCGGCAGGCGGGAGTCTCGGAAGATGTCGCGAGCTCGATCGTCAAAACCAGATCGACCATCGACCTCGATGATGAGCTGGATCGCCTTGAGCGGAATGGCGTGTCAGTGCTGACGCTGGACGACGATGACTATCCGCGCCTGTTGCGGCACATCCAGTCGCCACCACCGTTGCTCTACGTGCGAGGCTCATTGACGACCGGAGACGAACTGGCAATCGGCGTTGTGGGCACGCGCCGCGCGACGACCTATGGACTCGATATGGCGGCGCGCCTCAGTCGCGACCTGGCCGCGGCCGGCGTCACAATCGTAAGCGGGCTGGCGCTGGGAATCGACACCGCCGCGCACCGGGCCGCGCTGGACGCTGGCGGGAGAACGATCGCGGTCTTCGGTTGTGGCCTGGACACCATCTATCCGCCTCGCAATCGCGCGCTCGCCGCGCGCGTCGCCGAGTCCGGCGCCCTGGTCAGCGAATTCCCGCTCGGAGCCCGCCCCGACGCTCGGAACTTTCCGGTTCGAAATCGGATCATCAGTGGACTGTCCCGCGGTGTGCTGGTCGTTGAGGCGCCAGAACGCAGCGGCGCACTCATCACGACGACATTCGCGGCCGACCAGGGACGCGATGTTTACGCTGTCCCCGGCTCCGCGCTTTCATCCGCCAGCGCCGGCAGCCACGCGCTGATCCGCGATGGCGCATTGCTCGTGACATCCGCAGACGACATCCTCGATCAACTGGATATTGCGTCGGCTACGGTGCATTCGCAAACACGAATGCAGCTGCCTGATACACCCGCGGAGCGGATACTGTATGCGCTGGTCGGCGCGGAGCCGCGCCACGTCGATGACCTGTGTCACGAAAGCGGACTGACCATACAGGACACAAGTGGCACACTACTGGCGATGGAGCTCAAGGGCATCGTCCGGCAGACCGGCTCACAGCACTACGTTCGCGCCTGACCGTCGACTTACCATTTGCGACCAACGACATCATGCCTATCGGAAAACAGGATTCATGACGAGGGCTTTCTACGCGACGATCCCGGCTGGAGGGAGTGGCACGCGGCTCTGGCCGCTGAGTCGGGCGGACCGCCCGAAGTTCCTGCTCCCGCTGCCAGGTCCGCGAACCATGATCCAGGAAACGGTAGACCGCCTGTGCCGCGTCTGTCCGATCGAGCGCCTGTCGATTATCACCGGCAGGGCGCACGCCGCTGAAATCGCTTGCCAGCTGCCCGAGCTGTCACGCGACCAGATCATCGTCGAGCCGGACGCGCGCGGCAGCGGGCCCGTCATCGGGTTGAGCGCCGCCATCGCGCATCGCCGGGATCCGGACGCGATCGTCGGCTCGTTCGCGTCGGACCATGCCGTCTCTCAGCCGGAGGACTTCGAGCGCGCTGTGCGCGCCGCGATCGAGCTCGCGGAAGAAGACTATCTCGTCACAATCGGGATTCAACCCGGCTATGCGGAGACTGGCTACGGATACATACGCGCCGGCGACGACATCGGGGTCCGTCAGGGACTGACGGTGCGCAAGGTGGCGTCGTTTAGGGAAAAGCCGGACCTGGCTACCGCGGAAGAGTACGTCGCCTCGGGCAGCTACCTCTGGAACTCGAGCATGTTCGTCTGGAAGGCGAGCGCGCTGCTGGCCGAGATGCGATGTCTCCTGCCTCAGCTCGCGCAATCGCTGGACACGATCGCCGCCGATTGGGACACCCCTCGCGGCGAGGCCACCTTTCACGCCGTCTGGCCAACCATCGAGGACGTTTCGATCGATCACGGCATCCTCGAACGCTCGCAGAATGTCGCCGTCGTGCCCGGCTCATTCGGCTGGACCGACCTGGGCGACTGGCACGGCCTCGGTCGCCTGCTCGCGAACAGCGACGGCGAAAACATCGCGTTGGCGCGTAACGTGTTGTTTCAGGACTCGCAAGGCGCCGTCGTGGTCGGCGGCGAGCGCATGATCGTCGTGCTTGGCCTCGACAACGTCGTCGTCGTCGATACGGACGACGCCGTGCTCGTCTGTGACCGGTCGCAGGCGCAGCAGGTGAAAGACGTTGTAGCGCAGCTCAGGTTGCGGGGCTCGACACGATTGATATAGTCAGGGACGCCGCGACAGGGCGATCGCAATCGCATATGAGAGAAGCACTCGTAATCGAATGACGGGCACAACACGACCGCGAACCGGAGCCAAGTCCGGAACGACTACCAGGAAGAAGCCGCCGTCCCCCGGCACGAAGAACGTCGTCCGCAAGGGAACGTCGGCGCGCGCCCGGGCCACGACGACGGGGAAGCGCTCCGGCGCGACGCGTCTCGTCATCGTCGAATCTCCCGCCAAGGCACGCACGATCGAGCGCTATCTCGGGCGCGGCTATTCGGTCAGGGCCTCGATGGGTCATGTGCGCGACCTGCCCAAGAGCACGCTCGGCATCCAGATCGACGACGATTTCCAGCCAAAGTACATGGTTCCCCGCGACAAGCTCAAGACAATGAAGGAACTGAAGGAGCTCGTCCAGGGAGCGACAGAGGTCATTCTGGCGACCGACCCGGACCGCGAGGGAGAAGCCATCGCCTGGCACCTTGTGCAGGCGACGCAGCCGGCCGACGGAACCGTGCGCCGCGTTGTGTTCAACGAAATCACGCCCAACGCGGTGCGCCGGGCGATGGAGAACCCGCGTGAGATTGACATGGACCTGGTCGACGCCCAGCAGGCTCGGCGCATCCTCGACCGGCTCGTCGGGTACTCGATCTCGCCGCTGTTGTGGAAAAAGGTAAAGAGCGGCCTCTCCGCCGGCCGCGTCCAATCGGTGGCTTTGCGGCTCGTCGTCGAGCGTGAGCGCGAAATTCAGGAGTTCGTCTCTCGCGAGTACTGGTCACTCGACGCCGAGCTGGAGAAGCGCGTGACCGGCAAGCGCCCGTCGTTCACCGCCAGCCTGTCGCGCGTCGCTGGCAAGAAGGCCGACCTGCCCGACGCCGCAACGACCGACGCGATCGTGCGCGGCCTGAGCGGCGCCGAGTACTCCGTTGCCGATGTGCAGGTCAAGGAGACGCAACGCAGGCCAGCGGCACCGTTCACGACCAGCACACTTCAGCAGGAAGCGTCGCGCAAGCTGAGCCTCGCGGTGCGCCGGACGATGCAGATCGCTCAGGAACTGTATGAGGGTGTCGACCTCGGCCCGGACGGAACGCAGGGTCTCATTACCTACATGCGAACCGACTCGACCAACGTCGCAGCCTCCGCGCAAGCACAGGCGAAGGACGCGATCGCGCGCTTTTTCGGTGGCGAGTTCGTCCCCGAGCGCCCTCCCGTCTACACGCGGCGGTCCAAAGGGGCGCAGGAAGCCCATGAGGCGATTCGTCCCACCGATCCCGCTCGCCATCCAGACACTGTCAAGCAGTATCTGAGCCAACCTCAGCTGCGGCTATACCGCCTCGTCTGGCAACGGTTCATCGCCAGCCAGATGCGCAACGCAATCTTCGACAACACCGGGGTCGATATCGACGCGGGCCCAGCGGGCGGCGACAAGCCCTATCGCTTCCGGGCGACCGGATCGGTGATCAAGTTCCAGGGCTTCCTGGCCGTCTATCGCGAGGGACGCGACGATGATGACGAGGTCGATGAAATCGATCGAGACGCGCTGCCAGAGCTGTCACCCGGAGAGATTCTCGATTTGATCCGGCTCGTGCCGGAGCAGCACTTCACGCAGCCGCCGCCACGATTCACCGAGGCGACGCTTGTCAAGTCGCTGGAGGAGAACGGCATCGGCCGGCCCAGCACCTATGCCCCGACGATCGCGACGCTGCTGGCGCGCAACTACGTCACGATCGAGCAGCGACGGCTAGTGCCGACCGAGCTCGGCTTCGTCGTCAACGATATCCTTGTCGAGCACTTCCCCTCGATTGTCGACATCGGCTTCACCTCTGGCATGGAGGAACAGCTCGATGAAATCGCCGCGGGGGATCGACAGTGGGCGCCAGTCATCCGCGCGTTTTACGGCCCGTTCGCCGAATCGGTCGGCAAGGCCGAGCAGACGATGGAACGGGTCAGGGTCCGCGACGAGCCGACCGACGAGGTCTGCGAGCAGTGCGGCAGCCCGATGGTCATCAAGCTTGGCAAGTTCGGCCGTTTCATTGCCTGCTCAGCCTTCCCGGCGTGTCGCAACGCCAAGCCGCTGCTGACCCGTATCGGCGTCCCGTGCCCGCAATGTCGTGAGGGTGACATCGTCGAACGCCGGACGAAGAAGGGGCGCGTCTTTTATGGCTGCAGCCGCTACCCCGAGTGTGACTTCTCGGCCTGGTCCCGCCCGATCTCCGAGGCGTGTCCACGCTGTGGTGGGGTCATGATCCTGGTCGGCAAGAGCCTGATCGCGGCCAAGTGCCAGAAATGCGACTATCGGATGACCGTTGCTCCCGCGCAGGACAGCGAGCGCATCCCCGCCTGACCCGCCCTCGCCGGACAAACATCCACGTCAGCGCGGGACGAGCGACAACGGATCGCTCGCTCGCGCCGCCGCGATGAGTCGCCCCACTGAGACGCGTGCATTGCCGCGATTGCTCGCAGCGCGTCGCCGGCGACGCCGCTCGCAAGGTCTTCCAGCAGCAGGATCGAAATCAGCGCTTCGGCGCCGCGATCGAGCGCCGCACGAGCGAGCAGCGCCGACCCGGAAGTCGAGTCAGGCCAGATTGCGAACAGATATCCCGATCGGAACCGTCAGCGTCACTGGACCGGGTCTGGCCCATGACGCGAACACGGGCTGGCTGCGTCTCGACGACGGCTGCGAGCCCTGCTTCCGGTCATCCGGGGCAATGTGCGATAGAATTCCGGGTTGGCGCTTCGCGCCCCGGCGATCGCTGTGATCGATGACTGCTGACGACGATTGGCAATGGTCTGCACGTTGAGCCCAACCAGTTCTCTCCCACGAGCCCACGCCACAACCATACTCGGGGTTTGTCGACACGGAGCCGTCGCCCTGGCGGGCGACGGCCAGGTGACGTTCGGCGAAATGATCGTCAAGCACGGCGCGCGCAAGCTACGCACGCTGCACGACGGCGACGTAATCGCGGGCTTCGCTGGAGCCGTGGCCGACGCGATGACCCTCTTTGAGAAGTTCGAAACGCAGTTGCGCGAAGCAAAGGGGGATCTGCGCCGCGCGTCGGTCGAGCTGGCCAAAGAGTGGCGCACCGACCGCTACCTGCGTC
>DATKCN010000374.1:0-2321 GCA_035513175.1 Thermomicrobiales bacterium
CGTTGGTCAGCACCGGCGATGGAAAGGGCCGGTCGGCAAGCTGGAGGAGGAGATCGTGCAGGCGGTCGATGGCCTGGACGCAGGTGGTCGGATCGTTGGTGCCCGGCGACAGCGCACGGGCGCCGACATCGACCAGCTGCCGAAATCCGAACGCGGGATCCTGCTGCATCGATCGTTCGCGGCCGAACGTGACGTCGTTGCGCAGGTGGTCATCGAACTGCTGCCTGTCTTCGCCGCCGGGGCCGCCACTCACCCGGAAGAGCGGCGTCCCGCGGGGAACGAAATCGCCCACCCGTGGCACCAGCTCGATCAGGGCATCTGCCTCTTCGGCACTGACGATGATCGAGTCTTCGTCGACGTCGACTACCGAGCCCGCGCTCTCCGACGTGATATCCCGCCACTCCCGGCCGGCACGCAGCCCGTCCAGGTCGTCCTCTGTCGGCAATCGCTGGTCGTCCCGCTCGGCGGGGTAGATGCGGTCAATGGCAGCGCGCGTGTCCGACGCGATGCTGGCGATGACCGAGCTGGCCCTGATGGCGTGGGCCATGTGGTTGATGTAGTAGATGAACGCTGCCACGCTGGCGCCGAGCAGCACGAATGCCGTCCAGATGGCGATCGACGGCACGAACTCGTGCCCTTCGGTCGAGCGAACGTCACGCAGCACGACCAGCGTGAAGATGAACGTCGCCACGAACAAGCCCAGCACGACATGGTTCTGTCGATCGGCCAGGAACGTGCGCAACACACGCGGCGACAACTGGCTCGAGGCGAGCTGAAGCACGAGCATGGTGACGGTGAAGACCAAGCCGGTGAGCGTGAGCATCGACTGGGCGATGGTCGAGAGGACGTTGCGCGCTCCCTCGGGAGTGCCGCCATACAGGTAGAACGCCGAACCGTCGGTCTGCAGGCGCCGGTCGACCTCGATCAGCACGAGGCCGCCGATCAGCGCGGCGAGCGCGAATAAGCTCGGAATGAACCACAGGCTGGTGCGCAGATGCTCACGGAGCGCCGAGAAGTGAGTCACCTCACTGACAGTTCCACACTGGGCCTGCCATGCGCATTACCAGTTCTCATGGGGCCGCTTGCAGCAGGGCGTCGGGTTGGGACGGCCGCCCCTCCACGGTTGCAGCTGAGTGCAGAAGGGGCGGCGCTTCGCCGCCAGCGGGATGGAGCTCGCGCACTCGGTGCACGTCTTGGTCGTCGGGGTGTCGACCTCTGCCCGCTGGCGGCGTGCCTCGAGCGCGTTCACCGGCTTGACGGCGAAGAAGTAGATCGCCAGGGCCACCAGGATGAACGCGATGAGCGCGTTCAGGAAATCGACGACGTTGCCGCGGAGCAGAAAATCGCGAAACTCCTTGACCATCACTCCCTCCGCTGACAGCGTGTGCCGGAGCGCGCAGGTGCGATTCGGAGACTAGCGTCTCGTGCGCGCGGCGATGCGCTGGAGGGCGCCCTCCCAGCCGGCGTCGATCGGCACTCCGCGCTCGTCCAGGTCGATCAACAGCGGCGCATGGTCCGACGGGATCGGTACGCCCTTGCGCGCCTCGCGATCGATCTCTGCCCACACCACGCGCTCGGTGACGGGCCGGCTGAGCAGCAGGTGGTCTATGCGCATGCCCAGATTCTTGTGGAAGTTGCCGGCACGGTAATCCCACCAGGTGAACCGATGGGGCTCGGGTCGCCGTGACCGATAGCCGTCGACCAGACCCCAATCGAGCAATTCGCCGAACAGCTCGCGCTCCGGCCCGGAGACGTGCGTCCCGCCGTGGACCGCCTTCGCGTCCCATACGTCGGCGTCGGTCGGCGCGATGTTCATGTCGCCACCGATGACCAGCGCATCGTCCGGCGACACGCTTTCCTTCAGCCAGCGCAGCAGCCGGTCGTACCAGGCAAGCTTGCCCGCGTAGAACGGCGATCCCACGACTCGGCCGTTGGGCGCGTACACGGTCACGATGCGCAGATCAGCAGTCTTGGCACTCAGCATGCGCGCCTCGTTGAACGGGTTGAAGTCCTCCTCGGCGAAGTTCGCCGCTGCCCCGGCCGTGCTGTCACGGACGGGGCCATCGCCGAAGTTGGTGATCACACTGCCGGCGTCGATCGGCGATCGAGACGCCATGGCGACGCCGTTCCAGCGCCCCTCGCCGTGATGGACGAGCTCGTAGCCGCGCATCCGGAACGGCAGGAGCGGCGCGTCGTCATCGGCCAGTTTCGTTTCCTGCATCAGGAGGATGTCTGGCTGCGCACGCTCGAGCCAGTCGAGCACGCGGTCCATGCGCGCCTTCAACGAGTTGACGTTCCAGGTCGCAATGCGCACCACCGAA
>DATKCN010000375.1:0-3175 GCA_035513175.1 Thermomicrobiales bacterium
TGTATGACATCAACGCACTCTCCAACTTCGTCACCGACGCTCCCCGGGTCGTCGGATTCGATCCCTTCGTGCGCTTCGTGGACTATCTAGAACGCCGCGCCGGTTTCGCGATGTCAGAGTCGGCCAGGCTCATGACAGCAGATCGGTACGCGTCACCAGACGCTGAGCATGCCTCGTGAGACCGTCCGGCGACGGGTCAGAGAGCGGGATATCCATGTGGCACCACACGCGGCTCGACCACGCCGATGAACACCAGCGGTCGAGATGACGCTCGGTTTTCATCTACCGATCTACAGCAGCATGAACGACGGATTGCGCGCCAGACGCCGGACGTGTACGCGCCGGCACGCGCGGCATATAGTGAAAAGGAGACAACCATGTCTGTCGTATCTGAATTCCTCGCCGCGAACGAGCGGTATGCCGGGACGTTCAGCAAAGGCCATCTCCCGATGCCGCCAGGCCGGAAGGTGGCAATTCTGACCTGCATGGATGCGCGACTCGATCCAGCAAAGGCGCTTGGTCTGAACGAGGGAGACGCCCACGTCATCCGCAATGCGGGAGGACGCGCAAGCAGCGACGCTCTTCGGTCCTTGATCATCTCGGAGCAACTGCTCGGAACACGGGAGATCGTGGTGATCCATCATACCGACTGCGGGATGCTGACGTTCAGCAACGATCAACTCCGCGAGCAGCTCGCCGGGGGATTTGACGCCGACGCCAGCGAGATCGACTTCCTGCCGTTCTCGGACGTCGCACAAAGCACTCGCGACGACATCGCGACGATCCGCAACTCGCCCTTCATTCCAGTGGACATCCCGATCTCAGGCTTCGTCTACGACGTCCAGTCTGGCAGGTTAGCGCCGATCAAATAAGATGGCTGCGATGATGCACATGCGCACAGGCACTGGGGTCCACGAGCCGGGCTTCTTGGTCGGTCTCGGTACGGCTGAGGACATGAGATTCATCTGCCGGAAGATGATTGCACAACGGAGATCGCCCAGTAGCAACGAGGCGGGCTGAGCACGCGCGTCTGGTCGCTGCTGCGCCACAGGGAATCATGCTGGGATGGGCGCAGACTCAACCCAGCACCCATCTCCTGCCGCGAGTCCTGAGCGATGCATGAGGACTCTGGGAGAGAGATCGGAAGCTGTGTTCCAGATGTTCCTGGAATGCTGCGTATAAGGAGCAGTGATAACTCCCCAACTGAAGCAGAGGTGCGGATGTGGAGTACCTGAATCACAGGAGCCCAAGTAGGCTGGCCGCCGCAACGTGATCAGAATCCGGTGGAGACCAGCGTGTGCTGTACGGTGAGGGCGAGGAGCAGATGGAGCGCTGCCTCGGATTGACCGGGACGGTCACGCTGATCGCCGATGACAGTGACGCTTGTTCGCCGAATGCGCAGAGTGACGCGCTCAGCGGCCTGCCGTCGGTTACCTTCCTCGATTCGACCGGCGACGACGCCTGGGAGATCGTGGCCGACGCGTCGACCTACGTGGCCGAAGCCAATCCGGACGGCGCCCAGATTGACAGTAACCCGTTCTCGTTTGTGATGGTTGCCGATGGGTTTGTCGTGGCCGACGCGGGTCCGAATGCGCTGTTACACGTGGCGCTGGACGGCACGATCAGCACACTCGCCGTCTTCGCGCCGACAACGGTTGACGCTCCGCCATTCCTCGAACTGGCGCCAGGCACACAGATCCCGATGGAAGCGGTGCCGACTGGCCTGACACTCGGTCCTGACGGTACCTAGTACATCGGGCAACTCACCGGGTTCCCCTTCGTCCCGGGCGCTGCCAACGTCTGGCGTGTCGTCGACGTTGAACCGCGTCCTCACCGCCGCGGGTAGTCGGCATCGACGACTGGGCGTGGCGCAAAGGCAATCACTCCGGGACGATCATCGTCGATCTCGAACGCCATCGCTTCGTCGAGTTCTTACCAGACCCGGAGGTCGAGTCGATCGCGACCTGGCTGCGCCAGCATCCGGGCATCGAGGTCATTGCCCGTGGCCGGGGTGACACGTATATCGAAGTGGCGAGCACTGGTGCGCCTGAAGCCCAACAGGTCGCCGACCGCTGGCATCTGCTCAAGAACTTGGTTGAGGTCGTCGAAGAGAGCTTGCTCCAGCACAGCTCCACCTTGCGTGCGGCTGCCGAGGCGCTGGATCCTGACACGCTGCCAGCGGCAGCGCCGCTGGAGTTACCCAACATCTCCTCCGGCCCGATCATGCCCAACCGGCCGCATCTCCGCCTGCACCAGCAGGCCGAAGCCCGCCGGCAACGCCATGCCCGACGCATCGAGCAGGACGAGGCGATGCAACGCTTGCAGCAGGCCGGCGACGAAGACGCAAGCGAGTGGCGCGACCATGGGTGCCGCACCCATCCATTGGGCTGGTGCCGAATGCCAGTTGAACGCTGGATTTCATGAGTGATGCCCTTAGCCGGGGCCGACGCATCCGGGTGCTGTCCATACTTGATAGCTGCACCCGGGAAGCACTGGCGATCGAGGTCAACACCTCGCTGCCGAGTGCAACCGTTGTGCGGGTGCTGGAGCAGATCATCGACGAACGAGGGCAACCAGCCGAGATCGTCATGGACAATGGTCCGGAGTTGACCAGCCGTCGGTTGGACCAGTGGGCATATGAGCGCGGGATCCGCCTGCACTTCATCGAGCCCGGGAAGCCGGTTCAAACTGCTGTGATGGAGAGCTTCAACAGTCGGCTCCGTGATGAGTGCCTCAACCAACACTGGTTCGTGAGCCTCGCCGAGGCTCGCCAGCTACTCGAGGCATGGCGCATCGACTACAACCAGGTTCGGCCGCACAGCAGTCTGGGCCACCAGACGCCCAAGGAGGTACATCAGCAATTCATTCGATCGTTCGACAGCTTCGATGTCGCGGGTGTCTCATAATGGGTGGACCAATAAATGGGGGCAGGTCACGACCGTCTCAAAAACGTCCGTATTCGACGCATCCGTCGTTTGCTCGATCAGGCGTGAGGTTTGCATAGATTCTCTGTCTCGGAATCGCGTCTCAGAATCAACGTCTCACTACACGTCGCCGTTGCTGGGTATTGAGACAGTGGACGGACATCACGAGAGAGCATGGATAACAACTTGTGATAACTCCCCTTATCTCGGCTACCTAGACATGAGCCCGTATCCAGTTCAGGAGCGCGTTC
>DATKCN010000376.1:0-2384 GCA_035513175.1 Thermomicrobiales bacterium
GGCCGCGCGCACCATAGTCTCCCTATCCGGGCATGCCGGCAGCCAGGCGCGACCGGCGCCGGCTGGATAGACAAGGCTCAGCATGAACGGGACGCGCCGTGGCTGACCTGCCGGAAGGCATGGTCACCTTCCTGTTTACCGACATCGAAGGCAGCACCCGCCTCTGGGAGCGCTTCCCGGACGCCATGTCGGCGACCATCGCCCGGCATGACGCGGTGCTGCGCGGCGTCATCGCGGAGCACCACGGCGTCGTTTTCAAGATGGTGGGCGACGCCGTCTGCGCCGCCTTCGCGCGCCCGTCCGACGCGCTGGAGGCCACCATCGCCGCCCAGCGACGGCTGGCGGCCGAGGACTGGGGCGCCACCGGCCCGATTCGCGTCCGCATGGCGCTGCATTCCGGCCAGGCGGAATTGCGAGACGGCGACTACTTCGGTCAGGCGCTCAACCGGGTGGCGCGGCTGCTCTCGACCGGGCACGGTGGGCAGGTGCTGCTGTCGCGCCCGGTCTCGGACCTGGCGCGGGAGTCGCTGCCGCCGGGCGTGACGCTGCGGGACATGGGCGAGCACCGGCTCAAGGACCTGCAATACCCGGAGAGCATCCTGCAGGTCGTCGCTGATGGGCTGGCGTCCGAGTTTCCGGCCCTCAAGACGCTCGATTACCGTCCCCACAACCTGCCGTTACAGCCCACGGACCTGATCGGGCGCGAGCGGGAGCTGCACGAGGCTCCAATCCTGGCTGGGGACAGCGACACGCGGCTGGCCACACTGACCGGCCCCGGCGGGATGGGCAAGACGCGCCTGGCCCTGCACGCCGCCGCCGAGGTGGTCGACACCTTCGACGACGGCGTCTTTTTCGTCGCGCTGGCGACGGTGACCGACCCCGACCTGGTCGCCCCGACCATCGCGAACACGCTGGGAGTGCGTGAGTCCGGCGGGCAGTCACTGCTGCAGACGTTGAGGGAGTACCTGGCCGGCAAGCACATGCTGCTGGTGCTGGACAATTTCGAGCAGATCACCCCGGCCGCGCCGCTCGTCGCCGAACTATTGGCTTACTGCCCGCGGCTGAAGATTCTCGTCACCAGCCGCGTGCGGCTGAACCTGCGCGGCGAGCGGGAGTATCCGCTGCCGCCGCTGGGCCTCCCGGCGCCGGGCGCGGCGCCGGACGTCGAGCAGGCGTTGGAGTGCCCGGCGATCCAGCTCTTCGTGGCGCGCGCCTCGGCTGCCAGCCCGGCCTTCGCGCTGACGGAAAGCAACGTCGCCGACGTCGTCGACATCTGCCGCAGGCTGGATGGCTGGCCGCTGGCGATCGAGCTGGCGGCGGCGCGTTCCCGGCTGCTCAACCCGCGCGCCATGCTTAGCCGCCTGGGCCGCAGGCTTGACCTGCTGACCGGCGGGCAGCGAGACCTGCCGGACCGCCACCAGACGCTGCGGGGCACGATCGATTGGAGCTACGATCTGCTCACCCCCGGCCAGCGGGCGCTCTTCCGGCGCCTCTCCGTCTTCTCCGGCGGCTGGTCGCTGGAGGCCGCCGAGTCGGTGGCCGGCGACGGCTCGTTCGACACGCTGGACGACCTGACATCGTTGATCGACCACAGCCTGGCCCGGCGCACCGAGGCGTCCGACGAGGACGAGCCCCGCTTCGGCATGCTGGAATCGATCGCCGCCTACGGGACTGAGCAACTGGAAGCCCACGGCGAGACGCGCGAGTATCGCGAGCGACACGCGCGCTGCTTCACCGACCTGGCGCAGGAAGCGTCGCGTTTCCTGGATCGCGCCGGACAGGACCGCTGGCTGGACCAGCTTGACCTGGAGCACGACAACCTGCGCGAGGCGCTGCGCTGGCAAGAAGAGAATGACGCGCTCGAAGGGCTCAAGCTTGGCGCGCTGTTGTGGCCGTTCTGGCTCAGCCGGGGCTACCTGACCGAAGGACGCGCGCATCTGGACACGCTGCTGGCGTTGCCGGGAGCGCGGGCCGCGAGCGTCGAACGCGCGATGGCCTTGGCCGGCGCCGCGATGCTGGCCCAGCGACAAGACGACTACCAGGCCGCGACCGGGCTGAGCGAGCAGGCGCTGGCCCTGTTCGACACGCTCGGCGAACAACGGGGCAAGGCGACCCCGCTGGTCTGCCTGGGAACGGTCGCGTACAAGCAGGGGGATTTCGCCCGAGCCGCATCCCTGTTCGAGCAGTGCCTGGCCGTGGCGCGGGAGACGGGCGACGAGCAGAACGTCATCCTCGCGATTCGCAATCTCGGGCTGGTGGCCCTGATGCGGGGCGACATCGAGCAGGCGACCGGGATGCTGGAGGAGAGCCTGACGCTGGCGCGACGCAGGGGCGACCGTTCCTCCGTCGCGGCGGCGCAGGGCAACCTGGGCATCATCGCCCTG
>DATKCN010000377.1:0-2821 GCA_035513175.1 Thermomicrobiales bacterium
CGACGTGCGCGAGCTGTCACAGCCTGTTCGAGCCCATCGGGCTCGCGCTCGAGAACTTCGACGGGGTCGGCGCGTGGCGGCTCCAGGACGATGGCCAGCCGATCGACACTGCCGGCGTGCTCGCGAACGGGACGAAGGTCGACGGCGTGGCGAGCCTGCGGGACGTCCTGATGCAGCACTCGGAGCAGTTCGTCCGCGTCATGGCGGAAAAGCTCCTGACCTACGCGCTGGGCCGGGGAGTGGAGGTTCAGGACATGCCCCTGGTGCGCTCGCTCGCTCGCGACGCAGCCGGCGGCGACTATCGCTTCTCAGCGCTCGTGCTGGGCGTCGTCAAGAGCGCGCCATTCCAGAACAACATCAAGAGCGCGGACGTCGCGCCCCAGACCGCCGCTCGTTGAGCATCGAGAGAGGACGACATGTTCATCGCGAAGAAGCACGTTCCCCGGCGGACCTTCCTGCGCGGCACCGGTGTGACGCTCGCCTTGCCGCTGCTGGACGCGATGGTCCCGGCGGCGACGCTGCTGGCGCAGACGGCCGCGACGCCGAAGCCCAGGTTCATCGCCAACTTCATTCCTCACGGAATGTCGCCCGGATACTGGGTGCCGGACATCGTCGGCAGCGGCTTCACGATGCCTCCCATTTTCGAGCCGCTCGAACCGTTCCGGAAGCAGACGGTGATTCTGAGCGGCCTTCACGCCCGCTCGGCGGAAGCGCCTGAGGGTCAGAGCCCGCCCGACCACTGGGTGGCGTCGGCCTTCCTCTGTGCGAACAAACCCAAGCGGACCGCAGGCGCCGACATCTACAACGGCACGACGATCGACCAGATCATCGCCCAGAAGATCGGGCAGGAGACACTGCTCCCGTCGATGCAGTTGGCCGTCGAAGATCCAGGCGCGAACTCGAGCAACTGCGGCGAGGGCTACAGCTGCGCCTATACGAACAGCATCTCGTGGTCGCTGCCGACGACCCCCTTGCCGATGGAGCTGAACCCGCAGCTCGTGTTCGAGCGCATGTTCGGGGACGGCGGCACCGCCGAGGAGCGAGCCGCGCGCCGGCGGGACGACCGGAGCATCCTCGACTCGCTGATGGCAACCCTCTCGCGGTTCAAGGTCGGGCTCGACCCGGCCGATCGCCTGCGCCTGGACGAGTACGCGCAGGATGTACGGGAGATCGAGCGGCGACTGCAGATCGCGGCCAAGGCCTCGGCTGCGGCGCCGACCAGCACCGCCGTTCCGGTCGGGGTCCCGGAATCATTCGACGAGCACATCAAGCTGCAGTTCGACCTGCTCGCGCTCGCGCTCCGCGCCGACATCACTCGCGTCGGCACGATGCTCTTCGCCCGCGACCTCACCATTCGCTCGTACCCCGAAAGCGGCGTCACGGTTGCGTTCCATGCCGGCTCCCATCACGGTGAGCACGAGAAGCGGAAGGCGGAATACGCCCGGTTGAATCGCTACCACGTCGCCATGCTGGCGTACTTCGTCGACAAGCTGGCGACGACGCCGGACGGGGACGGGACGCTGCTCGATCATTCGCTGGTGCTCTACGGCTCGAACATGGGAAACTCGAATCAGCATCGGCACGAGGATGTCCCCCACGTGCTGATCGGGGGCGCCACCGGACAACTGAAGGGTGACCGCCACCTGGCCTACCCGACCATGACCGTGCCAACGGGAAATCTGCTGCTGAGCCTGCTGGATCGCTTCGACATCCACCGGGAAAGCTTCGGCGACAGCACCGGACGGCTGGAAGACCTCTGATCGAACGGGCGAGGGAGCCATGACCATGAATCTGCGACGGGCCAGCAGCTGCGCGGCGCTCCTGCTGCTTGCCACAACGGGTCTCGGTGCCGCGACGAGTGAGGTGGCCGACGCCGTCATGCGTGGCGATGCGGCTGCGGTCCGCCGCCTGCTGAGCGAACAGGCGGACGTGAACGCACCCCAGGCCGATGGCGCGACAGCGCTGCATTGGGCCGTGTATCGCGACGACCTCGCCACCGTCGAACTGCTGCTCACGGCCGGTGCCGACGCGAAGGTTGCCAACAGCTTCGGATCGACGCCGCTGTCCCTGGCCGCTGAGACCGGCAATCCGGTCGTCACCCGGCGCCTGCTCGACGCGGGAGCGGACGCGAACGAGCGCCTGCTCAACGGCGAAACCGTCCTCATGATGGCGGCCCGGACCGGCAACGTCGCGACGATGGCGCTGCTGCTCGATCGCGGCGCCGACCTCAACGCCAGGGAAGCATCCCGGGGCACGACGGCGTTGATGTGGGCGGCGTCTCAGGGACATCCCGCCGCCGTCCAGTTGCTCGTCGACCACGGGGCAGACGTCAGCGCCGTGTCGGACCCCGCCTGGCAGGCCCGGCCCGTGCGCTACGCCAAGGCTGTCGATCCGAGGCCGTCGAGGAAACGGGACAATAGCAACGTCGTCAGTCAAATCGGTCCCCGGAACCAGCGGGACGCGAGAGGCGGCGGGCTCACCCCGCTGGTGTTCGCGGTGCGCGCCAACGATCTGGAATCGGTGCGCCTTCTGCTCGCGGCCGGCGCCGATGTGAATCAGGTGACCAACTACGGGTGGAGCCCGCTGCTCGTCGCGACACAGAATCGGCATTACCAGATCGCCGCCTTTCTGCTCGACCGTGGGGCCGATCCGAACGTCGCCAACAATGGTGCCTGGACGCCCCTGTATCTGGCCGTCGACAACCGCAATATCGAAGGTGGGGACTATCCGGTCCGTAAGGCGGACATGGATACCCTGGAGTACATCAAGACACTGATCGACAAGGGCGCGAACGTCAACTGGCGGGTCGACGAGTCGACGT
>DATKCN010000378.1:0-19828 GCA_035513175.1 Thermomicrobiales bacterium
CTCAGGCGGGCTCGCGGCCTTCGTCCAGACGCGCCGGTCCGGCGACGAAGAGACGCAGGAAGTGCGCTTCATCTCCGTCGAAGGCTTCGTGACCGGCGCCGTGTACGGTCCGGTCACGACCGCCGGCCCGGACGCTGAGCCAGAGATCGTCGAGCTGGCCTGGTCCTGGGACGCGTCCTCGCTGGCGATCCTGCGGGCGGACGGCGCCATCGAGGCGCTGGTCGGTCTGGACGACCCGTTCTTCGACAGTTCGGTTCCTCTCCCGCTCATCCCCGCCTCCAGGAACCAGATCAGCGCCGTCACCTGGGGTCCGACCGGCGACGGCATTGCATATCTGATGGCGGGGGCCGACGGGCGACATCACCTGATGGTCGCGCCACGCGATGTTCAACCAATCGACGTGCTGGCAACCGACGGCGGCCGAGTCCGCACCGTCGCCGATTTTGAGTGGCTGCCGGGACGCGGCCGCGTCGCGTTCGTGGAGGATTCGCGGGTGCCTGGCTCGCGCGCGCCCGCCTCCATATTCACGATCGTGCCGAATGGAACCGCGTTGGAGTTGCTGGTCAGCGCGAGCCGCTTTGCCCCGGCCGCGACGATCGGCAAGATGAACGCGTCGCCCGACGCGCGTGAACTGGCGTTCTTTCTGTACGCGCCCGACGCGCAGGGACGACCCGAGTTTCAGACGCTGTGGGTGCTGCACATCGACTCCGGTGAGCTGCGGGAGATCCCCGTCGAGCCCGGATACGTGGTTACCGACACCTGGTTCATGTCCGGCGGGCTGCTCTGGCGCGGAGTCGACCTCGGCTCCACCAGCATCGACGCCGGCACGACGTACACCGGCGTCGAGCCGTTCATCCTCGCCTTCACCGACGCGGAGGGCGCGACATCCATCCTGTTCCAGTCCACGCTCGTGGAAGACGAGTAGCGCCCCGCCTCCGCGCGCTGGCCGCGGGTGACATCGGATGCTGACTGGTTCATTCACAGCGGTCCAGCATCGGCCCGGGTCGCCAGCGGGCCGCTGGCCGGCACATGATCATCCTTCCGATGTGCCGATCGCGCCACGGATAGTGCGATCGTTGTGCTACGCGGCCGGGGCGCCACGACCAAGCATGTCCACGCCCATGCGCAGGATAACGCGGATCGTCGCGCCGATGCTGGGGACGTCGACCCACTCGTTGGCCTGATGGTAGCTGCCGCCATGCGGACCGAACTGGATCGACGGGATGCCGAGGTCGGCGGCGAAGTAGTTGGTGTCGGCCATCCCCTGATTGTGCGTCAAAGCGGGCGCGCGACCGGTCTCTGCCTCGAAGGCGCGCGCGAAGGTCGAGACAACCGGGTGGTCGGCGGCGATCTCCCTCGGCGGATAGTAGGGCGGGTCGATCGACAGCTCGAACGTGGCCGGGGAATCGAGGGCGTCGACCAGCGCCCGCATCTCCGCCAGCACGCCTTCGCCAGTCTCGCCGGGCACGATGTGACGGTTGATCAGCACGCGCGCCCGTTCAGGCACGGTAATGACGTACTGATCGCTGCCCGAGTGGAACGAGAGCCGCTCAACGCGGAGGGAACGTTTCGTCGGGATCGACTTCTTCGGCGTCGAAGACCGCCTTGGCGGACCGCAGTCTCCGCTCATCGACCGACGGCTCGCCGGAAGCGACAGATGGCGGCTCAGGCGCGACGGCCGCTGTCCGGCCCCCGCCGTTCGAGTCGTAGCTCCAGCCTGAATCGAGGGTCTCCCTGGCGCCTGCGCGCGCGGGAGGCGCGGGCGTCGGGTCGTCTCGCAGCTGAAACGACGCCCGCATCGTCCGTCCGGTGACGCGAGCGATGGCGTCCTCTATGACCGTGCGTATTTTCGGCTCGCTCAGCTTCTGTGCGTGGAACGGGTACGCGGCGACGAGGATCAGCGTTTCGCCTTCGACGCGCACCGGATCGGTCGACGCGAGCAGCGCTGCCGCCTTCAGGTCGACGACCTTGACTTCCGTGCGGATGCGTTCCCAGCTGGCCACGAACGGCTCGATGCTGTCGCTCGTGTCGTCGGCCACATCGCCATGCTGGGCCGGCGGCTGCGCGGCGGGCGCCGTCGCGGCGGGCTCTGGGCGGGATTGTCGGATCGGCGTCGGCTCCGGGCGCGCCGCTCGTTCCGTCATCGCGGGAGGCGACGGGCGCTCCGGACGAGCGGGCGACGGCGGGCGTGCGTCACTCCTCGCGGGCTGGCTATGGGCAGCGGGAGGCGCGGCGCTCGCCCGCGGGGCCTCGACCAGCGAGGCGACGAGGGCCAGCTCGAGCGGAAGCTGTGGAAAGCCGCCGTTGCGAATCTTGAAGTCGACGTCGCTGAAGTGCTCGGTAATCCGCAACAGGTCATGCAACTCGAAGCGCTGAGCCAGCTCGTGGACGCGGGCGGTCGCCTCGGCCGGTCTTGCTCCGGCGCGCGAGAGCATCAGCAGGCGCAACAGCTCGATGACGTGCCTGCCGAAAGCGCGCATGTCCTGCCCGGCCTCGACGGCGCGTGCAATCGACGTCAGCCCGGCGGCCAGGTCGCGGTCCGCCAGCGCCTGGACGATGTCCAGCTCGAACCCATCGACCGAGATGCCGAGCATGCGCCGGGTGAGATCAGCCGTGATCCGGCCGTCGTCAATCTCGCGGGCAGCCGTGGAGAGCATGTCGACGAGCGACAGCGCGTCCCGCAGGCTGCCGGTCGAGCGGCGCACGACGATATCCAGCGCGTCGTCGTCGATCGCGATCCCCTCCTTCCCGCAGACGGCAAGGACGCGGGCGATCATCTGGTCGCGGGGGATGCGGTGGAAATCGTACCGCTGGCAGCGGGAAGCGATCGTTTCGGGCAGCTTGTCAGGCTCGGTCGTCGCCAGCACGAAGATCGTATTGGGGGGCGGCTCTTCGAGCGTCTTCAGGAAGGCGTTGAACGCTTCCTTTGTGAGCTGATGCGCCTCGTCGATGATGTAGAACTTCGTCTTCAGTTGCGTCGGGGCGTATCGCACCTGCTCGCGCAGGTTTCGAATGTCATCAATGCTGCGGTTCGACGCGGCGTCGATCTCGATGATGTCGGTCGCGCGGGACTCGTTGATCGCGGCACACGCGTCGCACGCGTTGCAGGGGCGGTTCGCCGGATCCGGATCGAGACAGTTGACAGCCTTCGCCAGCAGACGCGCCGTCGTCGTCTTGCCGGTGCCACGCGGACCGCAGAACAGGTAGGCGTGCGCCACCCGGCCGCTTCCGACCGCATTGCGCAGTGTGCGGCTGATGTGCTGCTGTCCAACCAGCTCGTGCTCATCGAACGTTGCCGGGCGGTGCTTGCGATAGAGCGATTGCGTGCGGCCGGGCGTTGTGTCGCCCGCAGCAGGTTCCGGAGGCATTGCGAATCCATCTCGTTGGGGCGCTCGCTCCGATCGCCGTGACGGGCGCGAACATGTCCGTACGGGTTGCCGCTAGTATAGCCGACGCAGCCGCTACCGGCGCGTCTGAGACTGAAATCCCAGCCCGCGATGGTTCATCACGACGCTCTGCAGGATCCCAATCGCGGACATCGTCACGAACAGTGACGTCCCGCCGAGCGAGATGAAGGGGAGCGGAATGCCGGTGACAGGCATGATCCCGAGGTTCATGCCGATGTTGACGAACATCTGAAAGAAGATCATGACCGCGACCCCGACCGCGAGCTGCTGCCCGAAGGTGTCCCGCGCGATGCCGACCACGCGCAGGATGCGCCACAGCAGCAGCATGAAGGTGAAGAACAGCGCGATGCCGCCAACAAATCCGAACATGCTCATCGCGTGTGCGAACACGAAGTCCGAGGTGCGCACTGACAGCAACTGGAATTCGCTCTGGCTCCCGCCGGAGAGACCATGTCCGAACCAGCCGGCCGAGCCGATCGTCACCTGCGCCTGTATGATGTTGAAGCCCTCCCCGAAGTAGTCGCGATACGGATCGTAGGAGACCATCAGGCGGTCCCGCTGATAGGGCAGCAACATGTACCGCCAGGCAAACAGGCTGCCCGGAATTGCAAGCGCGACGACGCCCGCCAGATACAGCAGCCGGGTGGAGGACATGAGCATCATGACGAACCAGACGACGCCGAACACCACCGATGTTCCGAGGTCCGGTTGCTCGAAGACAAGCAGGAAAGGAACCCCGACGATCGCGATCGAGATCAGGAAATTCTGAAAGCGATCCATTTCATCGTGATGCTCGCTGATGAACGCCGCCAGCGCGATGATGACCCCCAGCTTGGCGACCTCCGACGGCTGAAACGACACCGGTCCGATGTAGATCCAGCGGGTCGCGCCGAGAATCGACGTGCCGATGAACATCAGGGATAGCAGCAGCGCGATCGACGCGCCATAGATCACCGGCGCCAGCGACTTGAGAAAGCGGTAGTTGACCGACGCCAGCACCACCATCGCGATCACCCCGGAGATGGCGAACATTCCCTGCCGGATAACCGGCGAGCCAAGCGTAATGGCGCCCGCGCCATCCGCGCTCCAGATGGTCACGAGCCCGAAGCCGGTCAGGACCGCCACCAGCACCAGCATGAACGGGTCGAGCTCGGTGGTCTGCGCTGTTGTCGATCTGGCGCGTCCCTGCGCGCCCCGAAGTCCAGCGATGGTCGCCATGCGCTACAACAGCTCCACCCCGTTGATCGTAATATGGAAGTCGCACTGCAGGAACTCGGCGGCGCGGCGGCTCATCAGCATGCGTGGCAGGAAGATCTCGAAGTAGTGCATCACCTGCGCAACGGTCGTGTCGATCGTCAGCTCCAGGGTGATCGTCCTGTTCGGCTCATCGACGCGCAGGAAGGATGACTGCGAGGCGTAGTTGACGCGGTCGTGAGCGTCGAACGTCGTCGGGTCGGGATTGCGCACCCGCGAGCGATGCACGTCCGACTTGTCGGCCAATATCAGCGCCGCGCCGACCGGATGCACGGCCTCGCCCAGGCGTGCGGAGTCGTCGCCATGGCTGCCGATCGCGCCCATGATGATGGCGACATCGGTCGGCGGCATGCCCAGACGGTTCAGGATGTCACGCGCCAGCAGCGCGCCGGTGAGACTGTGGTCGTAGCGGCTGATGGCGTTGCCCATGTCGTGCAGGTAGCCGGAAATCGCCGCCAGCTCCTGATGCTCCGCGTCGTATCCGAGATGGCGCAGCACATTGCGGGCGATGCGGGAGACGAGCGTCACATGGCGAATGCCATGCTCGGTGTAACCGAGCACAGCCAGGCTGGTGTTGGCCTGCTCGATCAGGGCCGCCACTTCGGCGTCGCGCGCAACCATGTCGAAGGTCACGACATCCGGCGCCGGGTCGGGACGATGCGCGAGCCCCGGACGGACGGGACGCTCCCCGGTTATCTCGACGCTCTCCAACATTTCGGGCTCGTTATGCTCGTGCGCCAATCGTGATCCCTCCGCCGCGCGTCTGAACGAGTGATTATAGTCAATCGTGCGGGACCTGGGAGGGGGGACGGTTTGCCGGGCTATTCCCAGCTCCAGCGGTCGTAGGAGCGCACCTCGTCGAGCGGCTTGCGGTCGCGGGGCCGCAGCTCCCGTTCGAGCGTGCGCTCGTCCAGATCCTCGAAGGCGCCGGGCAAGCCGACGGCGGTCAGGGCCAGCACGCGCACATGCCTTGGGATGCCCAGCGCGGCGCGCACGCCCACTTCGTCGAACCCGCCCATCGGATGCGTATGCAGGCCCAGCTCGGTCGCTTGCAGCAACAGATTCTCAAGCGCCAGCCCGCCGTCCATAAGATAGTGCTCCTTGCCGTCAACGATCTGCCCGTCCTCCGGCGCGCCGCACAGCGCAATGAGGATCGGCGCCGCTTTAGCGTAGGCGTTGCCACGGGTGAGCGTCTCGCGGACGGCGTCGAGCACCGTCGCTTCCCGGGCGACAATGAAGCGCCACGGCTGGCGGTTGCCGTACGACGGGGCCCAGCGGGCCGCCTCCAGCAGCGTCTCGATCGTGTCGTCGGACAACGGGTCGGTCGCGAACCGGCGGCTGCTGAAGCGGCGAGCGATGCTGCCGGCGACTGGATATTCAGGCGCATCGGACATGAAAGGGCCTCACATATCTCCGGCGCGGCTACGGCTCTTCGAGCGAGTCGCGCAGGATGTCGAAGTACTCCAGCGCCAGTCCGGTGCCGATGGCGACGGCCGAGAGCGGGTCGTCCGCGACATAGCACGGCACGCCCGTTACCTCGGTGAGCAGGTCGCTGAGGTTGCGCAGCAGCGCGCCGCCGCCAGTGAGGATCATGCCCTTGTCGATGATGTCCGAGGAAAGCTCGGGTGGCGTCTCCTCCAGTACGGCGCGCACGGCGCCGATGATGGCCTCCAGCGGCTCGGTGATGGCCTCGACGATCTCGTTGGAGTGGATGCGGATGGTGCGTGGCAGTCCGGCCACCTCGTCGCGACCCCGAACCTCCATCGTGGCGTCCTCGTCAAGCGGCATTGCGGAGCCGATGGCGATCTTGACCTCTTCGGCGGTGCGCTCGCCGATGCGCAGGTTGTACTTGCGCTTGATGTAGTTGGCGATAGCCTCATCGAAGCGGTTGCCGCCAACGCGGATCGAGTGCGCCTTGACAATGCCGTTGAGGGAAATGACGGCCACCTCCGTCGTGCCGCCGCCTATGTCGATGATCATGTTGCCGCTCGGGTCGGCGACCGGCACCTTGGCCCCGATGGCGGCGGCCAGCGGCTCGGAGATCAGGTACGCGCGCCGGGCTCCGGCCGCCAGCGCCGCGTCACGCACCGCGCGCCGTTCGACGCCGGTGACGCCGGCCGGGACGCAGATCATCACGTCCGGCTTGGTGAGCGAGAAACGGCCGACGGCCTTGTAGATGAAGTAGCGCAGCATCTCTTGAGTGACAACGTAGTCGGCGATCACCCCGTCGCGCATCGGACGCACGACCTCGATGGTGTCACGCGGCTCGCGGCCAAGCATGTTGCGGGCAGCCAGCCCGACCGCTTTTACCTTGCCGTCACGAGCGGAGATGGCGACGACCGAAGGCTCGTTGATGACGATGCCGCGCCCACGCACGAAGACGAGGACGTTGGCCGTCCCCAGATCGATTCCCAGCTGCTTTGCCAAGGTTTGTTACCCCGAAACCAGAGATGACGGTTAAGACGCACGCCAGGACGCGACACATGGAAACGGACGCCCCAACGCCGCCAAAGGCGTGGCGTCCGCGCCTTGCAGTCTATCACGGCTTGACCCGCCGAAACGGATCGCTACACATAGGCGATGTCAGCGCCGAGCGACGCAAACTTGGAGACGATGTCCTCGTAGCCTCGGCGGACGTGCTGGATCTCCGACACGCGACTCTCGCCATGGGCGATCAGCCCGGCCAGGATCAGGCAGGCGCCGGACCGAATGTCCAATGCGCGCACGTCGGCCCCGATCAGACGCGTCGGTCCGCTGAAGCGCGCCTCCTGGCTGTTCTTCAAATGGACGTCGGCGCCCATCTTGACCAGCTCGTCGACGTAGCGCAGCCGGTCGTTGAACACGCGCTCGAAGATGCGGCTCGTTCCCTCCGCCTGCGTCAGCAACACGGCGAACGCGGCCTGCAGGTCTGTCGGGAAGCCTGGGAACGGCAACGCCTGAATCTCGACCGCTTCCAGCTTCCTGCCGGAGCGCACCAGCATCGAGCCCTCGCTCCACCAGACCTCGGCGCCGGCTTCCCGCAGCTTGTACGTCAGCGGCAGCATGTCGCGCTCATTGACCTGCTCCAGGACGACCTCGCCGCCGGTGATCACGGCGCCGATGGCAAAGGTGCCGGCCTCCAGCCGGTCCGGGAGAATCGCCGTGTGGAAGCCGTGCAGCCGCTCGACGCCGGTGACGCGGATGTGCGGCGTGCCGACCCCCTCGATGCGCGCTCCCATGTCCCGCAGCATGTTACCGAGCGCAATGATTTCTGGCTCCGACGCGGCGTTGACGATGGTCGTCATGCCCCGCGCCAGCGAGGCGGCCATCAGCAGGTTCTCTGTGCCGGTATGGCTGGGATAGTCCATGTAGATGTCCGCGCCTTCGAGGCGGGACGCGCGCATCTCATAAAAGCCGTCGCCGACGTGGACCGTCGCGCCCATGCGCTTGAAGCCCCGCACATCGACATCGACCGGGCGGCTGCCGAGCTTGCAGCCACCAGGCGCGGGAGTCGACATCTCGCCGGTGCGGGCCAGAATCGGACCGGACACCAGAAACGAGGCGCGCATGCGCTCGACCAGCTCCGCCGGGGCGCAACGCTCGGTGATCTCACGCGCATGGATCGTGACGCGGTGCTGCGCGGCGTCGAAGGTGACTTCCGCGCCGATCTGGCGTAGCAGCTGAACCATCACGAAGATGTCTTCGAGGACGGGGACATTCTCCAGGATGCACGGCTCGTCAGTCAGCAACGCGGCGGCCATCATCGGCAGGGCGGCGTTCTTGGCTCCGCCGATGCGTAGCGGGCCGGACAGCGCCGATCCGCCGCGCGTCACGATGCGAGACGGAACGCTGTCGGAGCCTGTATCGATGCCTTCTATCTCGCGCGTAATCGGGCGTGCACCGTTCATCGACGGCTCCTCACACGTAGCGCGCGGATGGCGCGTCTACTCGGATTGACCGGGCGGCGCGCCGCCTCCGGGGCGAGCCCGCCCTCGCTGGCGGCGTTGCGCCACCCGCAGGCGCACGGCGGCACGCTGCAACGAGGCTTCCGCCGCCGACAGATCCGCGCCCGATCCCCGCTGGCTGATGCTGGCCTCCGCTCGCTGGCGGGCCGCCTCGGCGCGGGACGTGTCGATCTCCTCGACGCGCTCGGCGCTGTCGGCCAGCACGAGCACGCGGTTGTTGACGACTTCCAGAAAGCCACCGAAGACGACGAGCGATTGCTCGCTGGCTCCCTTGCGAATGCGCATTTCACCGGCGGAGAGCAGTGTGAAGAGCGCCGCGTGACGCGGCAGGATGCCGAGCTCGCCCTCGGCGCCTGGAGCGACGACCACGTCAACATCGCTCTCAGCGTACACGACGCGCTCGCCGGTGACTACCTCGACGTTCAGCTTGGTTGGCCTGCTCATTGCACCTCCGGAGCCAGCGGTGAGCGGGTAGCGGGTAGCGGTGAGGGATCACATGACGGGCACATCGTCGTCACCGCTCTCCGCAAACCGCTGCTAGGTTCCAGCCGCCATCGACTGGGCGCGCTCGACGGCCTGGTCGATCGTGCCAACCATATAGAAGGCCTGCTCGGGCAACGTGTCGTGGCGGCCCTCGAGAATCTCACGGAAGCCGCGCACCGTCTCGTCACGGGTGACGTACTGGCCCGGCACGCCGGTGAACACCTCGGCGACGAAGTTCGGCTGCGACAGGAAGCGCTGGATGCGGCGCGCGCGCGCGACGGTCAGCTTGTCGTCCTCGCTCAGCTCCTCGATGCCGAGGATGGCGATGATGTCCTGCAGGTCGCGGTAGCGCTGCAGCACGCGCTGCACCTCGCGGGCAACCCGGTAGTGCTCGTCGCCGACTATCAGAGGGTCGAGCGCGCGGGACGTGGACGACAGCGGGTCCACGGCCGGATACAGCCCCTGCTCGGCAATGGCGCGCTCCAGCGACACCGTCGCGTCGAGGTGAGCGAAGGTCGTGGCCGGGGCCGGGTCGGTGTAGTCGTCGGCGGGCACGTAGATGGCCTGCACCGACGTGATCGAGCCGGTCTTGGTCGACGTGATGCGCTCCTGCAGCTGGCCCATCTCCGTCGCCAGGGTCGGCTGGTAGCCCACGGCGCTCGGCATACGGCCCAGCAGCGCCGACACCTCGGAGCCCGCCTGCACGAAACGGAAGATGTTGTCGATGAACAGCAGCACGTCACGGCCCTCGTCACGGAAGTACTCCGCCATGGTCAGGCCCGAGAGGCCGACCCGCAGGCGCGCGCCAGGCGGCTCGTTCATCTGGCCGAAAACCATGGCCGTCTTGTCGATCACGCCGGACTCGTGCATCTCGCCATAGAGCTGCGTGCCCTCGCGGGTGCGCTCGCCCACGCCGCAAAAGACGGAGTAGCCGCCGTGCTCGGCGGCGATGTTGCGGATCAGTTCCATGATGATGACGGTCTTGCCGACCCCCGCGCCACCGAAGATGCCGGTCTTGCCGCCCTTGGTGAAGGGGGCGATCAGGTCGACGACCTTGAGGCCGGTTTCGAAAATCTCGATCGTCGTCGACTGCTCGTTGAACTCGGGCGCCGGTCGGTGGATGCCGTAGGTCTGGGTGACGCCCGTCAGCTCCTTGCCGTCGATGGCCTCGCCGACGACGTTGAAGATGCGTCCCAGGGTGATGTCGCCGACCGGGACCTGGATCGGCGCGCCGACATCGATGGCGTCCATGCCACGGCGCAGTCCGGCGGTGGTGGACATGGCGACACAACGCACCCAGTCGTTGCCGAGGTGTTGCTGCACTTCGAGAATGAGTTTGTGACCGTCGTCGAAGGTGATCTCGATCGCGTTATAGATCTCCGGAAGCTGTTCTGGGGGAAACTCGACGTCCACGACGGCGCCCTGCACCTGGACGACCCTGCCGGTTGAGCCTCGTACTGCTACTGACACTGTTCTCTCCTATCCGCGTCGCCCTGTTGCGCGCCGTCGTGACGTGTCCGCCTAGCCGAGCGCCGCGGCGCCGGCCGCGATCTCCGACACTTCGCGGGTGATCTGCGCCTGGCGTGCCTTGTTGAGCGACAGCGTCAGGTCGTTGATGAAATCGTTGGCATTGTCCGTTGCCGCGCGCATGGCGACCATGCGGGCCGAGTGCTCGCTGGCGATCGACTCCAGCAGCGCCTGGTAGACCTGCACCTCGATGTAGCGTGGCAACAGCGCCTCCAGCACAGTGGCCGGGTCCGGCTCGAAGATGAAGTCGCGAATCTGCTCCTCCGCTTCCTCCTGCACCGGCGTCGTGATCGGCAGTAGCTGGAGCACCTCCGGCTGCTGGACGAGCGTATTGACGAATTTGGTGTAAATGAGATGGACCGCGTCGATGCGACCGGCCACAAAGTCCGCCGTCGCGATGTCGATTACCGGGCGCAACGCGTCGATCGACGGCGAATCCCCCAGCGCGCTGAACTCGGCGACGACGTTCTGTCCATAGCGGGTAAAGAAGTCGCGTCCCTTGCGGCCGACGGTCACCATATCCACTTCGCCGCCAGCCTCATCGCGGCTAAAGCGCAGGGCTCGCCGGATGACGTTGGTATTGAAGGCGCCAGCCAGGCCGCGGTCCGCGGTAACGAGCACGACGCCGACCCGCTGGATTGGGCGCTGCTGCAGCAACGGAAAGCCCTGGCTCTCCTCCGAGTCCCCCATGGCGGAGAGGCCGGCGATCATCAGCCGAATGCGCTCCGAGTAGGGCCGGGAGGCCCGGACCTGCTCCTGGGCACGGCGCATCTTGGCCGCCGAGACCATCTCCATGGCGCGCGTGATCTGGGCCGTGTTGCGCACGGACCGGATTCGCCGCCTGATCTCACGTGGTGTCGCCACTCGCTATCCTCCCTCGGAACGCCGCGAGGATCTACTAGACGGCTGCCGGCAGCTCCTCGAACGAGACGGTCTTGTTGAAATCTTCGACGATCGCCCGCAGCGTCGCGATCGTTTCGTCGCTCAGCGCCTGCTCCGCGCGGATCGTCGCCAGCACATCCTGACCAACGCTTTCCAGGTGCTCGACGAACTGCGCTTCCCAGGCGCTGACACGGTCGACGGGAACCTGGTCGATCAACCCGTTCGTGGCCGCCCAGATGACGGCCACCTGCTTCTCGAGCGGCATCGGCTGGTATTGCCCCTGCTTGAGAATCTCAGTCAGGCGCTGGCCGCGCTCGATCTGCCGGCGCGTGGCTGGATCGAGGTCGGACGCGAACTGCGCGAAGGCGGCCAGCGACCGGAACTGTGCCAGCTCCAGCTTAAGCGATCCCGCCACCTGGCGCATGGCCCGCACCTGGGCCGCGCCGCCCACGCGCGACACTGAGATGCCGACGTTGAGCGCCGGGCGAACGCCGGCGTAGAACAGGTCGGCCTCCAGAAAGATCTGCCCGTCGGTGATCGAGATGACGTTGGTCGGGATGTAGGCCGAGACGTCGTTCGCCTGCGTTTCGATGAGCGGCAGCGAGGTCAACGAGCCGCCACCACGGGCGTCGCTGAGCCGCGCCGAACGCTCCAGCAGGCGCGAGTGCAGGTAGAAAACGTCGCCGGGATACGCCTCGCGGCCGGGGGGGCGGCGCATCAGCAGCGACACCTGACGGTAGGCCCAGGCGTGCTTGGAGAGGTCGTCATAGACGATCAGGGCGTCGCCCCCGGCCTCCATGATCTCCTCGCCCATGGCCGTGCCGGTGTACGGAGCGATGAACTGCAATGGGGCCGGCTCGGCGGCGGAGGCGATGACGACGATGGTGTGATTCATCGCGCCGTTCTTTTCCAGCGTGGCGACGATCTGCGCCACCTGCTGCTTCTTCTGACCGATCGCCACGTAGATGCAGATGACGCCGGAGTCCTTCTGATTGATGATCGTGTCGATGACGACGGCGGTCTTGCCGGTCTGGCGGTCGCCGATGATCAGCTCGCGCTGCCCGCGGCCGATCGGGATGATCGAGTCGATAGCCTTGATGCCGGTCTGGAGCGGGGTGTCGACATTCTGGCGCTCGATGACGCCCGGCGCGATGCGCTCGATCGGGCGGAAGCGGTCAGTCTGGATCGGACCCTTGCCGTCGACCGGTTCGCC
This sequence comes from Thermomicrobiales bacterium, assembly GCA_035513175.1. Lineage (GTDB taxonomy): Bacteria > Chloroflexota > Chloroflexia > Thermomicrobiales > CFX8 > DATKCN01. Next base: position 12,711 of record DATKCN010000378.1, read on the forward strand.
CAGTGCGTTGACGACACGTCCCACCAGCGCGGGCCCGACCGGCACCTCGCTGATACGCCCGGTCGAGCGCACCTCGGTCCCCTCCTCGATGCCGGTGAAGTCACCCAGGATGATGACGCCGACCGAGTCCTCCTGGAGGTTAAAGGCCATGCCGATAACGCCGTTCGAGAACTCGACCAACTCGTTGGCCATCACGCCGCTGAGTCCATGCACCGTGGCGATGCCGTCACCAACCTCGACGACGTTGCCGACGTTGGTGACCTCCATCCCGGCCTCGAACCCCTGGATCTGTGCCTTGATTATGTCGCGGATCTCGGTGGAGCGTACCGCCATCTGGGCCTCCTGTGCCGCGCCGGAGTGGCGCGGATGCTACAAACCTCAACCGTTCGAACGCGCGCGACGCCCTGCTGGACATCGGACGCGAGCCGTTACCGCGCCAACGCGGCCCGCATGTCTCGCAACCGGGAAATCACGCTGCCGTCTATGAGCTGATCGCCGATACGGGCGACGATGCCGCCGATCAGTTCCGGGTCAACCCGCGCCCGCAGCTCGATCTGCTTGCCAACCATGGCGGACAGCTGCCGCTCGACGCTGGCCCGCTCCTCCGCGCTCATCTCGACTGCCGTCGTCACGTCCGCGATGGCAATGCCCCGCGCTTCGAGCAGCATGTCGCGGAAGACCTCGACCATGTCGGGCAGGACATCGAAGCGATGCCGCTGGATGAGCATGTACGCGAGGTTTCGGGCCAGCTCCTGCTCCGGCCTGGGCAGAAACTGGTCAATTGCCCGGCGCTTGGACTCGTCGGCCGCGTTCGGCCCGGTAAAGAACTCCCGGGAGACACGGTCGTCCGCGACTTCCGCCAGGGTCGTCAGGTCGGCCAGCCACTGATCGTGTGTGCCGGATTCGTTGGCGAGGTCGAACACCGCCTGCGCGTACCGCTTCGCTACACCGCGTATCGCCATCGACGGTTCCTCCCAGCTGGCGCCAGCCCCTGCAAGCTACGCGCCCGACACCGGCGAGCTGCCGTTGCCGCGGCGCGCGCCCGCCTCGGCGAGCGCCTCTTCGATCAGGCGGGACTGCGTCTCGCGGTCGACGCTGGCCCGCACGATCTTGGTCGCGGCTGAGATCGCCAGATCCGCGATCTCCTGGCGCAGCTCGTTGCGCGCCTGTAGCGTCTCGGCGGCAATCGCCTCACGCGCCTTGACGATCATCTCGTCCGCCTGGACCTGCGCCTGCTCGCGGGAGCGGGCGATGTTCTGCTCGCTGACCTCGCGGGCGCGGGCGATCAGCGTCTGCGCCTCGCGCCGGGCCTCCTGCAGCACTTCCTCGTTCCGGGCCTGCGTCGCGGCCAACTCGCGCTCGACTCGCTGGGCGGCCTCGATGCTCTCCCGGATGCGATCCTGGCGGGTGTCGAGCATGCGGGTGATCGGACCCAGCGCGTACTTCCAGAACAGCCCGACAAACAGGAGAAACGCGATGAGCTGGACGATGAGATTCGCCGCGTTAATGCCTAGTGCGTCCATACGCCCTCTCAACCTGTGCCTGCATGGCCTGAGCCTCGTGCCGGCCGTCGTCAACCGGCGCTACCGCCCGGCTTCGCCTGATCAACGCGCGTCCGCCCCGCGGTCCGCTGCTGCTGGCGGACGACCCGCGCGGGGCGCACTGGCGGCCCAGAGCCTGCCGGAAGCCGCGCCGGATCGCAGCGCCACGTCTGCCGGAGCCGGCGATAGGCCGGACCTACACGAACTTGATGATGATCGCGATAACGAACGCGTAGATCGCGACCGCCTCGGCCAGGCCGGCGCCGATGATCATCGTGGTGCGAATGTCTCCCACCGCCTCGGGATTCCGTCCGAGCGCCTCAACCGCCTTGCCGACCGCGAAGCCGATTCCGATGCCTGGGCCGATCGCGCCGAGGCCGATCGCCAGCGCGGCTCCGATTAAGCGCGCGGCGTCAATTCCGTCGGCTCCAGTCATGCCACCGAACATCCTGCGTCCTCCTCTCGCCGGGAGCGGCGCCTGCCGCCACGGCTTTGCGAATTACCCGAGGCTCCCCACGCGGGGCGCCGTCCGCCATTTTCCCCACTGGGCCATCCGGCCCTTAAGACGCTTCGTCATGTCACCAGCGCGGGCTAGTGGCTCGCGCCCGATGGCGCGGCCCGCGGGACCGTGTCGTCGTGCGCGACCTCGTGATTGCCGTCCAGGGTTTGACCGTGGTCGTCGTGACCGGCCGTCGCGAGCGCAATGTAGATGAGGGTCAACAGCGCGAACACGAGCGCCTGAATAAAGCCGAACAGCACCTCCAGGAAGAGGAAGGCCGTCGGCAACGCGAATAGTGGGAATACAAGAAAGTAGGTCTTCTTCAGCAGCGCGGTCGACATCGTCACCATCAGCGCGATGAGCACCTCGCCGGCGAAGATATTGCCGAAGAGTCGGAAGGATAGCGACACGATGCGCGAGATTTCCGAGATGAGCTCGATCGGGAACATGAACCATGGATCGCCCATGTGCTTGATGCGGCCCCACACGCCAAAGGTGGCCACGCCGGCGAACTGCACCACGGTGAAGGTGATCAGCGCCATCGCCAGCGTCATGTTCAGGTCCGCGTTCGGCGCGCGCAGGATCGGCGGCGGCACGTGATGCGCTTCCTCTTCCTCCGCCTGAGGCGCCACGACGATGTCCGAGCCGGGCTGGCTGATGGAAGCCACGACGAGCGCGGCGGCGTCGGGCTGATGCTCGCGTTCCCAATAGATGGTGCCGACTCCGGGGAGCAGGCCCGAGTAGTTTGCGACGATGATGAAGATGAAGAGCGCGCCAATCAGCGGGAAGATGCGGCGCCCGACCCGCTTGCCGGCAGTGGCTTCGACGAGGCCGAGAAGGAACTCCGCCACCATCTCGAAGATGCTCTGCCCGCGGCTCGGGATGACGGTTGCTCCGCGGGCAATGATCGCCCCGCCAATGATGAGGAAGGCCATGACGACCAGCATCATGAGGAATGAGTTGGTGAAGTTGAAGGTCCCCAGCGGTCCGAGGCCGATCTCGAAGAGCGACTCCGCCTCAATGGATACGTGGAGGTCGTCCAAATCCCTGCCCCCTCGTCGCTAGGTCGCGCCATCCCCCTGGCACGGCCGCGAGCCGTTTTCCCCATCGGAGGATTGAGCGGGTCGGTCCTTGCGCAGCTTGACCACCCCGCGCGCCGGGCTCCCCAGCACGGCCAGCTCGTAGAGCGAATAGCCTGCCGCCATGAGCCCCAGCATCATTCCGCTCAATGTAAAAATCGGCGATGTTTCCAGCCACCGATCGAGCAGAATTCCGCCCCCGATACACAGCAAAAGACTGACCACGACTGTGCATCCGATGCCGGATGCCGCTCCAACCGCTTGCCAGTCTCTGCGTGTGCCACCCAGCGGGTTCTCCAACTGAGCTCCGCCCCTCACACTCCGTGCATTGTATCACAATCTTTTAGCAGCGGGCCGAGGGCCGAGAAGAGATCAACTAACCTCGGCCCTAGTCATGCACCGCCTGCGCTTCCTTCGCCTCGGCCGGCTGGATGGGAAGCGGGCGCTGATCGCCGACGCGCAGGATGTCCTTGGAGGCTCCAACGAAGTCGCGGAAGAGCGGATGCGGGCGAGTTGGGCGCGACTTGAGCTCCGGATGGAACTGCACGCCGACGAACCAGGGGTGATCGACCAGCTCCATGATCTCGGCGAGGCGGTTATCCGGCGACGCTCCGGAGACGATCAGGCCGCCCTCTTCCAGCGCCTCACGGTAGGCGTTATTGATCTCGAAGCGGTGGCGATGACGCTCGCTGATCGTCTCTGCCCCGTAGGCGGCCGCCGCGCGGGTGCCAGGGACGAGCGTGCAGGGCCACGCTCCCAGACGCATCGTGCCGCCCATCTCGACGTCCTTCTGGTCGGGCATCAGGTCGATCACCGGGTTGGTCGTCTCCGAATCGATCTCGGTCGAGTTGGCGTCGTGATAGCCGAGCACGGAACGGGCCACGTCGATGGCCGCCATGTGCAGCCCGTAGCACAGCCCCAGGTATGGGATCTGGTTGACGCGGGCATAGTGAGCGGCCAGCACCTTGCCCTCGACGCCGCGCGGGCCGAAGCCGCCCGGAACGACGATGCCGCAGGCGTGCCGCAGCCGCTCCTCCAGATCGTCGGCGCTGACATCCTCGGAGTTGATCCAGTTGATGTCGACTGCCACGTCGTGCGCCAGCGCCGCGTGAGAGAGCGCCTCGGCGACGCTCATGTAGGCGTCGTGCAGCTCGACGTATTTGCCGACCAGCGCGATCTCTACCCGCCGCCGGGGCTGCTTAATGCGCTGCACCAGGTCGCGCCAGTCGGACAGGTCCGACTCCCCGCTCCAGGAGAAGTGCTGCGCCAGGTACTCACCGAGCCCTGACTCTTCCAGTATCAGTGGCACCTCGTAGATGGTGTCGGCGGTCGGCATCGGGATGACCGCGTGCTCGTCGACATCGCAGAAGAGCGATATCTTGGAGATGACATCGTGTGGCACGGGCAGGTCGGAGCGGCAGACAATGACATCCGGCTGGATGCCTATCGCCCGCAGCTCCCTGACGGAGTGCTGGGTGGGCTTGGTCTTGAGCTCGCCGGTCGAGGCGATGTGCGGCAGCAGCGTGACGTGAATGTAGAGCACGTTGCGGCGGCCCTGGTCCTTGCGCATCTGGCGGATCGCTTCCAGAAACGGCTGGGACTCGATGTCGCCAACCGTGCCGCCGACTTCGACGATCAGCGCCTCCGATGGATGCTCGGCGGCGACCTGCAGGATGCGGGACTTGATCTCGTTCGTAATGTGCGGGATGACCTGGATGGTGCCACCCAGATAGTCGCCCCGACGCTCCTTCGAGATGACGGCGGAATACACCTGGCCGGTGGTGACGTTCGAGCCGCGCGAGACATTCTCGTCGGTGAAGCGTTCGTAGTGGCCGAGGTCGAGGTCGGTTTCCGCGCCGTCGTCGGTCACGAACACCTCGCCGTGCTGGTACGGCGACATGGTGCCGGGGTCGACGTTGAGGTATGGATCGAGCTTCATGATCGAGACGCTCATGCCGCGCGCCTTTATCAGGCGGCCAATCGACGCGGTCGTGATGCCCTTGCCGACTGAGGACGCCACCCCGCCCGTCACGAAGATGAATTTCGTCGCCACTCTCGTCCTCCCACACGCGGACTCGGACCGCGCTTGTCAATGACGGACGTCAGCCCACGACTACCAGCGCGGCAAGCGCGGAACTCCTGCATGCTGCTTCGCCCGGCGCCCAGGTTGCCGGTCCAATCGACACTATAGCGCGAGCACGACGACTTCCGGCGTTTCCCCCAGGTCGCTCTTGCGCACGATCAGCTTCTCGCGCGGCGCGACCTCCTGAATGCCCATCTCTTTAAGAAACCGCTCCAGCGGATCGCGGTCCGTGTCACCGGAGGCGGTCCAGTACTGCATGGGAATGATGATGCGGGGATCGATCTGAGCGATAACCTCGACGGCTTTCACGGCATCGAGCACGGGACCGCCGCCGACTGGAACAATGAGCACGTCGACAGAGCTGAGGCTCTCCACCTGGCTCTCGGTCAGCGCGTGGCCGAGGTCCCCGAGGTGGCAGACGACAATGTCCTCGATCTCAAGCACGTAGGCCGTGTTGCGGCCGTGCTCGGCGCCGTTCTGCTCGTCGTGGTACGTGCGGATGCCGGTGATGAACACCTCGTTCATCTCGTACTCGCCGGGGCCGGTGACGAGCTTGGTTGTGCCGGTGGCCATGTCGGTATAGGTGTGTCCGGGGTGGTCGTGCGAGATGGTGACGATGTCGGCGCGCTGCTTCTCGACCTTGTAACCCAGCGAGCGCGGGACCGGGTCCATCAGAATCGTAGCCTCGCGCGAGCGCACACGGAAGCACGCGTGGCCATACCACTTAATCTCTGCCATCGTTCCCTATCGTTTCAGGGCCGTTCGGCGATCCAGGCGCTACGTTGTCAGGTGGGCAGCAACCCGTGTCCCAGGGCGCCTAGATGAGCATATCACGCGTCGAACGGACGCGGAAGTGGGAATTGTCGCCTCGTGGGGAACCCCACCCCCCCATCCCCGTCAAGTGCTGCCGCACCCCCACAGGGATACGGGGAGTGGTTGCGAGGTGATTGACATGGGCGGATATTTCATGTTAGTGTAAATAACATGAATAGTGAGACGGGCAAGCGCGGGTATCAGATGGTGGCGCGCGCGGAGGCGGCGGCGGCAACGGCCGAACGCATCATGGACGCGGCCGTCGAGCTGTTTCTGGAGCAGCCATCCGACCAGATGCGGCTCGACGAGGTCGCGGCCAGAGCGGGGGTGACGGTGCAGACGGTGTTGCGCCGCTTCGGAAGCAAGGAGGGTCTGTTCTCGGCCACGGTTGAGCGCGAATCGACGCGAGTGCGGGATGAGCGGGGGCAGGTCGCACCCGGCGACGTGCAAGGGGCGATTGCCAACCTCGTTGAGCACTACGAGGAGCTTGGCGATCTGGTCATACGGCTGCTGGCGGAGGAGGACAGAATGCCTGGCCTCCGGATGATCACGGACCGGGGAAGGGCGCTGCACCGGGACTGGTGTCAGACCGTCTTCGAACCGTTCCTGGCGCCGCTGGCCGACGCGGATCGCGGGCGAAGGCTGGCGCAACTGGTCGCGATTTGCGACGTGTACACCTGGAAGCTGCTGCGGCGCGACCAGGGCTTGAGCCGCGTACAGACCGAGCTGGCGCTCGTGGAGATGCTGGCTCCATTTACGAAAGAAGGCAGCTGATGGGGCGTATCCTGGCCTATACATCGCCCGCCATGGGGCACCTGTTCCCGCTGACGCCGCTCCTGCTCGAGCTCCAGCGGCGCGGGCATGAAATCCACCTGCGCACGCTCGCCAGCCGCGTGGAGCTGATGCGCGGGCTGGGGTTCGAGGCCGACGCGATCGACCCCGCCATCGAGCAGATCCGGCACGATGACTACACGGCCAGGAATCCGCGCAAGGCGCTCGAGCTCGCCACGAGCGTGTTCGCGAGACGCGGCGATCTCGACGCGCCCGACATTGCGAGGGCCATCGACGCCGTTCAGCCGGACGCCGTGATCGTCGACGTGAAC
>DATKCN010000379.1:0-3907 GCA_035513175.1 Thermomicrobiales bacterium
TCCCAGCGTCGCTGGCGTTGTGCTTCCATATAGAAGGGCAGCCCACGCGCCAGCGCCAGCACGTACAGCATGATGTGCTGGGCGATGTGGTCGTTGTAGATGCCGCGCATGTTCGTCACGACCACCGGGTCGTCGATCAACTCCTGATAGTAGTAGCTCGTCGGGGGCGCGGCGTGCGCGCTCTGCACCCAGCGCAGGCTGTCAGCCGGCGGCAGCAAGTCGGGCGGCGGCCAGCCGTACCCGGCGTCCGCCTGCCCGATGTCGCGCCGGGCCTCATCTTCCGATTCCGGCGTTAGCACGCGCCACTCCGGCAGCGCCTGCGCGAGCCGCTGCGCCCACTCGCGCGTCTGCTCGCTCTGCGGCGGCAGCATCATCAGCGTCGGCATCAGCGTCTCCTCATTGTGCGCTCGATTCGGACAGGCAGGGCGATCGTAGCACGAGCGGAGCACCCCACCCCAACCCCTCCCCCACGGGGAGAGGGGCTTCTGTGTGTTAGGTACGAAGCCGTCAATGTCAATGACCAATCCACAATCTCCCCCTCTCCGCGCCGGGGAGGGGGCCGGGGGGTGGGGTTCCCACCGGCCTTGACGACGCTCCCGCATATTGTCATCATCGCGCTGGGACCCGTAGACCGAATCGAGCGCGCCATGTCAGGCACCCGCCGCGAGTCACCGCACCGACTGCCGACCCCACTCACCCCGTTGATCGGTCGCGGGACGGATGTGCGTGCGATCCGCGATCTGCTGCGGCGGCCTGAGGTGCGGCTGCTGACCCTCACCGGCAGCGGCGGCGCCGGCAAGACCCGGCTGGCGCTTGCCGTCGCGTCGGAGCTTGCCGGCCAGTTTCCTGACGGCCTGTACGTCATCTCGCTCGCGCCGGTCCATGACCCGACGCTGGTCGCGCCGACCATCATGACCGCGCTCGGGCTGGAGGAAAGCGGCGGGCGGTCGTCGCTGGAGGTCGTGGCCGGTTACCTGGCCGACCGGCACAGCCTGCTGGTGCTCGACAACTTCGAGCAGGTCATCGACGCCTCCACACTGGTGGCCGGGCTGCTGGCGAGCTGTGAACGACTGACGGTCCTCGTCACCAGCCGCGCGCCCCTGCATCTCTCCGGCGAGCACGAGTTCCCGGTGCCGCCCCTGCCGCTGCCAGGTACGCAAGCGGCGATGGACGACAAGCGGGTGGGCGCATACGGAGCGGTTGCGCTGTTCGTCCAGCGGGCGCGCGCCGTCAAGCCTGAATTCGCGCTGACGGACGCCAACGCTCCGGCAGTTGCTGAGATCTGCCGCCGGGTCGATGGCCTGCCGTTGGCGATCGAGCTGGCTGCGGCTCGCATGAAGGTGCTCTCACCCGAGACATTGCTGGCGCATTTCGACCATCCGCTATCGCTGCTCACCGGCGGAGCGCGCGACCAGCCGGAGCGGCAGCAGACGCTGCGCGCGACGATTGCGTGGAGCTTCGACCTGCTCGATCCCGCCGAGCAGGCGCTCTTCCGCTGGCTCGCGATCTTCAACGGCGGCTGGACGCTGGCGGCTGCCGAGGAGGTCTGCGCGGGCTGGGACGCAGCCGGGCGCACGCTGCTGGACGGGCTGATCTCGCTGGCCGACAAGAGTCTGATCGGGCCGCGCGAGCCTGCCACCAGCGAGCCCGAGGACGCGCCGCGCTTCGGGATGCTGCAGACGATCCGCGAGTTCGGACTGGAACAGGTCGCGCAGGCGGGTGAGGCACAGGAGATTCACCGACGGCACGCCGCCTTTTTCCTGCGCCTCGGCGAAGACGTCAACAAGGACGAGTGGAATTACCCTGGCCCTGCAATCGTGTTAGCGCGCGGAGACGCCGAGCTGGACAATGTGCGGACGGCGCTCGGCTGGGCCCTCGGGCACGACGCGGAGACTGCATTACGCATGTGCGACGCGTTTAGCCGCTACTGGGCGCGGCGCGGATCGTTCAGTGAACCGCGACGCTGGATCAGCCAGGCGCTCGATAGCGACCAGCCAGTCTCAGTCGGGACACGCGCGCACGCGCTGCGGTTGCTCGGTAGTATCGCCACGACGCAGGCCGACTTTGACGAGGGCCAGCGGCTTGGGGAAGCGGCGCTGGCACTCTTCCGCCAAATCGACGACCGGCGGGGCATCGGCATACAGCTCTGGGAGCTTGGCCGTATCGCCCACTTCACCCGCGACTATCCAATCGCCATACAACGGTATGAGGAAAGCCTCCATGTGTTCCGCGACCCCAACGCGCCACTCTCCGGGTTGCTGGGAAACCTCGCGCTGGTATCGCTGGCGGCCGGTGACCATGTGCGCGCCGCCCGCTACTTCGACGAGGGGCTGCAACGATCGAGAAGATTCGGCGAGATTGGTGGAGAGACCCTCATGCTCCACGGCAGCGCGCGGCTGGCCCTCGTAACTGGTGATATGCACCGCGCGCAACGGCTGCTTGTCGAGGCTCTGAGGCTTCACCAGCAGCACATGCCGGAGCGTCGGTACGCCGTGCAGACGATCGAAGTCTGCGCCTGGGTGGCCGCCGTCAACTCGCAGCCGAGGCGCGTCGCCCGGCTGCTCGGCGCGGTCAGCAGTGCTCGGGAGTCGATGGGGGTCCCCGTGTCGCCGCATCTGCAGTCGGACTATGCGCGGTATGTCACGCTGGCACGGGAGCGCATCGACGAACGACAGTGGGACCAGGCATGGGCAGAAGGCAGATCTCTGTCCCTTCGCGAAACCATCTCCTACGCGCTCGAGGACGAGCAAGCCCCGGCCCAGCCCGATGTCACCGCCTCAAGCGGACTGACGCGCCGCGAGCTGGACGTGCTGCGGCTACTGGTCGATGGTCAGTCGAACCAGGAGATCGCCGCGAACCTGTTCATCAGCCCCAATACCGTCGCCAACCACGTCGCCAGCATCATGAATAAGCTCGGCGTCGACTCGCGCACCGCCGCCGCCACCTGGGCCGTGCGTCAGAATCTCGTCTGACGATCGCCGCCCGATCCATCGCAACCCCACGGCGGTGCGTCGAAGGTTCGCCCACCCGAGTTGACTGTCCCGGAGATGTGTCATCGTGCTCCCTTCTCATCCTGTCCTGCCGTATTCACCGCGATTCCCGAATCTGCGACACTGAGCTGGTCAGTCGCGTTTACGGCGGCATCAGATCGTTTCCGAGACTCGATGTCCGGTCGAGACGATGCCGATCACGGGCGTGAGCCGAGACACGAAGCACGCCACATCCGAATCCAATACTGAGGGAGGACGCCATGCCAGCGCTCGCGAACCACGCCGAAGTGACGGAGCTGATCAGGAATGTCCGGCAGGCGCGCCAGTACGGGCCGGAGGGGGTCACCGACGATCAGCTCAATGAACTGCTGGAGATCGCCCGCTGGACAGGCAGCGGTCGCAACACCCAGCCATGGCATTTCATCGTCATCAACGACGAGGAGCAGCTGAAGAAGATAAGCCAGCTTCGCACGCCGATCAACTGGGTCGCAGACGCGCCGCTGGCCATCGCGATCGTCCTCGACGGCAAGAGCGCGGTCGAGCTGTACGAAGAGGGCCGCGTCACCGAGCGCCTGATGATCGGCGCGTACGCCATGGGGCTCGGCGCGGGCATTGCGTGGTTCGGCAACGACGAGCACGAAGCAGAAGCCAGGCGCATCCTCGGCATCCCCCCGGAGCGGGCGGCCCGCTCGGTCGTCGTGATCGGTCACCCAACGTCGATCAGGGACCCACGTCCGAATCCGGCACAGGGCGGCCGCCATCCGCTGTCGCAGATCGTGAGCTACAACACCATGAGCGAGCAGGGATCAGAGTCATAGACACCGCGATCGTGAGGGTGGCAGGGGATATCACCGGCAGGATGTCGCGGCATCACTCAAGCCGCTGGTAGCACGCGGGCACAGACCTCACCCCAACCC
>DATKCN010000380.1:0-6747 GCA_035513175.1 Thermomicrobiales bacterium
CGAGGCGCGGGCGATCGCCCGTCTGACTCATCCCAACATCGTGCGCGTCCTCGACTTCGGGTATGAGGATTCGCTGCATTACATGGTCATGGACTTCATCGACGCTGAAAGCCTGCGAGCACGCCTCGTTCGCGCTCGGGACGAAGGCATGACGTTGCAGGCTAAGACGACGCTGACGATCCTGCGTCAAATTTCCAGCGCGCTGGCGTACGCCCACGACATGGGGCTGGTGCACCGCGACGTGAAGCCGGGCAACATCCTGTTGGCGAAGAACGGTCAGGCGTTCCTCGCCGACTTTGGAGTGGTCAAGCTGGTCGGGAACTCACAAATCACGAGCACCGGGACGCTGGTCGGGACGCCCGACTACATGGCGCCCGAACAGAGCAGCGGGGCGGTAGACATCGGACCCAACTCGGATCAATATGCGCTCGCGGTCGTCGCATACGAGATGCTGACTGCGCGCGTGCCATTCCAGGCGCCAACACCGGTCGCGGTGATGCACAAACACATGGTCGAGCCGCCGCCCGCTCCGCGCTCGATCGCGCCCTGGATCCCCGAGGCCGCCGAGCAGGTGCTGTTGCGGGCGCTGTCCAAACATCCGGGGGCCAGATTCGAGTCAGTCGAGGAGTTCATCACCCGCTTATCAGAGGCGTTTGACACGAGTTCGACCCAGACATTCGCTGCCGGCGCCTGGTCGGCGCAGCAAACGCCGACTGGCGCCGCGGCTGGAGCAGCTGGCGCGGACCTGATGCCGGGTGCTCCGTACACGCCCCCGCAACAATACTCGAGCACGCCAACGTCGACGGCGGCCGGAGCGTACGCCGGCGGGGCTGGAACTCCACCGCCAGGTACGGGGTGGCCTGCGCCGACGCAGGCCGGTCTGCCACCCGGACCAGCATACCCAGGAGACGCGCCGCCGATGCCACCACCGGGTATGGCAGTAGCCAACGGGGATGACTCGTCGAGCCCGTCGCTCGTCACGGGGCTCGCTGTCGTCGCAGCGCTCATCGCACTGGTGCTGGGGTACTACCTGATCGTGGCCCGTGGCGATGACAACACGCCGGGCACGCCCGGCCCGTTCGGATTCGGAGGCGGCACTGCGACCGCGCAGACGGACGCGACGCCGACGGAACCCGTCGTGGTCATCGACCCCGACGCAACGGCCACCGATGAAACCGAAGCGACGGAGGTCACAACAGAACCACCAACAGCGACGCCGGACAGCGCCCCGGCCAGCGACACGCCGACCGGGGAGGCGCTGGTCGAGCCCACGGAGGTCGTCGACGACCCGACCGAGGTCATCACGGAAGAGACGCCAACGCCAGGTCCGCCTGAAGGATTCAAGGAGGTTATCTTCTTCGCGGCGCTGCGCGGCGAGGTGCACGACTCGCAAATCTACGTGATGAATCCGGACGGCTCCGACCAGCGTCAGATTACGTTCGCGCGCGGGCACTCCTGGGGGCCGAGAATCTCCCCGGATGGGACACGGTTCTTTTTTTCGTCAGTCGCGCCGGGGGAGCATCAGGAACACAGCGCGACGGGCGGAGGCACCGAAGGGTCAGGAAACCACGACGTCTACATCGCGAACGTTGATGGTTCGGAGCTCACGAAGATTACATTCGACGTGGCGTGGGAGAATGGCTGGTCTTGGTCGCCCGATGGCGAGTGGATTGCGTTCACAACTGATCAGCATGGCGACTGGGAAATCTACCTGATGACCCCGACAGGGGAGAACTTTACGCGCGTCACGAATCATCCCGCCGCCGATGGCTGGCCGTCGTTCACACCCGACGGACAACAGATCGTGTTTACGTCCGATCGCACCGGCGCCAGCGAGATCTTCATCATGAACGTCGATGGGACGAATGTGCGCCAGCTCACCGACCGACCCAACACGTTCGACACGTATCCGTATGTGTCGCCAGACGGTACGAAGATCGTCTTCTCGTCGCAGATTCTGCGCGCGAACGAGGGCGAGATCTACGTGATGAACATCGATGGCTCGGATGTCACGCGGTTGACCAGCACAGTTGCGCTCAACTACGCGCCGTCATGGTCGCCAGACGGCACACAGATCGTTTTCGCGTCTGATCGCGACGGAAATCACAATATCTACGTCATGAACGCGGATGGAACCGGGCAGACGCGGCTGACGACCAACCCCGAGGAGGATACGACTCCGTCGTGGGGCTATATTCGAGTGGAAGATGATTGACGACGCGCCATGTCAACCACGACCATTCCGGACTGTTGCCCAGAGGTGAGTGGATGTCTGACGTGAGCGGTCCAGGGGGTGACACTCACGTCCAGTGCGGTCGAGTCTTGCGCGGGATTTCGAGGCTGACAAGTGCTTGATAACAGCAACGTCACTATCGGCGGCGCACGGCGAGACCTTTACGGAAACGCGCTGTTCGCGGGGTTGAGCACTCGGGACATCGACGCGATCACCCGGCGTCTGACTCCGGTCGAGCTGCTGTCGGGCGAGACCCTGTTCCACGAGGGTGAGCGTGGCTCCGAACTGTATCTCGTTCTGGCAGGACTCATTCAGATCTACGCGACGCGCGGCTCCCAGGACGTCACTATATCGACGCTCACGCCCGGTACGTATTTCGGCGAGATGGCGCTGCTGGGACAGGACATTCGCTCAGCGTCGGCGCGCGCCATCGAGCGGTGTGTTCTGCTCCCCATCGACAGCGAGACGTTCTCCATGATTACGGAGCAGTACCCGGCGATCACGGCGAACATGGGACGGCGTCTCGTCGATCAGCTTGTCGCGACCACCAGGACGATGGTCCACCAGCAGCGCGGAGAGCTGGTGCTGGTTGCCATCAGCCGAGTCGCGGAGCTGCGCAACTTCGTCGAATACCTCAGCGAGGCCGTTGCCGCGATGACTGACGGCGGCATTGCGGTGCTCGCCCCCCGCGCAGCGCTGAAACACCACACGAGCCTGCTCGCGGCTGTGCGATCGGGCCAGCGTCCGGTCATTCCGGACCGCGACACGAGCGTCGCTCCCACCTTCTTCGCATACCGAGCAGGGTCGCTGCTGGGGGAAGGCACGGTGGAGGACGCGATTGGATCGTTGATCGACTACTTTCGCCGCTGGTGGAAGCGAACGATCATCTTCGTCAGCGATCAGGAACAGGAGTGGCTGACGGTCGCGCTCACGCGCGTTGACCGCGCATTCATCATATGCCCGCCGGAAGAGCTCGAGTGGTGGCATCCGGACACGCTGACTGCCAACACGGACGCCCGGTTTCCGGAAATCGAAGCGGCGCCGATGATCGCGCCGGGCACGCGCCGACGAGACGCTGTCGACGCCGTCGAACGCGCGGGATTTGCGCGACCGCTGATCGTGCTGCCACAACACGCGGAACTGGAAGCCGCCACGGCGCGTGCGTTTGAGCGCGAGCACCTGGCAACAGTGCATGTGCCCATGCAGCGGACGGTGCTGCGACTGGCGCGCGCCCTGGCGCGGGCTCGCGTCGGCATTGCGCTCGGGGCGGGTGGCGCTCGCGGTTGGGCCCATACCGGCGTGTATCGCTACCTTGAGGAGCTGGGAATTCCGATCGACGCGGTCTCAGGCACGAGCATCGGGGCACTGGTGGGCGGGGGCATCGCGATGGGCCTCACGAGCCACGAGTGCGAGGCCGCCATGCTGGACTGGATGCAGTCGGGCTTCAAGAAGCTGATCCGTCCGGCCCTAACGCGACACTCAATTCTATCGGGTAAGGCGATCGAGGACGCGTGCCGTGGCGTGTTTCACGACCTCGACTTCAATGACATCGACACGCCGCTGACTGTGGTCGGCGCCGATCTCGTGTCCGGGCGGGGGGTTGCGTTGCGCCGCGGCTCGATCACGCAGTCGGTGCGGGCCAGCATGTCGATCCCCGGCATGTTCCCGCCGGTGCTGATCGGCCCGCACGTGCTGGTTGACGGCGGGGTGTGCAATCCGGTGCCAACAGATCTGCTGCCTTCGCTCGGAGCGGATATCTCGATCGTGGTCAACATATCGTTTTCGGCCGAGGACCTCGACCGCTGGATGGCGGAAGAGGGTGAGGCCGCGCCCCCTCGTTCGATCCGCGAGGGCAAGTATCCAAATTTGCTCGACACCTATCTCGCGGCGTTCGGCATCGCCGTCGCCGAGCGCGCGGAGACATCGGGCCTGCAGGGCGACATCTACATCCGACCGAAGTTCCTGGTCACCTCCTGGCGGGAGTTCTCCCAGGGACCGGACCATCTCAAGCGCGGCTACGCAGCGGCTGTTGTTGCCGACGAACAGCTGCGCGGCAGGATCCCCTGGCTGTCCTGACTCGCTCGCGGCGATCCGGCGTTCGACGGGGGGATCAGGAGTCGCCTGGCGGCCGGGTCGCTTGCAGAAAATCCGTGATAGCCGCGCTCAGCGCGCGCGCCTCGAGCTCGACCAGGCTGTCCGCGGGCCAGCCGAGGCCCGGCGCGTCCGACGCGCGAGCCGCGCGCTCCGCGAGGTAGCGCGTTGCGGTGCCGTCGTGAGTGATAAACCACGCTTCGGTGAGCGCGGCAGGCATGGTGGAATGCACGGTCATGCCGAACGTCTCTGGACGGATCCCACCGTCCTGAAATCCGAGCGCGCGGGCCAGTTGCGTTTGCGCGCGCCGAGCGATGGCGATGTCGGACTCGTGGGTGTAGAAGGTGGAAGTGTAGTTGATACGCTGGTCGTCGGCGCCGTTGTGATGGATGCTGACCAGCACTTCTCCCCGGGACTCCCCGGCTATCCGGTAGCGGGCCGGGCGGCTGACGTATTCACCCTCCTGCCGAGTCAGCACGACGATGATGCCCTGTTCGATCAGGATTCGACGCGTAGCCAGCGCCACCTCCCAGTTCACGTCACGTTCCAGGAGCCGGACGCCGCCAATCAGATTGACGGCTCCGGTGTCAGCGCGCGACTCGAAATGACCTGGATCGAGGACGACGATCCGTCCCTCCACGGGATAGGTCGTGTTACGCTGCCACGCGACGACAGTGGCGAGGAGCAGCACGGAGAGCGCAGCCAGGGCGATGGCCGCTATCATGAGGTTTCGATGATTCACGCACAGTCCCAGTCGGAGAACAGGGCGACTGATCGTCCATGTAGCAGCGGGCCGCGCCTTCGCACGTAACAAACGATACAGCCTGGCGAAGAAAGCGTGCTGTGCCGCCCGTAGCAGCCGGGACGGGTCCGGCTCGGACAGCGGCTCCACGGGGAGGGCTGTCAGCGGAACACCGCGCGGGCAGGGCGCCCTGGAACGTGAATACCTGACGGACGCGCGACGGCGAACGGCATGAAGAACGTCAGTGGGCCGGAGTCATCCAGCCGGCAGATAGCGACATCACGGGAAGGACGCGGGCAATGCGGGAACCGTTTCGGAATGAGCCATCACTGGATTTCTCAGTCGAGGAGAATCGGGCCGCGATGCGGGCGGCGCTTGCGTCGGTCGCGACACAGCTTGGGCGGCGCTATGCGCTGGTCATCGGAGGCGAGCGGCGGGAGACCGGTGAGTGGATTACATCGGTGAACCCAGGCAATCCGAATCAGGTGGTCGGGGAGGCAGCGAAGGCGCGGGCGTCCGACGTCGAGGACGCGATAAGCGCGGCGGAGTGCGCGATGGCTTCGTGGCGGAAGCTGCCGGCCAAGGGGCGGGCGAGCGTGCTGTTCAGGATGGCGGGGATCGTCCGCCGCCGCAAGCTGGAGCTGGCGGCCTGGATGGTGTACGAGCTGGACAAGGCGTGGGACGAGGCCGAGGGGGAGGTCAGCGAGGCGATCGATTTCCTGGAGTGGTACGGGCGCAAGGCGCTGGAGCTGGACCAGCCGGTCGCCCTGGCGCACCTGCCGGACGAGGCGAACGAGATGATTTACATGCCGATCGGGGTCGGGGCGGTGATTCCGCCGTGGAACTTTCCGTGCGCGATTCTGACCGGGATGACGATGGCGCCGGTCGCATGTGGCAACGCGGTCGTGCTCAAGCCGGCCTCGAACACGCCGGTGATCGGTTACAAGATGGTCGAGATCATGGAAGAGGCGGGCGTGCCGGCGGGGGTTGTCAACTTCCTGCCGGGCAGCGGAGCGGAGATCGGCGACGCGCTGGTCGATCACCCGCGGGTGCGGTTCGTGGCGTTCACTGGATCGAGGGATGTGGGGGTGCGCATCCACGAGCGCGCGGCGAAGTTCCAGCCGGGGCAGCGCTGGCTGAAGCGGGTGACGGCGGAGATGGGCGGCAAGGACGCGATCATCGTTGACGCCGACGCGGACCTGGACGCGGCGGCGGAAGGGATCGTGGTGTCCGCGTTCGGATTCCAGGGGCAGAAGTGCTCGGCGTGCTCGCGGGCGATCATCCACCAGGAGGTATACGACGAGGTGGTCCAGAAGGTGGTGGAGCGCACGCGGGCGACGGTGTCGGTCGGCTCGGGGCTGGACGGGACGGCGACGGTCGGCGCGGTGGTGGACCGCAAGCAGTACGACTCGATCCGCGAGTACATCGAGGTGGGCAAGCGCGAGGGGCGGCTGCTGCTGGGCGGCGAGGAGATCGAGGGGGAGGGCTACTACATCCCGCCGACGATCTTCGCCGACGTGCCGACGGACGCGCGGATCGCCTGCGAGGAGATCTTCGGGCCGGTGCTGGCGCTGGTGAAGGCGCGGGACTTCGACGACGCGCTGGCGATCGCGAACAGCTCGGAGTACGGGCTGACCGGCTCGGTGTACGCGCGGGACCGGGCGACGCTGGAGCGGGCGCG
>DATKCN010000381.1:0-3556 GCA_035513175.1 Thermomicrobiales bacterium
AGCCTTGTTTGGGGAGGGTGTGGGTTAACGTTCAGGGGTCGCGGGCTGAGGCTGAGGA
The DNA here is from genome assembly GCA_035513175.1 of Thermomicrobiales bacterium. Lineage (GTDB taxonomy): Bacteria > Chloroflexota > Chloroflexia > Thermomicrobiales > CFX8 > DATKCN01. The sequence continues at coordinate 59 of DATKCN010000381.1, forward strand.
GGGTTGGGGTTGGGGGGCTTGGTTTGGGGGTGACTGATGAAAATGCTCGAGAGCTCGGTGCACGCGCGGCGAGGCGCGATGTGGACGCCTGCTTCCGACCGCGCGCGCTTCATTGACGTCTCAGAGTACGCTGAAAGGCGGGGGATGTCTGTCTGCCATCTCGTGTCGTTCGTGTACGGCAAATCCGGGCTGGCGGGACCAGGAGCGGGGACGATTGTCAATGCGATGTTCCGGTGCTACTGCCCGCCCGGCGCGCTCGAACATCCGTGCGAGCGACACCATCGCACCCGGGAATGTGATCGCCCACAACGCTGCGACCCAGATCAGCGAGTGCCAGTACATCTGAAACGCGAGAAACGGGATCAGCAGACCGTTCGCGATCATGAACCGCCTCGCAACTCGCTCGACGCCATTGCCGGTGAGCGCAAACGCCCCGAACAGCGTCGCTGCGCTCATGAACGTGTAGCCGAGAATGTCGACGGCGTAGAGGAACGAGTCGAACGGCACGAACACGAACGCCTCCATTCCCGCGATGCGGCCGCTCGCGAGTCGCGGTCCGACTACGGTGAGCTGGAGGAAGTAGACCATGCCGGTGAGCACTGCGTACGCTGTCGCGAACGCCACACCCGTGTGGCTCCACACCCTCCTCGCCGGCGCGGTGCGCTGATGCACGCTCACCATGAGCACCAGGAACGCCGAGCCCAGCAGCAGTGATGGCGTGAGCAGCACCGCGATGCCGAGCGGCGTGCTTACGCTCTCCGGTCCGCCCGCCGACCCGAGCATACCCGCCCACTCGAAGAGCTGACCCACGATGTACGTGAGGCTGAACAGCGCGCACAGCACGGCAGACCAATAGCCGAGACGTGTCGTTGAATCCGTCGCATGCGTGACCATTGGAATCCCCCTGAACTCGAACATGGAGCCGGCTCGCATCGCAATTGCTGACGATGCTAATAGCGATGACGGAGGCGCTTCGGAGTAGAGGGAATCCCCTGACTTGCTGTGGGAATGTGCCCGCTTGACCGGGTGACCGGGGCCGGCTCCAGTGCGGGCTGCTCGCCGGGCAGGCGACACGACCCCGAGAGATGCTGGCGCTTCGTCCAACAGCGAGCCAATATTGCGAGGGGACATCAACCCCATCGACACATCCGCATGAAAACCCTGTCAGTCTGATGAACACGGCAATGGCGCCTCGCTGAGGCGTGGGGCGAACCACGACTTTTCCAGGGAGAATCACCCTGACACTGCACCGACGAACAGGCGTCGTAGCCGCCGTCATCGTGCCTATCCTGGCGGCCTGTGATTCGACGGGACCCAGCGAGCAACCGATCGCGATCGCCATCAGCGCGGAAGTGACGGCGCCCGCCATCAGCATGCTGCCCGATTCGACGATGATCGTTGATTGCTCGGCGAACCTGACGGCGAGCGTCTCCGGTTCCGTGCAGGATGTAGCAGTCTGGGAGGGAGGCGAGGTCCGCTGGTTTGCGGGACCTGATCGCACGACTCCGCTCCAGGTCGAGCCGATGCTGCGCTCCGAATTCGCGGACACCTGGGGCAGCGTTCGTCTGACGCACGGTGACACGCTGCGCTCCGTCTGGCGCTTTACGGCGTTCCTGCCGTTCATTGTGGAGATGGATTTCCTCTACACATCGGACCTGGGAGAGGGGATCCGGACCGCTTCGACATCGATCGAGTGCGGGCTCGAGCTGGATGTGCCCGCAGCGCCGCCGCCGGCAATCTCCGATCTTGTCATCCAGGCGCCCACGCCTTTCCAGCCGGGGGACGCGTTCACAGTGTCGTATCACGCGACCGCAGCGGCTGGGCTCTGGGCAAGCATAATCGAGATCGACGGCGCATACACGGGATCGCTCCAGGTAGTCGAAGAGCTCTCGCGTGATTCACGCCAGACCGTGCAGCTCATCGTGCCGGACGGTGTGCGGCTGGGACAGCCACTCCACATCAGGGTGCAGCCGTTCGACGTCTTCGGTCAGACCACGACGCCTGTGGCAGCCACGACGCAGCCGCTCATCGACGTCACGCCGCCCGTTCTGGCAGTGGCCTACACGCATCAATCGACAATTGGCGAACCGGTGCGGCTCATCGGTCAGTACGGGGCGGGCGATTCCCTGTTTGTGAATACGTTGTCGACCGACAATCAGGGCCTGGGCTTTGCGTTCCTCGACATCGACGCGCAGCGGCGCGGGTTCCAGCTCGCGGGTCCCGAGGCGGTCACGCGACTCGCAATCCGGGTGGCGCCCGAACTCGTCGGCAGCCGCGCGCTCGCGGTGCACGTGACTGATGTGTCAGGTCTGGAGAGCGCCCGGTACGAATCACCGCCGGACAGTCTGCTCATCTATCCGGTCGTCGACCGGCCCACTGTCGCCCTGGAATTTCCGGACGAAGAGTTCGTCGCGGCCGCGTGGGATGACGCGAACGGCCTGCTGTATCTCGCGCTCCGGGATCGTCCCGAGATCGTCGTCATCGCCACGAGCTCGATGACCGAGCAGCGGCGCATCTCACTGCCCGCCGGGCCTGCAGGCGTCGACTTCACGGTGGGTGGCGACTCTCTGTTCGCGTCATTGCCCGACCGCGCCTCGATCGCAGTCGTACGCCTCGCCGACGACAGCCTTACAGAGATCCCCCTGGGATCTGTCGGTCTGGGCAATCCCGGTGAACTGGTCGTGCTCGAGAACGGCCACGTCCTGCTCGAAGTTCGTGACGGCGCAGGAGAGGCGCATATCGCGCGCGTGGATCCTGCCAGCGCCGTCGTCGACGCAACGCAGATCCAGGCAGTCAACTCCGGTATCGCGCGCTCGCGAGATCGTTCCATCGCGGGCATCCTTACCGACCTGGAGTGCCTCATCGTTTATCGAGCAGCGACCGACACGTTCGATCCGTGCATTCGGTTCCGGCCCCGGACGTTGCGGTTCGCCGCCGATGAGACGGGCGGCCGCTTCATCATTGGCGGAAGCATCGTGGATGTTCCCGCCGGGACGACGGGCGGCGTACCGTGGGGAATGCGCGTGAACATCGCGCCGGCGAGCGCGTTCGCTGCAGCCGGGCAGTCGATCTTCCTGAGCGACGACACCGGTCTGCTGAACGTGCGCGTGAGCGATGGCGTCGTGATCGATCGCACACCGCTCCCGCTCATACGGGACGGGATACTCATAGCCTCCGGAGACGGCAGCACAGTCCTTGCCGTCGGTGACATGGACGAACTGGCAGAGTCCGTCAGAGTCGTTCGCATAGACCTGCACTAGCTCCCGACAACGGACTGCGCCGGAGGCTTGACGCGTTCAGCGAGGCTCCACAACGTGAATCACGTCCCATCCATGCACGATCACGTCCCCACCCGCGATCGGCATCGACGGGTAACGAGCGTATAGTTCACCCGATGCCAGGACCGATCATGACTCCGCCAGCCGCTCCCTACACGTGGACCTACGCCGAGTACGCGCGCTTCCCGGATGATGGCAACCGCTACGAGGTCATCGACGG
>DATKCN010000382.1:0-3428 GCA_035513175.1 Thermomicrobiales bacterium
CCGGCGGACTGTCCCGATGTCAGCCGCCAGGCTCGCGGCCAACGACGATGCGGTGCACATGAATCAGCGTCAGGCAAGTCGTTGCCGCAGCAAGGATCTCCGGCCATGCGCTTCCACGCGCCGAGCAGTGATACGCGCGAACGCGGCGGCTCACTCGGAACCCCGATCGGGAGGGCGCGGCGGCTCCCGGCGGCCTGGACCACCAACCAACCGATCCGCCGGGCTCATCACCCCCAACGCCCCGCGATTCAGGACGTGGGTATAGACCATCGTCGTACTCACGTCCTTGTGGCCAAGCAGCTCCTGGACCGTGCGGATGTCATAGCCGTCCTCCAGCAGATGTGTCGCAAAGGAGTGCCTCCTATATCGTTGGCGACATAGGCGGGACTATCTACCCTTCTTGACTATCTCTCGTCCGGTCTTTCTGGCCTGATGTTCCGGGCACACGGGCGACGGTGTCGCGACATAGTCTGGACCTCTTTCGTCCCCATCCACGGGAAAGGAGTCCAGCGTGAAGCACATCATCGATGACCAAGTCGTCCTGTCGCGGCCGCCGGAGGGTCCTCTGGCGACACAGATTGCCGCGTTCGCGAGGGACGCGCGCGGAGACGGGTACGCGCGACAGTCGCGGTACCGGCGAGTGCTGCTCGCGGCGGGTTTTAGTCCCAAGTTCCGGTTTATGAAGACGGATATCTTCTGAGATCGCAATGACATCCGGGAATTCAGCGTTCCCGGTACTGGACACCTTTCAGCAGCGCGAATGCCCGGGCTTGCAGCGGCGTCGGCGGCGTCCATTGCCGAATCGGCGCGGCGGTCGAATCCGAGCGCAGGCGACAGGTGACTTCGCAGCGCGTGGCGAGCTCAGTGAGCAGCGTGTCGAAGCTGTGCACCGGCAGACCATCAGGCGTCTGGCGCTGCACCTTTTTCTGCTGGACCGCGGGCGAGGGCTGGGCGGAGGCGACAGGATCCCGCGTCCATCGATCGCGCGGGAGGGTCTCGTCTTCAAACAGCAAGGGTGCCCAGGCGCGACGCAGATGCCATTCGACGTAGTACGCCAGCATGCACAAGCAAATGTGCGCGCGGACATGATCCTCGGTCCGGTGATAGATCGGCCGCACGCGGACATCGATCCCCTTGAGACACCGAAACGCGCGCTCCACCTGCGCGAGAGCTTTGTACTGCCGGACGGCATCCGCGGCCGTCAGCCGATCGGCGACTTCACTGGTGCGAATCACATAGATCCCATCCAGCTGCGTTTCTTGCTCAATCGCGGCCGTATTCCGCGTCCACTGCAGGCGGCCGTGGGCAATCGTGACGGTGAAGTGCTTGGCCACCTTGTAGTGATTGATCACCCGACCCACTTTGATCCCCAAGGTCACATCATCGAACGGGGTCTTCGTGCGACGCGCCGCCTCACCGGCAATCTTCGTCAGCGCGCGTTCGGTCGCGACGAGGAGCTCCTCGCGCTTCCGACGCCGTTCGTCCGCGAGCAGCGGATTGAAGCACGCGATGAGCCGTTCGCCGGGATACTCGGGCGAGGTGATCTCGGCGAGGTGTTGCTGATCAAACAAGGACAGCTGGAGCGTCCCGCTCTCGATCAGCGCGCGGATGGCTGGACTCCGCAAGGCGGAAATCCACCCCAGCCCCGGATGCGCCTGCAGGGTGCGGAGTTGCGCGTCCGTCAGCATGCCGCGATCGCCGACCAGGATGACGCGCGCGATCCCAAACGCCGTCTGCAGGTGCGCGACTTGATCGGGCACCGTGGTCGGATCGCCCGTATTCCCGGGATAGACATCGACGGCGACGGGGCGGCCCTCGCCATCGGTCAACACGCCATAGACGATAATCGGCCGGCCGGTGTGGCCGTCGCGGTCATGCCCGTAGCGCGCCAGCGGGCAGGTGTGCCCTTCGTAGTAGCTGCTACTCACGTCATAGAGCGCAACCCCGTCCTCCTGCAGATGGCGCGCGGCGAGTTTCTGTTGAATGGTCGCTTGCCGCGCCAGCAGCCAATCCAGCGCCGTGTACACCTCGTCGACATCGGTGTCCACCACCCCCAACGTGTCGCCCAGGGTCGTCGTGGGCCACAGCCGCGTCGTCGCCAGTTTCGAGCAGGGGTGAATCAGTCGCTCGACGAGCAGGGCGAGGACCAGATCGCGCTCGCGGCAGCGTTTCGACGCGATCATCGTGTCCAGCTCGAGCCGCCGAATGACCTGCAGCACGGCCTCGACATGGCCGTGCGGGACGGAGCGCTCCACGATGAACAGCGCGTCGGGCGGCACGAGCGGCTCATCCCGCAACACGCGTCGCAGTTGCTCGATCTTGTGCGCGGGCCAGTGCGACACATTCGCGAGCGTGCGCTTGTGGGTCTTCTGGCCTTCGCGCCAGCTTTCACGCAGCAGAATCGCCGGCGGCGAGTGGCGGTTCGGCACCGTGTCGATGAACATGGACGCGACGGTACCACGTCGTGCCGCGCCGTACAAGTCCAAACGGCACTCTTCGAGCCACGCGCCGCCACGTACATGGACACAGCGAGCGGCATCCTGACGGGATCTGACTTACTGAAGTCATGCGCCGTCAATGACTTCCCGACAGAGAACCGGTCAGAATCAACCGGAACTTCGGTTTAGTCGATGGCTTGGACGGCAGGCCATCCGACTGCGGCACGTCTCACACGATCGAGCAGTTTCGGAGCTGGAGCGTCCATCGGGACGACGATGCCATCGTCGTCGCAGGAGAAGCAAGGCAGGTGACAGGGGGCACGGGCACCGAATCCACCGCCGCCAGGCGCCGCACGAGCAGCGTCGTCGCCAGCGTGGTGACGAGCGCCATCACCAGCATCATCGTGAACAGCGCCGGTGTGATGACGCCCAGGTCGAGACCGACGCTCAACACGATGGACGTGCACACCCGCCCGCGCCGCCACTCCCGCGCCTACGTCGTGCGAGGTTCAGTCGCTCTGCAGTCTCCCCATGAAGCCCATCGGTCCCAGGACGAATCCGGATCGCTCGAAGAAGCGCTCGTTACCGGGTTGTGCCACGAAAAACAGGCGGCCGTTCGGTCACGCCTCGAGGGCGCGACGCATCAGCTCGCGGCCGATGCCCTGCCGCTGATAATCGGGATCGACCATCACTTCCGGCACGGTGCTGAAGAAGTAGCCATCGGTGAGGACGCGCACGGAACCGACGAGACGTCCCTCGTCCCATGCCCCGACTGTTGTGCGCTCGCTGCAGGGCGGCGGCGGTCAGCGACAGGTCGTACTTCCGAGGCCAGACCTGATTGGCGAGGCTCAAGAACTCGTCTGGCGTGAATGCCGCCTGGCCCTCTCGGATACTGGACCTGCACGCTCACCATCCTTTCAGACTCGCCGCCCAAGGATCAGCACATCCCGTTCAACCCCGTCGAGGACGGCAACCCGTGGGAGACGTCCC
>DATKCN010000383.1:0-9945 GCA_035513175.1 Thermomicrobiales bacterium
GAGTAACCCCTCCCCAACCCCTCCCCGGCGCGGAGAGGGGCTTTTGTGTGGGCGTTTGGCGCCAATGGACAATCCCCAATCTCCCCCTGCCCTCGCAGGGAAGGGGGCGGGGGGCTCAGGTCCGCTCCCGCACCAGCGGCAGCGTGGAGCAATGGATGCCGCCGCCGTTCTTGCGGATCTCGTCGTACTCCAGCACGACCGTTTCGACGCCTGACTGGTTGAGGCGCTCGATGGTGCGCGGGCAGCCTTCGGAGATGAGCACCTTACCGGGACGCACGGCCAGGCAGTTGACTGCATGCCCCTCGCCGGGCCAGGCGTGGATGGCTTCGATGCCCAGCGCCTTCAGGTCGTCCAGGAACCAGTAGGGCAGGCGCGTCACATTGATGAGCGCCTTGTCGTGGTCGAGCATCAGGATGCAGCCGTCGAGGTGCAGCGAGTGGCCGGTGAGGGGCACGCGAATCAGGCGCGTGCCAGTCGTGCGCAGCACGTCTTCGAGCTGCCGGGCGGCTTCCTCGTTCTGCCGGAACGACATGCCGATGGCGGCGGTCTTGCCGTTCAGGAAGCAGAACGAGCCACCCTCCAGCAGCCCGGTCCCGCTGATGGTGCGCAGGATCGGCATGCCGAGGTTGGCAATGACCCTGGTGATGTAGCCCTCTTCGCCCCGCCGCCCATAGCCGTGCTCGACGCCGACCGGACCCATGCGGCAGATGACAGCGCCGCCATCGACGGCGATGGCCTGGTCGCGGGTGAAGACCGCCTTCACGTCGCCGTCGGAGCCCCCGACATCGACGATCTCGACCCCTTCGGCGCGCAGCGCTGCCCGCAGGCCGTCGTGCTGGCGCTGCATCTTGGCGATGTCCGGTCCCTGCTCGTCGCGCCAGTACCACTGCTCGCGGTCGTCGATCAGCGCCTCGATCGACTCGTCGTACTTGTCGGGGTCGATTGTCAGCATCTCGTCGCCGGGGCGGTGCAGCGCGATGAGCTGGAGCCGCCCGACATCGTCGCCAACGCCCCACTGCCGCCCCCAGACCCGCTCCTGCATGGCGCGGTCCTCGAATGGCGGCTCCGCGCGTGGCGGGATGCGCTCAAGCACGACGTGGTAATAGGCCTCGCTGTTCCTGATCCGTCCCTCGGGCGCTGACGACATGGCGATTCCCTCCGTCTATTCGGCTAACCCCAGCTCGCGCAACAGCGCATCTCGGTCGGCGTTCGGTGAGTGCGGCGCTGGGATCTCCCGATCGACGCTGTCGAGCCGTGGCAACGCGTGGACCGCGGCGTCGGCGCCGAACGCTCCCCGCGCCCGCAGTTGCGGGTCGTTCCTCGTCTCCTCCAGCGACCAGACCGGGGTGACACAGGTGTCGAGCTGCGCCAGCCGCTCCACCCACTCGGTTCGCGTCCCGCCGCGAAAGATGGTTTCCATCTCAGCCCGGATGGCCGGCCACGCGGCGCGTTCGGACTGTTGCGCCGCCCACTCGGGCCTCCCGAGTTGCGCGCACAGCTCCGCCCAGAACCACGGCTCGATCGCGCCGACCGCGACGTGCGCGCCATCGGCGGTCTCGTACACCCCGTACCAGGGGGCGGCGCCGGTGAAGACAGAAGTGCCCCGCTCGACGGGTTGCCCGCCATGCAGCAGCGACAGCAGCGGCGCGACGAGTGCGGCCACCCCCTCCTGCACCGACACGTCGATGTGCTGCCCGCTCCCGCTTCGCTCCCGCGCCAGCAGCGCCCCCAGTACCGCCACCGCCGCTGGGAGCCCGCCCCCGGCCAGATCGGCGACGAGCGTGCCCGGAGCGACCGGCAGTCCGCCCGCCGCGCCGGTGAGACCCAGCAAACCGCCCAGCGCGAGATAGTTGATGTCATGACCGGCCATGGTTCGGTAGGGGCCGTCCTGCCCGTATCCACTGATCGAGCAGTAGACAAGGCGCGGGTGCTCAGCCAGCAGCGTATCAGCGTCCAGCCCAAGCCGCGCCGCCACGCCGGGACGAAAGCCTTCCAGCACGACATCGGCCCGCTCGATCAGCCGTCGCATGACGAGCTGGTCGTCAGACTGGCGCAGGTCGAGCGCGATGCGGCGGGCGCGGCGACGCATGAACTCCACCGCCTTCAGCAGCTCGGCGACCTCGCCGCCCATGGCGCCACGCCGGCCCATGGATTCCGGCGGAGTCCCGTCGTCGACAACGATCACGTCCGCGCCGAGGTCACCCAGTAGCATGGCGCAGTACGGCCCTGGCCCGTAGCGCGTCAGGTCGACGACGCGGTAGCCCGCCAGCGGGGCGTCGGAGGTCATGCGGGGGGCCGTTCGCGGAGATGCCCGACCGATACCGGGAGGCAACACCGTTTCGACATGCCGAGTCGGACCGTTTCCAACCGTGCGGCCAGCGGGCCGCGGGCTGTGCAAGCCGCAGCCCCTACGAGGTTTGACGGTCGTCTACGTGTCGGCGTCACATCCGGTCCAACCGAGCGGTCCGCGAGTTGCGAGCGGGACACGTCCCGGCTCCTACGAGGATGGTGCGTCATGCGTCCGCAACGCCTCACGGTAGCGCTCGATGTTGCGCAGCTTCACGCCTTCGTAGCCACGGATCATGTCCGGCAGCTCGGCCAGCGCGACGGCGCGGTCGTAGGTGTCCGGCGCCAACGCCGCCAGCTCGTCATCGATGCGCGACCGGTAGTCCGCGATCAGCTTGCGCTCGACGCGCCGCAGGTGGGCGTAGCCGAACGGGTCCAGCGGAGTGCCGCGCACGCGCCGCATCGCGCGCAGCCAGTAGAAGGCCGGCTTGAACCACGGTCCGAGCTTCAGCTTCTGCTTCATGCCCAGCGTCCGCAGCAGCGGCGGGTGCAGGTTGTAGGTCACGCGCCCGCCCTCGGGAAACTGCTCGGCCAGCGACTCGGCGAAACGCGGGTCGAGGAACAGGCGCGCCACTTCATACTCATCCTTGTAGGCCATCAGCTTGAACAGGTTGCGCGCGACGGCCTCGGAGAGACGTGTCTGGCCCGGCGCGGCCTCGGCCTCCCGCGCGGCGACGCGCAGCACTTCGCTGACATACTCCGTCGCGAGTTCGAGGCTCTGGTACTGGATCAGCTCGTTGGCCCGCAGCCGCACGAGCGCCGTCACGTCGGGCGACAGGCGCTCGCCCGACAGCAGCTCGGCGACGCGCGGGTCGTTGGACTGTCGCTTCGCCTCTTGCTTCTCACGCGGGGTTCCGCCGTGCTGTGACACCGCGCGTCGCACGGCGGCGGGGTCGCTGGCAGCGTAGCGCCCCCAGCGGAAGGCGGCGATGTTGCGCTCCACTTCGGCGCCGTTGATCTCGATGGCCCGTTCGATGGCGGCGGCCGTGAGCGGCAACGCGCCAGCCTGATACGCCGCGCCCAGCGCGACGGTGTTCGCCACCATGTGGTTGCGCAGCAGTCCGTCCGCGATCGATAGCGCGTCGAGGTAGACGTTGCGGTCCGCGCGGGTCGTGCCGTCGATGCGCTGCTGTATCGTTCCGGCGCCGGGGAACTGCAGGTCGTGATCGCGGATCATGGCGCCGGTCGGCACGGCGCTGGTCGAGACGACGGCGATCGTGCGCTCGGGGCTCGTCACGGACAGATGGCGCGTTTCCGTAGCCACCATGGCGTCGAACGCAAGGTACGCGTCGGCCGTGCCTGCGGTCACCCGCGTCGCGTGCTCTTCGCCATCCGGCACGATGCGCAGGTGGGAGACGACTGGCCCTGCCTTCTGGCTGAGACCCAGCTGATCGAGCCCGGCGACCGTGTAGCCGTCGATGCCCGCCGCCGTCGCCAGTATCTGGTTGGATGTCACGACGCCGGTGCCGCCGATACCCATCATATAGACGTTGAAACCGCTGCCAACCGCCGGGACGCGTGGCTCGGGCAGGCTCACGGGGACGTCGGGTATCGCAGCTGGCTGGCCGTTGTGCCTGGCTTTCGCCGGGACGATCGTCACGAACGATGGGCAGTCGCCATCGAGGCAGGAGTAGTCACTGTTGCAGGACGACTGGTGGATGCGCGTCTTGCGGCCGAACTCGGTGTCGACCGGCTGCACCGAGAGGCAGTTGGAGACGGAGCCGCAGTCGCCGCAGCCCTCGCAAACCAGTTCGTTGATGACGACCCGCATCGTGCGCTCGGCGATCAGCCCCCGCTTGCGCATGCGACGCGCCTCGGTCGCGCACTGCTGGTCATACACCAGCGCCGTCACGCCCGGCGTCTCCCGCAGGATGCGCTGAGCCTCGTCGAGCCGCTCGCGCGGCCAGACATCGACGCCCTCGTGCCATGCCGTGTCGCGCGGGTACTTGTCGGTGTCGTCGGCCAGCACGATCACGCGCTTGACGCCCTCGGACAGCAAGAGTCGCACCGTCGCGGGGACCGGCTGCGCGCCGACCGCTTCCTGCCCGCCGGTCATGGCGACGTGCCCGTTGTAGAGCAGCTTGTACGTGATGTTCACCCCACTGGCGATGGCGGCGCGGATCGCCAGCGAGCCGGAGTGAAAGAACGTGCCGTCGCCGAGGTTCTGGAAGATGTGCTGCGCATCGCTGAACGGCGCCTGCCCGATCCACTGGGCCCCCTCACCACCCATCTGGGTGAGGCCGGTCGCCTCGCGGCGTGGGTCGTTGGCCAATTGCACCAGCGTGTGGCAACCGATGCCCGCGCCGACCAGCGAGCCTTCCGGCACGATCGTCGAGCGGTTGTGCGGGCAGCCACTGCAAAAGAACGGCGCACGCGCCATCTCGGTCGCCATCGGCAGCGACGGACGCGACGCCGCTCGATCGATCGCGATGACGCGGGCGTCGAGCAGGAGCGGATCGACGAAGCGTCGCAGGCGCTCCGCCAACGGCCTCGCCATGCGGTCCGGCGTCAGCTCGCCGTCGATCGGGACGAGCGGGCGACCCTCCTCGTCCTCCTTTCCGACCACGCGCGGCCGGTCTGGCTCGTGATACAGGATGTCGCGGATCTGGCGCTCGATGAAGGGGCGCTTCTCTTCAATCACGACGATATCGTCCAGCCCGCGCGCGAATGCCCGCACGATCTCCGGCTCGACCGGCGAGATGAGGCCCAGCTTCAGCAGGCGCACGCCGTGCCGCAGCAGGTCGTCGTCGTCCAGCCCGAAATCGGAAAGCGCCTGCCGCAGCTCGAACCACGTCTTGCCAGCAGCGACGATGCCGACGCGCGCGTGAGGCGGGTCGATGACGATGCGGTTCAGGCCGTTGGCCGCCGCGTAGAGCCGCTGTGCGATGACGCGGTTGCGGAAGACGTGCGGCTCGGCGGTGACGACGATCGGGGGGACGGTCTGCGGGATCTGGGCGTGCGTCCACGGCTGCCCGTCGATGACGACCGGCGGGAGGACAGGTGAGACGCGCTCCGGGCTGACGTCGACCGAGCCGAGCGCGTCCGCCACGTCAGCCACGATCTTCATGCCAACCCACGAGCCGCAGTAGCGCGACAGCGCGATGGCGTGCAGCCCGAAGTCCAGCAACTCCTGCACGTCGCCGGGGTAGAGCACCGGCATGCCCATGTCGGCCAGCGAGCCCTCGGTGGCGGAGGCCAGCGTCGAGGATTTGCAGCCGGGATCGTCGCCGACCAGCACCAGCACGCCGCCGTGCTCGCTGGCGCCGACCAGGTTCGCGTGCCGCATCGCGTCGTGGGCGCGGTCTAGCCCCGGCGCCTTGCCGTACCAGATGCCGACCACGCCGTCGACGCCGGGCCGGGGCTTCGGCACCTGCTGCGTGCCCCACAGCGAGGTCGCGGCGATCTCCTCATTCAGGCCGGGCTGGCAATAGACGTTGTGCTCGCGCATCAACGCCGCTTCACGCTGCAAGGCCAGGTCGTAGCCGCCCAGCGGCGAGCCCTCGTAGCCTGAGATGAAAGTAGCGGTGTGGAGCCCGCGGCGCGTGTCGGCCCGGTGCTGCTCGATCGGCAGGCGCACCAGCGCCTGGATTCCGGTCAGCAGGATGCGACCCTCTTCAAGCTGAAAGCGTGCGCGCAGGTCGGTCGTCGTCGCCGTCGCCATGGCGTCTCCTCGCGCGATCGTGCGTGCGCAGTGTCACGCTAGTCTACGACGTTTGCTGTGCGCGACAATGAATCCCGCGTCGAACCGGCGAGGAGCGTGAGGGAGGAAGCGAGATGACGACGGGCAGCGCCGCGCGGTCCAGGCGGCGCCGCGAACGAGTGGGATTCAATGTCCGGCGCAAGGAGCCAACTGAGGCGCTTGGCGTCATCAAACAGGCCGAGGACGCGGGAGTTGACACGATCTGGATGACGATGAGCTCGACGGGAGTCGACACGCTCACGCTGTTCGCGGCGGCTGCCATGCGGGCAGAGCGGGTGCGGCTCGGCACGTCCATCGTTCCAGCATTCACGCGCCACCCGCTCTCGCTGGCGACGCAGGCGCTGGCGCTGCACGACCTCGCGCCGGGCCGCGTCCGGCTTGGCATCGGAACCAGCCATGGACCGTCGTTCGCCAAGCCCTACGGTCTGTCGCTCGACCGGCCGATCGAGCGCTTTCGCGAGTACCTTCAGGTCGCGCGGCCGGCCATCCACGAGGGCCGAGTTGCCTTCAGCGGCGAGTTCTATCAGGTGGACGCAACGTTGCCGCATGGCACTGACGTGCCGTTGCTCGTCTCCGCGCTACGCCAGAACGCATGGGAGCTGGCGGGCGAGCTGAGCGACGGCGGCATCTCATGGCTCTGTCCGGTCGACTTCCTGCTGGACGAGGCGCTGCCTGCCATGCAGCGTGGAGCCGAACGGGCGGGGCGGGAGACGCCGCCGCTGATCGCGCACGTGCCGGTCGCATTGATGAGCGACAGGGCGGATGCCCGCGCCGCGATGCGATCGCAATTGCCCGGCTATGGGCGCCTGCCGTTCTACGCCCGCATGTTCGCGGCGTCCGGCTACCCGGTAGGCCCGAACGGCGAGTACAGCGACGCGCTGCTTGACCGACTGGTCGTCTCTGGCAGCGATCAGTCAGTCGCCGCGCAGCTCACCGAACTGCTCGACCGTGGGCTCGACGAGTTACTGGTCATGCTCGTCCACGGCCCCGACCAGCCAGCGGAAGAGGACCGGCTGATGCGGTTGCTCAGCCGCCTGTAACGCACTATTCGTGACCGACCGTAGCGCCGCCGATCGAAGATCGGCTAAGATGTCGCAGAAAACAGCGCGCAACGCGCTCGGGCTGGTTGAGGAGGGGACTCTCGTGATGAATCGGCTTCCGCTGGCAATCGTGCTGCCGCTTGCTGCTGCCATTGCCGTTGGAATCATCGGCATTTCGTTCGGCGTGACCTTCCTGCAGCTCGACGCGCAATGGGGTCACAACGCCCCGCTGTTCGTGGCGACGGGCATAACGGCGCTGATCATGTTCGGCGCGGGCATGCTGCACGTGCGAGCCACGAAGCAGGAGGCCGCTCTGGTCGATCCCGGCGATCCGTCCGACAACGGCTCGGAGGATCCGACTCTCGCGCGCCATTAGCCTGTCGATCCGGTGAGCGGCGCGTTGCACGGCGGGCGGCTCCACGATCTCGCACGGCAGTTCCGGGACTACCTCGCGCAGCAGACGAACGTCGATCTCGTCGCCATTGACGCCGTTGCTGCGCCAGGCGGTCCCGCTGCGTTGCGGACCGCGCTGGAGCGTCTCGACGCCGCGTTGGGCCAGCTCGCCGATCTGCAGTCCGTTTACTCCGACAGCCCGACCGGCTCTCTGGAGCCGTTGCTTTTCCCGGTCGCAGCGCTGACTGGCGAGTACATGCGCGCGGCGTTTGGCGGGCAATGGCAGACGCCTGACGACGCGCTCCCCGGAGAGGACGCCCTGCTCATTGTCATTGGCGACCAGCCGCCGGTCGACCTGCTTCCCATCGTCCGCGCCTCCTTGCTGGCCGCTGGGCCGAACCTCGCGGGGATCGTGGGCGGGGGGACCTAACCCCCCGGCCCCCTTCCCCGCGGGGGAAGGGGGAGATTGTGGATAAAGATTGGAGTTGGCGGCGCAACCACCCCACCCACAAAAGCCCCTCTCCTCGCAGGGGAGGGGTTTGGGGAGGGGCTCAGCGCAACGACGTCACCCGGTCTACCGCGCGATAGGTCAGCGACACACTGGCGCCGGTGTGGATGCGCTGCATCGTCTCGCCCACCAGTTGCCCGACCGATAGCACGGTCAGCTTGTCGATGCGCTTGGCGGCTGGAATGGCGATCGTGTTGGTGACGACGACCTCCTTCAGCGGCGACGCCTGCAAGCGCTCGATCGCCGGGCCGCTGAGCACGGCGTGAGTGCTGCAGGCGTAGACTTCCGTGGCGCCGTTCTCCACGCAGACGCGCGCCGCCTGCGTGATCGATCCGGCCGTATCGATTTCGTCGTCCACCAGGATAGCGGGCGAACCTTTGACCGAGCCGATCAGGTTCAGCACCTCGCTCCTGTCCCGGTTCCCGACGCGCCGCTTTTCGATCACGGCCAGACTGGCGTCGACCTCCTCGGCGAAGTTGCGGGCCCGCTTGGTGTTGCCAAGGTCCGGCGACACGACGACGGGGTTGTGCAGCCGCTTCTCGACGAAGTAGCGCGACAGGATGTTCATGGCCGTCATCTCGTCTACCGGGATGTTGAAGAAGCCCTGAATCTGCCCGGCGTGCAGGTCCACTGTCAATACGCGGTCGGCCCCGGCGACGGTGATCATGTCTGCCAGCAGCCGCGCCGTGATCGGCACGCGGGGCTGGTCCTTCTTGTCGGTGCGGCCGTAGGCGTAGTAGGGGATGACCGCCGTGATGCGCCCGGCGGACGAGCGCTTCAGCGCGTCGATCAGGATCAGCATCTCCATGATCGAGTCGGACACCGGGGACGAGAGGGATTGCACGACAAACACGTCGTTCTCGCGCACGCTCTCGCCGATGCGGATGAAGATGTTCTCGTTGGAGAACTTGTTGATGTCAAGCCTGCCCTGCGGAACGTCGATGTACTCGCAGATTTCCCGGGTCAGCTCCGGGTTCGAGTTGCCGCCGAAGATGGTGATCTGGTCATACAGCCCGGCCATCGGTATCGACGATCCCTTCTAGCGCCAGACGCTCCAACGCGTCCCGCGCCGCTTCCTGTTCGGCGGCGCGCTTGCTGGCGCCGCTGCCGGTCCCGATCTGCTGGCCGCGCAAGACGGCCTCGACGACGAAGTGGCGGTCATGGGCCGGACCGCTCGTACTGACCGTGCGATACCCCGGAGTCACCCTTTCCCGATCCTGGATCATCTCCTGCAGGCGTCCCTTGTAATTCGCCGGCTCGCTGGTGTCAATCAGCTCGTCGGCGTCCTCGTCCAGCAGGCGGCGCATGAAGCGTCGTGCCGCGCGGATGCCCCGATCGAGGTAGATCGCCGCCAGCACCGCCTCGAACGTGCCTGCCAGCACTCGCTGCCGGACTTCACCTGTCGCGCTCAGCTCGCCCCGCGCCAGATAGGTCAGCTCCTCCAGCCTGAAGCGCGAGCCCCAGGCCGCCAGCGTCTCGGTGCGCACCAGCGCAACACGGCGCGAGGTCAGCGCGCCTTCCGTGGCGTCGGGAAAGCGAGCGTAGACGAATTCGGCGCAGATCAGCCCCAGCAGCGCGTCCCCAAGAAACTCCAGCCGCTCGTTCGACTGGCCGATGGCATCGGCTCCATCGACGCCCATCTCATTGAGGTGTGACTTGTGAACCAGAGCCACGCGCAGCAGCGACGGGTCCCGGAAGGTGACTCCGAGCGCATTCATCGCCCGTTGCAGACGCTCATCCACGCCGGAATCGCTCGCAGCGACTGTGACCGGGGCGTTCAGCGTATCAATCCCGTCGTTCGGCGTTCCGCGTGGCATGGGCCTCTATCTACGAGCTTCAGCACGGAGCGCCGTCTCGGGACGCTATGGGCTCAGGACGCTGTTGAGATCGACACGCGCCTCACGGGCGACGCGTGTCAGCGCTTCCCAGTCGATCGAGATGGTATAGATGTAGCGGTG
>DATKCN010000384.1:0-43960 GCA_035513175.1 Thermomicrobiales bacterium
ATCTTCCAGGCGTTTGGCCTGATCCCGATCCTCTCCGCATCCGAGAATGTGGAGGTGCCGTTGCGTCTGGCGATGACGAACGTGTCCGTGCGGCAGGAACGCGTGCGCGTGCTGCTGGAGCTGGTCGGGCTGGGCGAACGCGGCGGTCACCGTCCCCACGAACTGTCCGGCGGGGAGCAGCAGCGGGTCGCCATCGCCCGCGCGCTGGCGAATCAGCCCGAGATTCTGCTGGCTGACGAACCAACGGGGCAGCTCGACTCACAGACCGGGCGGACAATCATGACATTGATTCGCGCGCTGGTGCGTAGCGAGGGCGTAACGGCCATCGTTGCCACACACGACCCCGTGCTGATTGACCTGGCCGACCGCGTGCTCGAGCTGAGTGATGGGCGAATCGTCGCCGACAGCGAGTCTGTCGCGAGTCCGGAGTACGCGGCGACCAGCTGAGCGCTCGAGCAGTGTCTGGGACCGGCTGCGGCGCAACGAGATCGCAGTCACTCCGCCATCGCGCCCGCGCGAATCAGCAGCGCGTGACACTGACGCAGGTACTCGTGATGCAGCCCGGCGATCACGACCTCATGCAGCCGCGTGCCCTGGCGAATCCGCGCCGAGAGGATGAGAGCCAGGATGCCTGCCGCGTCAGCGAACTCGATCCCAGGAACACGGATGCCAATCTCTGGGATCGTCAGCGACCTGGCGCTGGTCATGTTGAGGAGATCGAGCGCCTTCGTGAAGGCGTGCTCGACGGCAACCCGCTTCGGCGGCGATCCGGGAGCCGTCGTCGTGATGCCGCAGGCCACCGTGACGACGCCGCGCTCGGCGAGCCTGCCGGGAGCGAGGAGGCAGGCTGTGCCGACCAGCAACTCGCCGCGCGAGCGTAGCTCCCGTTCGAGGTCCGACCCGGCCGCGAGCCGCAACGCCCCGGCCAGTCCGGACGCCATCACGCCCCGCGCGTTGACGCTGACGTACATCGCTTCGCGCGGGTGTTCAAGCGGGTCGTCTTCACGAAAGCCGACGCGGGTGGCGCCGAGCCGCAGGTCACGAAGCACTGTCATCGCAGGTATGCTCGCTCATCGATCGGCATGCGCTGCACTCTCACGGGGCGCGAAGGTCCCGCGCTACTCTCCGGCATTCACGGCGTATCGTTTCGGAAGGACTGGCGGCGATGCTCGACGAACGTCGACCGGACCGAGGAGCCTGGACGGGTTGCCCGCTGACAAAACGATACCACTCCCCTTCTCCTGCAATCCGGGCGCCGCAACCACGGTGACACCGGCACGGGAACTACGCGCGCGAATTCGGCTGGTGACCGCATGGCAGCTCACCGTCTATTGCGGCAAGCGCGGGAAGTTAAAGAACAGACGTCGGCGCGCGACGCGCGGGGAAACGTGACGCGCGTCCGCTGTCCACGCGGGAGGACGCCAATACCCGGACGTGTGCTACCATTACAAGCGATACCCCCAGGGGGTACTTGGAGCAATTGGAAAGGACGAGCCCAATGACGGAGAAGACGTATCTGGTGCCCGATGTCAGTTGTGAGCACTGCGTGCGCGCGATACAGACTGAGCTGGAGTCGATTCCCGGAGTAGACGTGCTTGGCATCGACATCCCGACCAAGCTGGTCACCGTTCGTTATGACGAGTCGGTCGTCGAGGATCAGATCGTGGCGGGCATCGAAGACGCCGGGTACGAGATCGCTCATCCAGCCGCGTAGACGCCCGGTGACTTCGTGCTGGCAGGCGCGGGCTCTGCCCTGCCCGCGCCTGCCACGTTGGAGCCGCGTTGCCTGTTGCCGTCCGCTCCCGCTGGTGTTACCGTCGGGCAAGCAGCGGCGGAGTTTCGAGGAGTGAGTGGAGGCGACGAATGGTGTTCCGGCATCAGCAACGTGAGCTAGTCGTTCAAGCAGAAGTCGGCGCGGCAATCGTCGCCGACTACGTGGCAAGCCACCCGAAATCGGCAGAGCATCACGCCCGCGCGACCCGGCGCTTCCCGAGCGGCGTGACGCACGACGGCAGGCATCTTGACCCCTTTCAGCTCTGCGTAACGCACGCGCATGGCCCGCATAAGTGGGACGCGGACGGTCACCGGTACATTGACCTTGTTACCGGCCATGGCTCGCTGATCCTGGGACATGGCCATCCCGAGGTGACCCGCGCGGTGTCCGACCAGCTGGTGAAGGGCACGCACCTGGGCGGCAGCCACGAACTGGAGCTCGAATGGGCCGAGCGAGTCTGCGCGATCGTGCCCGGAGCAGAGCAGGTGCGCTTTGTGTCGTCCGGGTCGGAGGCGATCATGCTGGCGGTGCGCCTGGCGCGGACCTTCACGGGGCGGGTGAAGCTCGTGCAGTTTCGTGGGCACTTCCATGGCTGGAGTGACACGGCCGTCGGGGCTGCCGGCGAAACCGGCGTGCCCGCCGTGCTGAGCGGCACGGGAGAGGTCATCGAGTGCGGCGACGAGGAAGCCGTCGTCCGGTCGCTGGCGGACGAGTTGGCCGCGGCGTTGATCATCGAGACCAGTCATCCCAACTTCAACTCCCTGCCCGACCCCGGCGCGTTCCTGCGCTTCGTGCGCGACGAGACTGAACGTCGCGGGACGCTGCTGATCGTCGACGAGGTGGTCAGCGGGTTCCGCTGGGCGCCCGGCGGCGCTCAGGAGAAGCATGGCGTCCATGGTGACCTGACGACGCTGGCGAAAATTCTGGCGGGGGGTCTGCCGGGTGGCGCCATCACGGGGCGGGCGGACGTGATCTCGGTGCTGTCCTTCGATCCGTCAGAGCGCGGCGGCCGGCCAAAGGTGAAGCATCCCGGGACGTACAACGCGAATCCGTTGTCGTCGTCGGCCGGCATCGCATGTCTCAACCTGGTGGCCGACCCAGCGATTCAGCGCAGGGCAACCGAGGCGGCATCCGGCATTCGAGCCGGCATGAACGCGGCGCTACGCCATGCGGGCATCCCGGGGTGCGTGTACGGCGAGGCGTCGATGTTTCGCATCGTGCTCGGAGGCGATGAAGTGCCGCCGGCAGACGACATGCGCGCGCCGCTGCCCGGCGCACCGATCGAGCGCGAGGGCATGCCGGGTGACGTGGCGCAGGCGCTGCTGCTGAGCATGTTGATGGAGGGCGTGGCGCTCTTCGGTGGCCGCGGCATTACGTCAATCGCGCACGGCGCCGGCGAGGTGCGTGAGATCGTCAGCGCGTTCGAGGTAACCCTCGACCGGCTGGGACTGGCGTGAGCCGCTTAGCGGCCAGTTGAGATCGGGACACTGTCGTCGCTTGATGTGCGCGACATGCGCAGACACACGATGAGAGGCTTGCATCTATGCGCAGTATCGTGTACGATAGTTGCGAGTACACTGGTTTTGAACGCGAAGGAAGGAGGAGTGCTGGTGACGCGTTACCACGGCTGCACAGGCAGTGGACATGGAATCTGGGTCCATTGCCCACTCCTCAAGGACAGGTCGGGGCCGAACAGCTGACCTGGGTCTCTTTCCAGGCCGTTGTGGCTCCCCAGGACTGCCAGTGAGTCGGTCATGAGGACAATCAGGTCCATGCGGCCGTTGGGCACAGCGTCCGCTGCTGACACGGACACCTCCGGTGGAGACCGGAACATTGAGCGGCGCATATGCGCCGTTGGGCAAGGCCCAATTGACAACATGACAGGGTCATGACACGCGGGAGGCAACTGCTTCCCGCGTGGATGTGTCTGTGTTGCACGGGGTCGCGGCCACGTTCAGGCCGGGTAGCTCGCCGGCTAAACATCGATCCGGCTCCTGCCCCGCGCCGGCAGGCGCGACAACGGCGCGGTCCAGCCTCAGCCAGGCAACAACAGAATCCGCGCCTCGTCGCTGACGTTGACGGTGGCGCGTGTGCCGGGAATGTCGCAGAAGCCGTCGCGCAGCCGGTTGATGGCTTTTGGCGTGAGCCGTCCACGCACGACCACGAGATTATGTCCACTCAATGCCCGGGGAAAGTCGCCTGCCCGTGGAACGACGCCCCTCCCCTGTCGCACGAGGCCGCCCCAGAATTCACGCGCGCTGAGGTTGCTGGTGGACAGCTCAACGACGCGCAGCCCAAGCTCCCGCGCCGCAGCCGCGACGGCCGCGCCAGGCGGGACAACATCATAATCGTCGATCTCAAGCACCTGACCCAGCCGGAATCGTTCAGTCAGATCGACGTCATAATCATCGATCCCGGGGGACGAACGGCCGGCAATGCCGTCACTGACCGCTCCGCCATCCTCGTCCGATGTCATCAGCGATTCGATCTCGTCGAATGCTGAGTACATCGTGCGCGGCTCTACCCGCTGAAGCATGTCCGATTCCGGATGCCGTTCCTCGAATGGCAGCGCGCTCCGTTCAACGAACTGCGCCGCCGAATCGTCGATGCGTGCCCGGACGCGCTCGAGGATGCTCTCCGCCTGCTCGACCATCTTGGCGCGGCGCTCGATCTCCGATTCGAGGAACTCGCTTGTGGTTGGCAGCCCGAGATCGAGCGTCGGCCGGGAAACCTGCGGAATCGGCGCCATCTGCTGGTGCATGCGAAGCGCGGGTGCGGCAGGCGCAGGCGGTGCGGCAGGCGTGATGATTGGCTCCGGCTCGTAAATGACGGGTTCCGAAGCAGCCACGGGGCTTACCGGCTCATTGGCGGCAGCCGGCGTCGCGGCCTGCGCGATGTAGCCCTGCTCGATCACGGGCGGCAGAATGCCGCGATCTTCCAGGTCGTCAAGGACCCGCGCGAGGTCGGGTTGAATGTCAGCCAGCTCCCGCAGGCGAGCAAGCTCCTCGGGACCGATCGCCGCGAGACGCTGGCGACGGTCGCCAGGCGCCAGAGACACCCACTCGTGCGCCAGCCGGACCAGCGGTCCGGAGCCGGGGTAGCGCGTTTCCGACAACGCGACGGCGCGCTCGAGCAGGTTGCGCTCGAGGAGGCCGCGAACGGCGCTGACGGGCGATTGTTCCGCATGCGATCGTCGCCGAGGCACGCTCATCCGTCAGTCCCTCCGCTCGAATTGCCGCGCGTTGACAGGCTGCTACGATACTGCGAGGCGATGGTGTGATGCAAGCGCCATTATCGATGTAGCGCACATTATGGTTCTACAGGTCACGTTCCGGCGTGGGGCGCGGCGAACATGGCGACGACGGTTGTGCGATTCCACCTGACAACGTTCGCGAATGCCGACGAGCGAGGCGTGACACACCGTCTGGCAGCCGGAGCGCGTTGGCCGAGCCGGAATCGCGCCATCGACCGCATGGACGCGGCCCGGATTCCGCGTCTTGCGCTCGGCGCGGCCGGTCGTGGTCCACATGGGTGGACTGTGGTTGCCGGAGGGGGCTCCGGACTATGCTTCCAGTTTTGACTTGATGCAGGCGAAGACTTCTTTGGTCTGGCGATCCGCGACGCCGCTCATCAGGCGCGCTCCTACTCCCGCGATCGTGCCGCTCACCCGCACGTTCGAAGACCAGTTCATGACCGTGCCACCGACTTCGCCGTCCACGAGCTGCATCTCGCTCGTCATCGCAACGGCCGATCCGGGGACTTTGCCGTCTGCCTGCATCCGGGCATGGCTTGGCTCGTCCATGTCGAGCCAGCGGATGTCGAAGTTGAAGTTGCCACGGATCATGCCGACCCCGGCGCGCACGACGCACTTGAAGTGAGAATCGTCGATAACCTCAACGCTTTGGAGTCCCGGCGCGCATTGCGTGACCTGGTGCGGATCGGTCAGGAATGCCCACACCTTCTCCCGGGACGCCTTGATCTCGACCGTGCCGCTGAAGTCCATCGCTTCGCCGCTCCCTTCCCGCCACACAGGCGTGGCCGCGTTGTGAAGTATAGGGCAGTCCCGGGCAAGGCATGACCCCGGGCGTGGAACTCAGAGGACACGGCGTAGCGCCAGGGTCTTCGGGTCGTAGTTGCGCCAGACGGGCACTCCGCAGAAGCGCTCGCCCTCGGGGCAGAACGGCGTGTTGCCGGCGTTTGAGCGCACGACGCAGGGCGGCCCGTTGACATACGCGCCGATCGTGGGCAGCACCTTCGCGACCTGCATAGTCTCCTGAAGCGCGGTGTCGAAGATTTCGCGCTGCGCGTTGTAGCAGAGTCGCTTGACCCACTTCCAGTAATAGGTGAGGAGCGTCCCGGTCTCGTAAAAGCGAATGCGATGGCTGTTGGGCAGCAGGTAGAGCACCTTCTGGGGATCGACCCCGTCATCCAACAACTGATTCTTCGCATCCCACAGCGCCGTGATCGTCGCGTGGTACTCCTCCAGCGCCTCGTCGGAGCGCTGGGCCTCGTAGGGCACGATGACGTCAGGGTCGCGACGCATGTGCGCGGCAAGTATCGGCGGTGACGACAATGTGCCGCGGTGTCGCTGGTTCTGAGCGTCCTCCGCGCCGCTGATGCGCTTTTGAAACGTGAACGGGACGTGGTTCAACGTCTGCATCAGCTTGCTGTTCATGGCCAGGAAGAGCGAATGGCCGAGATACGCGTTGCGCGCCGGGTCAAGCACCGCCGCCAGCGCGTCCCCGTCGGACATGTCGTCGGCCGTTCTGCCGAGGACTCCGCGCACCGCGTCGGCCAGTACCTGTTCGGCGTCGGGGTTGTAGCCGACAAGTCGGGAATCGCGATCGCCGAGCGCTGCGTCGAACTCCGTGAAGAACCGCTCGTCGTGCGCGCCGGACAGCATCGGCTGCAGCTCCGCAAGCGCTTCGTGCTCGAGCGTGTCAGACGCCGCGAGCACCTGCAAGTCCAGCGGGTAGCCGGGCGCGCCCAGCAAGTGCGGATCGATCTTCAACACCTCCACGACCATTGCGTTGACGATGTAACGCACCTCATCGGGCACGTCAAGCTGGTTGGCCAACACGTAGTAGCGCAACAGCGTGAGCCCGTTGATCGTGTGGTACAGGTGGGCAGGGGTGGCGAGAGGCAGGACGTAGCGGGCCACCTCCTGGGCCTTCTTCTGCACGGCGTCCGCCAAGTCGGCGGCGGCTTCCGCCCCCAGCGCCCGCGAGCGCGCCGGGAAGACCTTGGCGTAACGCTCCGCAATGCCAGGCGTGAGCATGTCTCCCAACCGCCGGTAGCCCTCGATGGCGCGTTCGATGGCCGTCGTGAAGATCGCCTGCTGCCGCTCGCTAAGCTCGGGGACGACCATGACCTTGCCGGAGACTTCCCGGTATCGCTGGCTGACCTGCTCAGAGTTGTAGTGCGGATGGTGGTGAAAGAACGACCAGATCGCCAGGCGCGAGACGCCGTCGATGACGAACACGAAGTTGGCGTGCTGGAAGGTCGTGTGGTGGCCGGCATCGAACAGATCGCGGTACAGACGCTGCGCGCGGGTGCGGCGCGCTAGACGCAGCTCGTCGCCATGATCCTGGCTCTCATCGAACAGCTTCAGCACGTTTTCCACCCGCGCCGGGCGCGCGCCGTAGCACGACCAGGCAGCTGCAATGGTCAACGCGAACGGGTGAGCCGTCGATTCATCGGTCAGCAGGCGAATCGACGGCGGGCGCGACGAGAACGGATACGCCGGCTGGGATAGCGCCACTGGGACGGCGGACATGATTCCCCCGTTCACGGACCGAGGCCTAAGACTGCACGGACACTAGCATACGCTCTGAAACGGAATTATTACTTCCCGGCTTGTCAGGGGCAGCGACGGCGAAGAGAGAAACGCGATCAGGCTTTACGTGGCTACCCTGGAGGAGTATACCGGGGCACGAGGGCGTCATCGTCGACGGCGCGCGGCTTCACGTCAGAGACTCATGATGGAGGCGCACTTGAGCGCAGCGGAGACACAGCGTCGGGATCGCCGTGCGCTGGCGCTTGCCGGGTCGACGTCCGGGCTCGCGACGGTTACGTTCATGCTGGCGACGCGCAATGCACGCGGAACAGATGCGCCAATCGAGCTGTTGGGCAACGCCATGCTGCAGGCGATGCCGCTAGGAATCTTCACGTTCATGCTCGAAACGTTCCAGCACGCGGCGAAGCCGATGCTGCTGGCGTCACTGAGCGTGGGCGTCGTGCTGGCCGGCGGAATCCTCGGCACGCTCAGTCGGGGGGCATTAGCCCGCCGCACGTGGCGGCGGATGCTGCTCCGCGTTTTCGGCTACACCACTGGCATCTGGGCGCCGCTGGCGATCCTGCTCGTGGTCATCGCCAGCTTCGGCACGACAGTGCCGCTCGACACGCCGCGGCTGACGACGCTTGCCCTGTGGCTGGCTGCCGATGCGCTGGCGTACTCTGTCGCGTTGCATTTCTGCGCGCCAGTGCTCGGCGCCATGCTGGCGCCGAGGTCCACCCAGGTGGACGTTGACGCTCCGGCGGTTGATCAGAGCCGGAGACGACTGCTGGCGGCGTCGGTTGGCGGGCTGATCGTGGCAACCGGACTTGGCCTGTCGGGAGCGTTCATTCGCGACGTGTACCGTGGAGGAGCCGGGGGGAAGCGCGGCGTAATCCCGGAACCGATCACGCCGGTCGGGCAGTTCTACATCATTTCCAAGAACTTCTCCGATCCTCGCGTTGACGTGGATGACTGGGAGCTCCAGCTATCCGGGTTGCTCGATAAGCCGCGCGTCCTGACGCATGACGATCTCCTCGGGTACCCGCAAGTCACCCAGCTGACGACGTTGACGTGCATCTCGAACCAGATCGGCGGCGATCTGATCGGCAACGCTGAGTGGACCGGCGTGCGGCTGGCGGACCTGCTGCTGGGAGCGGGCTTGCAATCCGGGACCGTCAAGCTGGCGCTTTATGCGCACGACGGGTACACCGAATCGATGCCACTCTCCAAAGCCCTCGAATCAACTACCTTGCTGGTTCATGCAATGAACGGCGAACCGCTGACCGCCCGGCACGGACGCCCCGCCAGACTGATCGTCCCGGGCAAGTACGGCATCAAGAACGTGAAGTGGGTGCGCCGGATCGACGCAGTCGCTGGTGACTTTCGCGGCTTCTGGCAGCAGCGCGGCTGGACTGACGACGCTACGATCCAGACCATGTCGCGCATCGACGTTCCTCGTTCGCGCGAGATCATCGGTCTCGACGCGATCGAAATCGGCGGCGTGGCATTCGCCGGAGATCGAGGCATCAGCCGGGTCGAATGGAGCGCTGATGGCGGCGTAACGTGGCGGGAGGCTGACGTGATCGAACAGGTTGCAGCGCTGTCATGGGTTATCTGGCGTTCCACGTGGAACCCGACTCGGCGCGGTTCCCACCGACTCGTCGTGCGCGCGACCGATGGACGCGGGGAAACACAGCCAGAGGAACGACAGTCGCCCATCCCCGACGGAGCCACCGGCCTCCACGGAATTGATGTTGGCGTCGCGTAGCGCTCCGTTCATACAGCCAATGCACGACAAGCCGATGCTCGTGCCCAGCGCGCGATCGATGACGTACACTAGCGTGTTGAGGAATCCACGACGTGTAGATTGGTGGCGCGGGCCAGTTGTACGTGATCGAGCAGCAGGACGAAGGGCTGGATTACCGGCGCAGGTACCAGGGGCTCATTGGCGTAACCAGCAAAGTGCCGATCCGGGACCGATCCATCCTGGGACTCGTCTACACGCCCGGCGTCGCCGAGGCGTGCATGGAGATCGTCCGTAATCCCGACAGCGTCTTCGATCTCACCAGCCGGGGCAACACGGTTGCGATCATCACCGATGGGTCGGACCTGTTCGGCCGCGAAGGCGGCTCGCCGGAAGCGGCACTGCCGATTCTTGAGAGCAAGAGCGTCCTGTTCAAGACGTTCGCGGGCGTCGACGCGATGCCGATAGCAATCGACGCTCGCGATCCGTTCGATATCATCGAGACCGCCTCCGCGCTCGTCCCAACCTTCGGCGCCCTTTGCATCGATGACATCAGCGCCCCACGATCGTTCACAGTCGCGGACCATCTTGAGAAGGCGTGCACCGTGCCGGTTTTCTCCAACCAGCACCACGGCAGCGCGATTCTGGTGCTCGGAGCGCTGCTTAACGCGCTGAAGGTGACGGACCGGCGCATCGAAGACGTCAACGTCGTCGTCGCCGGAGCGGGCATCGCGGGGATTGGCGCGGCGCGGCTGCTGTGCCGGGCGGGCGTCAGGCATATCGTCGTCTGCGACCGGGCCGGCGCGATCTACGCCGGTCGCCCGGAGCGGATGAACTGGGCGAAGGCGTACCTGGCGAAGGAAACGAACCGCGACCAGCGGCGTGGGTCGCTGGCGGACATGATGGCGGGCGCGGACGTGTTCATCGGACTCTCCAGCGAAGCAATCGTCTCGCAGGAGATGGTGGCGTCGATGGCGCCCGACCCGGTCGTATTGGCGCTGGCGATCCCCAATCCGGAGATTGCTCCTGAGATGGCCAAACAGGCGGGCGCGAGGGTCATCGCCACCGGCCGCTCCGACCATCCGAACATGATGGATATTTCGCTGGTGTTTCCCGGCGTGTTCCGAGGGCTGCTGGACAGCCGGGCGCGCAATATCCGATTGCGGACGCTGGTCTATGCTGCTGAGGCGCTGGCGTCGCTGGTGCCGGAACACGAGCTGAACGTCGATAACATCGTTCCGCGCATCTTCGACTTCCGGGTGGCGCCAACGATCGCTGCGGCGGTCGTGCAGGCGGCGCTCGAAACGGGGGAGGCGCAGAACGACGTGCGGCCCGAGGTGGTGGCCGAACGCACGAAACGCTACGTCTACGAGGGCATCATGCCCAGCCGGGCGTCGGCGAATGACGTGGCGCGCGGCCGGCGCAAACCGAAGGGTCTGAAAGAAGAATCGCTTGACCTGCGCTACAAGCACGGAGGGGTGCTTGAGATTCGGTCGAAGGTTCCAATACGCGACCACCACATTCTGAATGTGTTGTACGTTCCTCCCGCTGCACTGGCGCCGGCGGTCGAGATCCGGAACGATCCGCTGGCGGTCTATGACCTTACGGTCAAGGGCAATCTCGTGGCGATCGTGACGGACGGCTCGGCTGTGCTCGGGCTTGGGGACATCGGCCCCGAGGCGGCGCTGCCGGTGATGGAGGGCAAGGCGGTCCTGTTCCAGACACTGGCGGGAGTGGAGGCGTTTCCGATCTGCCTGTCGGAACGTGACCCGGAGAAGATCGTCGACATCGTGGCCCGCATCTCGCCGTCGTTCGGAGGCATTAACCTGGAGGACATTTCCGCGCCGCGCTGCTTCGAGATCGAGGCAAAGCTCAAGGAGCGGCTGGATCTGCCGGTTTTCCACGATGACCAGCACGGCACGGCTGTCGTGGTGCTGGCGGCGCTTGTCAACTCGTTGCGACTGCGAGGGAGCACGCTCGAAAACTCCCAGGTTGTCATAAATGGAGCAGGAGCCGCGGGCACGGCGGTCGCGAAGCTGCTGCTGTCGTCCGGCGTCGGCGACATCATCATGTGCGACCGGCATGGGGCGATCTACAGCGGGCGCAAGGACGGGATGAATCGGTCCAAGGAGGAAATCGCCCGTCTGACGAACCGTGAGAACGTGCAGGGCGATCTGCTGACAGTGATGGCGGGCGCGGACGTGTTCGTAGGCGTGTCGGCGGCGGGCGCGATGACGCCAGCGTGTGTGTCGACGATGAACAGCAAGCCGATCATCTTTGCGCTGGCCAACCCAACTCCCGAGATCGAGCCAGCGCTGGCCCACGAGGCGGGCGCGCTGGTGGTCGCAACCGGGCGCTCCGACTTCCCGAATCAGGTGAATAACTCGTTGGCGTTCCCCGGCATCTTTCGGGGGGCGCTCGACGCGAAAGCGCGCGACATCAATGACGCGATGAAGGTGGCGGCAGCGTCGGCGATAGCCTCTTTGGTGACTGATGCCGAGCTTTCAGTGGACTATGTCGTGCCGGAGGCGCTCGACCTGCGGGTGCCGCCAGCCGTGGCGGGCGCGGTGGCGACAGCGGCGGTCGACACGGGCGTCGCGCGCGTGAACGTCGATCCGGCGGATGTTGAGGAGCGCACGCGCGAGCGAATTTACTCAGGAACGGCGCCGAACTGGGGTTGAGTCGAAGTTGGAGAGTCAGCGCGTGACCGGAGTGCGCTTCAGTTCGTACTGTGTCTCGGTCGAGCAGTACCAGTCGCCCGTTAGTCGTCCAACGGCTCGTAGATTCTGCAGATCGATTCGCTCACGCTCCATCAGCAATTCGTCCCGCAAGTGGATGCGCACGACTTCGCCGATGATGAGATGGGCGCCGTATGGCGGTCCGCCGACCGGGAAGATCTGCCGCGCGACGCACTCCAGGTTGGCGGGCGCCTCGGCGACACGTTTCGACTTCACGACATCACTGGCGACGGGGGTGAGTCCGCTCGTCTCGAACTCGCTGACGCCCTCCGGCCAATCGGCGGCGGTGTTGGCCATGTGTGGCCCGATCTCCGCGTTGACGGTGTTGATGACGAAATCGCCCGTGTCACGGATGTTGCGCAGCGTGTCCTTGGTCTTGCCCTCGCGAGCGCCGACGGAGATGGCGAGGTGCGGAGGACTTGACGTAATCATCATGAAGAAACTGAACGGCGCAAGGTTGTCGAGCCCGTCCTTACTGATCGTCGAGGTCCAACCAATCGGTCGAGGCACGATCAGGCCAGCCATGAGCTTGTACACGCGCTGGGCTTCCATCTCGGCGGGGTCGAATTTCATCCGGGGCTTCCTTCCGATCCGGCGCTGTCACGGCGAAAGCCGCTCGACGCGCCACGCACAGTCCTCCTGGCGAGTGTAGTACAGGCGGTCGTGCAAGCGGCTCGGGCGTCCGTGCCAGAACTCGAAGGAGGACGGTGTCAGGCGGTAGCCACCCCAGAAGGGCGGGGTAGGGATGTCGCGCCCCTGGTATTCGATGATGAGCGCGTTCATGCGCTCGTCCAGCTCGTCGCGCCCCGAGATGATCTGGCTCTGATTCGAGGCCCACGCGCCGAGGCGGCTCAGTTCGCCGCGCGACTGGAAGTATTCGTGCGATTCCGCTTCAGTGACGCGCGCAACGGCGCCTTCGACGCGCACCTGGCGGGTCAGTTCCGGCCAATAGAACAGCAGGGTTGCATACGGGTTCTGCGCCAGGTCGCGCCCCTTGCGGCTCTCGTAGTTGGTGTAGAAGACAAAGCCATGGTCGTCGAAGCCTTTGAGCAGGACGATGCGGGCGGAGGGGCGACCGTCCGCGGAGGCTGTCGCCAGCGTCATGGCGTTCGTTTCGTAGACTCCGGCGTCCATCGCGTCGCGGAACCAGGCGGCGAACTGCGCGAATGGGTCAGGATCGCATTCTTCTTCGCTCAGCCCTTCCAGGCCGTACTCGCGCCGCAGGTCGGCAATCGACAGACCAGGCCTGGAGACACTACTGGACATTCGCTCGCCACTTCACTTCCCGCGACCGGCGTCGACGGACGACGGATCATCCTTCGGTGATCATACATCGCGCCTGAGCCGTCCCGGTGTCATGCGGTGGTGGTCTTGAAGCCTGCTGTCGATGACGCGAGCGACGCGACATCTACGACATCCAATAGACGTCCTTCGACGAGCGTCAGGACGCGTCCCCCGAAGCGCTCGATGAACCAGCGATCGTGTGAGACGGCGATAATCGGGCCGGGGAAGGAGACGAGCGCATCCTCGAACGCTTCGAGGATGTCGAAGCTTAGGTGGTTGGTCGGCTCGTCCAGCAGTAGCACATTCGCCTTTTCAGCAACCAGGCGGGCGATCTGGAGCTTGCGTCGCTGTCCGGCGCTCAGCTCGCCGACGTGCTTCGGCAGGTCGTCCAACGCGAACAGTCCGTAGCGAAACAGGTCCGAGATGAACTCGTCCTCGTAGCCAATCAGGCCGTCGCGGTACGTGTCGAGCACGCTTCGATCCTTCCTGAGCGAGCGGCCGTCCTGGTCCAGGTAGCCGACACGGGCAGTCGGAGCGACAGTCACGAGCCCGCTTTCGGGTTCGAGCTGCCCGGCGATGATGTCGAGTAGCGTCGACTTGCCGGCTCCGTTCGGACCGACGATGACGACGCGGTCGCGCGGTCCGAGCGTGAGTGAAAGCTCGTCGAGGACAGGCTTGCCGTCGAAGCGGTGCGAGACGTGCTGGGCGGAGATGACGATTTCGCTGCGAAGCTCGTCCGGATCAAAGGCGGGGTTGATGCTGAGCACCGATGGAGGCTTGGGGATGGGATCTTCCTCGATGCGACGCACGCGCTCCTCGGCATTGCGGACGTTGCGGGAGACGGCGGAGGCGACGCGACCGCCCTTAAAGTCATAGGTCGTCTTGGCCGGGTCGCGCTGCGGGCGATTGTGCGCCACCTGGTGGCCGGTAGTACGGATGACACGCTTCAGATCGGCGATCTCCTCGAGCTGCTCCTGGTACTCGATTTCCCACCGTTCGCGCTGCCGGGCCCGTTCAAGCGCGTAGGCGTCGTAGTCGCCCACGTACTCAGTTGCCGCATGGGCGTGCTCGTCGACTTCGACAATCTTTGTGACGGTGCGGTTCAGGAAGCGGCGGTCGTGGGAGATGGCCAGCACGGAGCCTCGGTAACCCGCGAGATAGGTCTCCAGCCAGGCGATCCTGGCGAAGTCGAGGTGATTGGTAGGTTCGTCCAGCAGCAGCAGGTCGGGAGATTTGAGCAGCAGCGTCGCCAGCTGCACACGCGCCTGCTCGCCGCCAGAGAGGGTCGCGAACCGACGCTCGCGGGGCAGATGATCGATGCTGAGCCCGGCGAAGACGATGTTGATGCGGTGGTCGAGGTCGTAGCCGCCGCGCCGCTCGAACTGGTCCGCCAGCTCTCCGTACTCGGCCAGCTCCGCGGCGAGTTCGTCGCCGCCGATTGCCATCCGCGCTTCCAGCAGGCGCAGACGTGTTTCGATCTCACGCAGCGATCCGATTGAGTCATAGACGAGGTCGTCGATGGACGCACTCCCCGCGTCGGGCGGCTGCTGCGGCAGGTAACCGACGATTGCGCCGGACGCGATGGCTACGGAGCCGATGTCGGCCTGCATCTCGCCGGTGATGATGCGCAGCAGGGTCGACTTGCCCGCGCCGTTCGCGCCGACGAGACCGGCTCGCTCACCATCGTTGACGAGCAGCGAGACGTTCGACAATACCTGTGTTGAGCCCCAGGCCTTGGAGACCTGCAGAACGGAAAGCATCATGGTGTGCCAGTAACCCTAAACGGAGTCGCGACAATGGCATGCGCCCGGTTCGGCGGAGAGCCGTGGCGGGCAACGAGTTGGTTACTGGTTTATGAGGTCACCGGAGAAGTGTCTCCCATCGTGCTAACGGCGCCTTCGCACCGCGCCGAGGGGAGGGTACCAGCAGGCTCCGGGTTGTGGCAAGCGTGAGTCGTCGCTGTTGCGCTGGCAGGCGCGCGACCGTACCATCGGACGTGGCGACGCGACGACATGATGAGAGGGAGGCGACCGATGGCTGAAACGGCAGTCGCGCAGGACGTTCTGTTCGAGCGTCGCGGCCAGGTGGCCTGGCTCACGTTCAACCGGCCACATGCGCGGAATGCGATGACGTTCGAAATGTACGACGCGATCTCGCGGGCGTGTGACGACGTGGAGTCCGACCCCGAATTGCGGGTACTGGTGCTCACCGGCGCGGGCGACAAGGCGTTCGTGGCGGGCACGGACATCAGCCAGTTCCAGGCGTTCACCGATCCGGAAGACGCTTTGGGGTACGAGACGCGCATGGACGCGGTCATTACGCGGTTGGAGAGCGTGCAGCGTCCCACGATCGCGGCCATTCGCGGCTACGCGGTCGGCGGTGGCGCGGCGATCGCGGCTGCCTGCGACATGCGCATCTGCTCCCCGGACGCGAAGTTCGGCGTGCCGATCTCGCGCACGCTGGGCAACTGCCTGTCCACGAACGGCTACGCGCGGCTGATCGACCTGATCGGACCGGCGCGCACTAAGGCGCTCATCTTTACCGCCAGCATGGTCAGCGCCGAAGAGGCGCTGCAGATCGGGCTGGCCAACGAGGTGGTGGAGTCGGACCGGCTCGAAGCGCGTGTGACCGAAGTGGCGGAGCAGATCGCGAAGAACGCGCCGATCACGATTCAGGTGACGAAGGAGGCGGTGCGCCGCATCATGTTGCACCGCCGTCAGAAACGGGATGAGGAACTTATCCTGCGGGCCTACATGAGCGAGGACTTCAAGGAGGGGGTCAGCGCCTTCCTGGAGAAGCGCCAGCCGGAGTGGAAGGGTCGATGAGTCGTCAGGAGACAGAACAGATCATGCCGCTCAGCGGCGTCACGGTGTTGGACCTCGGCCGCCATCTGGCTGGTCCGACGGCAGCGATGTGGCTGGGCGACCTTGGGGCGGACGTCATCAAGATCGAAAACCCGGACCGGGGCGAGGACGGCCGCACAGCGGGACCACCGTTCTACAACGGCGAGAGCGCCTTCTTCCTGTCGGCCAACCGCAACAAGCGCTCGCTGGCGATGGATGTCAAGCGCCCGGAAGGACAGGAGATCTTCCGGACGCTGGCCGCGACGGCCGACGTGGTGGTCGAGAACTTTCGCCCCGGTGTCATGGAGGCGCTGAACATCGGCTATGAGCGGGTGTCGGAGACTAATCGGGGCATCATCTACTGCTCGATTTCGGGCTTCGGAGCCGACGGTCCGTTTGCCGACCGGCCGGGGCTTGACCAGATCATCCAGGGCTTCTCCGGACTGATGAGCGTCACCGGATTTGAGGGCGGCGAGCCGGTGCGGGTGGGCGTGCCGATTGCCGACCTGCTGACCGGCCTGTTCGGCGCGTATGGGGTGCTGGCCGCGTTGCAGGCGCGGGAGCTGACCGGGCGGGGGCAACGGGTGAGTACGTCGCTGCTGGAGGGGATGGTGGGCATGCTCGGTTTCCAGGCAACGCGCTACCTCAATGGCGGGGACATCCCGCCGCCGGCGGGCAATCACCATCCGATCAACGCGCCGTATGGCGTCTTCCGGGGGCGTGACGGCTACCTGACCATCGGAGCGACCGGCGACAAGCGCTGGCCGAAGTTCTGTGAGGTGGCGGACGCGCCGGAGTTCCTGACCGATCCCCGCTTTGCAACCAACGGGAAGCGCCACGAGCACCGGTTGGAGCTGGCCGAGCTGATCTCCGAGAAGCTGCAAGCGCGCTCGATCGAGGAGTGGGAGGTGCTGCTCAACGGGAACGGCATTCCCTGCGGTCCGATCTACCGCGTTGACCAGAGTCTTGAGCACCCGCAGGTGCGGCATCGGGACATGGTCGTCGAACGCGAGCATCCGACCGCCGGAGCGATCCGGCTACTGGGTCTGCCGGTCAAGCTGAGCGACACGCCAGGGGCGGTGCGGCTCGTGCCTCCGCTACTGGGGCAGCACACGCGAGAGATCGTTCAGGGGCTGGGGTATTCGGATGGCGCCATCCGGCGGCTGGCCGAGGATGGCGTTCTGCGGGTGACGGCGCTGTCGCGCGTGTGACGGCTATTGGACGCAGTTCCCGAGGAGTCAAAGACCGCCAATTGGCGGTGAATGGAATTGGCGGTCTTTGATCGTGACGCAAGAGTTGTAGATCGTGGGTTTTGACTGAACCACCTTGGACGAATCACCTGGTGATCGGCGGAGACGCATCAGACATCGCGCGGCGACTCGGAGGATCCAGAATCCCACAGGGCGCATGCGATGCGCCCCTACGCGCTGAGCGGTCGCCATTCTTGCTCATAAGGCGTCAATCCTGCTCCAGAGCGAAACGGATGATGATTGAGGCCGAGACTTGCAGGTCGCCAGCGTGGACGTTGATCTCGGCGGGCGATTCGACTGACATTGCCGACATCGCGCGGGCGCCATCC
The DNA here is from genome assembly GCA_035513175.1 of Thermomicrobiales bacterium. GTDB lineage: Bacteria > Chloroflexota > Chloroflexia > Thermomicrobiales > CFX8 > DATKCN01. The sequence continues at coordinate 17,739 of DATKCN010000384.1, forward strand.
AACCTCTGCACTGGTGGCGGCGCGATGCCGGGCTCGCTGATGTCGAGCACGACGCCGAGCCGTGCGCCGAGCGCTGTTGCGTACGCCTCTGCCTTGCGGCGGGCATCGACGGCTGCGGCGGCGCAGGCCGCTATCCGGGCGGGGTTGTCTGGGGCGATACGCCACCAGGGACCGGAGACACGGGCCTGAGCGCGCCTCGTTGCTTCCTGCATCAGGTTGCCGATGACGCCGGGGTCTTCGAGCCGGAGGGCGATGCGGCTCGAGGCGACGTAGCCACGGTGGACGTGCTCGCCGGTCTGGCGATTCCATTCCGTCTGCTCGTTTACGACCGCGCCGGACGTCGTCCACAGTCGTTCCTCAATGCCCAGCTCGGCAAGCACCGCCTCGATGGCGACGCTGCGCGTGGCAACCTCGGCCAGCGCGTCGTGAGGGGTCCGATCGACATAGGTTACTTCGAGCGCGAGCTCGACCTCGTCCGGCCTGGCGGGAACGACTGCCGAGCCCTGTACAGAGACCATGGATGTCATCGTGTTCGTCCTTTCGTTGCAGGGAATTGGCTCAGGTATAGCGTTCTGGCGCTTTGCGCAGCTCCTGCCATTGTTGCGCATCGTGTCCGTAGATGAGCATTGCATGCTCCTGCTCGGCCAGCGCGATCACGCGATGGGCGGAGTCTCGCCCTGCCTGCGGGTCGAAGCCGATCTTGTAATTGTCTCGTTCGTGATTGAGCCGCGAGTAGATCGCGTCGATGGCGAGGATAACCGGTCCTGTGTCGGGGAGCCGGAGCAACACCGACATGTGCCCGGCGGCGTGGCCCGGAGTGTGGAGCAGCGTCACGCCTGGCGCAAGCTCGCTATCGCCGTCGAGCAGGCGATATGGCATTGGAGCGCCCGACAGGTCAACTTCTGGAATGCCGCCTGGCGCGCCCCTGCGGGCACAGTCGAGGCCGAAGGCATGGGCGTCGCGGTTGATGACGATTTCCGAGCCGGCGAAGTCGATCGTGTTTCCGGCGTGGTCGAAGTGGGTGTGCGTGAGGACGAGCACGTCGATGTCGCCCGCTTCGAGGCCGATCTCCCGCAGTCGGTTGAGCGGGTCATCGGCGTCCGAGAGATCGGGGATCAGATGATCCGCGAGGGGACGTCCGACGAACTCGAACATCGGCTCGCGGATGTGTCGCCGGTTCGGTCCAGTGTCGATCAGGACGCGGCGACCGTCGGCCAGCTCTATCAGATAGCCGGGGAACGGGCAGACGGCCCAGAGGCCGTCGGCGTCGCCCGGCGCCATCACCGCGCCGAGGTCGATGTTTGCTCTGCCAAAGTCGAGGATCGTCAGCGACCGCGCCGCGTCGCCCATGCTATGCTCCCCATCCTGAACGTCGGTCGATTAACGCATTGGCAGAAGTCGCGCCTGCTGTCGTGGCACAGTGTAAGGCTCCAAGCGAGTGGATGAAGAGCGGGCCGCATCAGAACCGCAGATTGACGCCGCTGACGTGGAGCCTCGGACGCTTGTCCCCGCGCCGAGCGACGCATTGTCGTATGACGAGGCGCGCCTCGCCAATAAGCGGCGGTTGGCGATCCTCGGTCTAGCGACCGGCGCCGTCATGGCGCTGCTTGTTCTCGCTTGCCTGCTGCTGCTGGTGCTGGTGCTCCCTGATTAGCGTCAGCCAAGGTCACGCAGCTCCGCGATGGCCCGATAGCAGGCGGCGGCCGTCGCGAGCGTGATGGCGCCGCCGATGCCAACCGCCAGCGGCACGCCGATAACGGTGCCGACGCCACCGAGCAGCATCGATCCAAGCGGCATCAGCCCGCCGGCGATCAGCGTGTACACGCTCATCACGCGTCCCCGCACCTCGGCGGCCACCGTGCCCTGCAGCAGCGAATTCGCGAGCGACATCATCAGCGTCGAGGTTCCGCCGACCGCGACGACGAGGGCCAGTGACGGCACGAGCCAGTGTGACCATGAGAACGCAACCAGCGACGCCCCGAGCGAGGCCGTCACCACCAGCAGGAGCGTTCCCCGCCCCCGAGCGGTATTGATGGAGGCCAGCGTAAGAGCGCCGAAGAGCGCGCCGACGCCGGACGCGGCCATCAGCACCCCGTAGCCGCTCGCGCCCAGGCCCAGCACGTCGCGGGCGAATACCGGCATCATCTGGACGTACGGGCGGGCGCAGATGCTGGGAATGGCTATCAGCAGCAGGATGCCCCACACGACGCGATTGGCGCGGATGTAGCTCATGCCATCGACGAGCTGGCGCAGCATCGAGCGTCCCGATGAGGCGCGTCGCTCCAGCGGAGGCATCAGGAAGATAGCGATCAGCACGGGAATGAAGCTGGCGGCGTTGATCAGGAAAGCCCCGCCGATGGAGATCAGCGCGATCGAGACCCCGGCGATCGACGGTCCGATCACGGCCGCCGCGTTCCAGGCCGCGGCGTTGAGCCCGATGGCGCTCGTGACGCGCTCGCGTCCGACGAGGTCGGGCACAAGCGCTTGGCGGGTTGGATTGTCGACGGCGAAGAAGATCGCCGAGATGAACGTGACCAGCAGGATTTGCCAGACGGTGATTATGCCTGCCAGAGTCAATGCGGCCAGCGCGATCGAGGCGGCCATGACGACTGACTGCGTGATGAGCAGGATGCGCTGACGGTCGAAGCGATCGGCCAGCACGCCGCCGATCATCGACAGCAGAATGGTTGGAACGGCGCGCACGAGCCCAACCAGACCGAGATAAAAGGGCGAGTCAGTCAGCTCCAGAACGAGCCAGCCTTGGCCGACGATCTGCATCCACGAGCCGGTGTTCGAGATGACGGTAGCGATGAAGTATGTGCGGAAGGCCGGAACCGACAGCGCGCTGAAGCGACCATAACCCAGACCAGCGGCGGGTTCTGGTCGTGCGCCAGTGGTCGCGCCGACTGACGACGACCGTGGGCGGCGCCTGAACGTCATGCTCGTCGTCCGGCTGTCATCGTGCAGGGTGCGCCTTTCACCGCGCCCGATCATATCCTCATCCAGTGATGCGCGCGCGACGATCCGGGTCGAGCGACGATGTGGCATAACGGCCAGCGGCAACGAGGAGTGGATGTGCCCGCGGACGTGCTGAGTGAGTCTTGACGATCGCGGTGGCGCTCGCGGCTGGCGGGATGCGTGCTTGCGGCGTTGCCGATCGCATGAATCGTCCCCGCCGTCACGAGCTATCGCTTCGCGGACGACTCCGGGCCATCACGAGATCGCGAGCCCGTCACCCGCCAGGTTCGGGCTCATCGAGCCGCGCGATGCGCCGCAGGGCAGGGTCGGAGACATCCCGTTGCGCCCCGAGCCGGAACGACTCGATGATGAGCTCGGGCTGCGCGGCGCCGTAGGCTCGCGCCTGCAGAAGTGTCTCCAGCTTGTCGATCTGCTTGACGAACCGCGCCTCGACCGTTTCCTGGCGTTCGTACTCGATCCAGGCGGCCCGGAGCTCCTCGGCGACGCCGCGCGGCAGACCGGAGATCAGCTCCGCAAGGGCGCGCGCCTCCTCGTCGCGCTTCCCGCGCAGGGCTGCGGCGCTGTATGCCGGCAGCTCGAGGAAGCGCCGCGCGTCGATGCGCCTGCCGGCGTCGCGGGTGTCGTCGAACGGAGTGGCGTCACCGGCGATGGCTTCAGGCAAGTCGTGCGCGAGCCCAAGCAACAGCACACGGTTGCGGTCGAGGTCGGCGCGGCCGTGGCTCGCCAGCCAGGCCAGCAGCGCGACTCCCCACGAATGATCGGCAACTGACTCAGGCGCGTCGACGCCACGGTCGATCCATCCCTGCCGCCTGACGCGCTTGAGCGCGAGGGCCAGCTCCCAGAACTGCTGGATACCGGCCTCGTCGTTTGCCATCCACTGCTCGACCGTCACTGCCGATGCTCCTTACTGCGCGCCGGCGCCACTCCGCCGAGAGGGACGATCATCCCCGTCCGCGTTTCATCGCCGCCGCCGCCGATGCGCCGTCCGAGCACCGCGCCGGCCAGCAGGAGGGCGGCGACCGCGAACGCGACCGGCCGGACGCCAACCAGATCGATCGCCACGCCCGCCGCCAGTGTCGGAACGAGGGCGACGGCGTTCGACAACGTCGTCTGGGTGGCGATCACCTGACCGCGCACGTCCTCCGGACTGCGCGACAGGAGCACCGTGCGAGCCGCGACATTCGTCACGGCAGAGAAGAACCCGGCGGGGATCGACAGCAGCATCGTCGCGCTGACGCGAGTCGGAATGCCGACGGCCTCCTCGAGTCGGCGTAAGTCGACGTTGGATTGTTGCATCAGGATGACAATCTGATCGACCAGACCGAGGCAACCGATCGCGATCGCGAATCCGGCAAGCCCGATCGCGGCGAGTCGTCCGTGCCCGATAACCCGACCGAGCAGCGGGGCGGACTGCAGGCCCACGACGAGTCCGAGGACGGCGGGCGCGAACACGAAGACGGTGTTCCCGGCGTCAATCGACAGCACTCGCGCCAGGTAATACGGGATGATGACGACCAGGGTGCTGAGGCCGACGCCGACAAGCGTCGCGTCGATCAGCGCGCCAAATGACGGTCGGCGACCGCCACGTCCCACCCGCGGCGCAGCGATATCGGTTGCTGCTCGCGACGCTCGGAAGGCGGGGCTGGAAGGTTGCCCATGCGAATATAGAAGACCGCCGCGCCTGCGTATAGCATCGAAACGGTGGCGAACAGGAAGCGAGGATCGCCGAGCTTTAGCAGCAGAGGCGCCAGGATGACCATGCCGAGAGCCTGGGAGAGCGTCAGTGCGAGATTGGACAATGCGGTTGCGTTCGAGATGCGTTCGGCCGGCACAAGCCGCGCCAGCACCGCGGATTCGGTCGGCGAGAAGAGCTGGTGGACGATCCACACGCCCAGCGTTACCGCGAAGATCATAATCAGATCGATCGTGCCGCCAAGCAGCAGGATGACGAGCGCGGCCCGCAACACGCTCAGACCGATCAGCGCCAGCCGTTGCGGCAACCGGTCCGCAGCCCAACCGCCCGGCAGCCCGAACAGCAGCGACGGCACAATCGAGCAGGCGACGAACAGCGAGCTGTAGATGCTCCGGTCGGTGCGATCGGCGATCAGAATGAGGAGGCCATAGAGCAACGCCCCTTGAGCCGATTGGCCCAGGAGTCGAGCAATCCAGTATGAGCTGAATCGCGCCTCGCGTAGCAGGGCAAAGGTGGAGGTGTCCGGGGCTCCTGGGACCGCTTCATTCTGACGCGCGGCCATCGGTCTTACCGCCTTAGGTGCTGGTTCGAGGCGCGGCTCTCGCGCGCATCCATCCAATTCTAATTCGACCGAGGAGGCGCACGCGACGCGCTGGCCACAGGCAGCAAGCAATTTCGCGACGGCTACGACGTGGCTTGCGCCGATTGCGAGGAGCTCCCCCGCGACGCGCACTGACGGTGTTGGTTTATCCTTAGCAATCAGAGGAGTCGCGCAACGGCGCGCGGCTCGCAAGACGGTCAGCTCTCACTGAACCGATCCGACCGTCTGCCCACATTCGAGTAGGAGTCAACTCACTAATGATGGACCCCAGCGGTCGCAACAAGCCGTCGCCGAAGCAGCCCGGCCCGGGCAAGGATGGGGCGAAGCCTACCGCCCGTTCACGCACGCCGAGCTGGATGTTCTGGATACTGCTCGCGGCGCTTTCCGCCGTCTACGTCTACATGTTCCTCTGGCCGCAGGACGAGGCGCGCATCGAGATCCCGTACTCCACGCTGCTGGACGCGACCGAGTCCGGCCTGGTGCGGATGGTTGAGATCGAGGGGCAGACGGTGCGCGGCGAGTTCACCGGTGAGCTGCGCTGGACTGGGACCGAACTGCTTGCGTCTGGGGCGCAGATTCCTCCCGGCGTCACGGCCGAGGACGTGGAAACAAACGTGCTGTTTCGCTCAACCATTCCGCCGGAGACGCAGGACCAGTTCCTGCCGCTGCTGCGCGAGCACGAGGTCGTCATCGCGGCGCAACGCGAGAGCCAGTCAATCCTGCCGACGTTGCTGATCAGCTTTCTCCCGCTGCTGCTCATCGTCGGGCTGATCGTGCTGATGACACGCAACATGTCGCGCGGGCAACAGAACGTGTTCGGCTTTGGGCGGTCAAAGGCGAAGATGTACGATCCAGAGCGCCCCCACGTGACGTTCGCGGATGTGGCGGGAGAGGAGGAGGCGAAACGCGAGTTGACCGAGGTGGTCGACTTCCTCAAGAATCCCGCCAAGTATCACCAGATCGGCGCGCGTCTGCCGCGGGGCATTTTGCTGGTCGGCCCGCCGGGCACCGGGAAGACGCTGCTGGCGCGGGCGGTGGCCGGCGAGGCCGGCGTGCCCTTCTTCAGTGTCAGCGCGTCCGAGTTCGTCGAGATGTTCGTGGGCGTGGGCGCGAGCCGGGTGCGCGACTTGTTCGAGCGGGCCAAGGCAGCCTCACCGGGGATTATCTTCGTCGACGAGCTCGACGCCGTCGGGCGGCAGCGCTTCGCGGGCGTTGGCGGCTCGAACGACGAGCGAGAGCAGACGCTGAACCAGCTGCTGGTCGAAATGGACGGGTTTGACGCGACGCAGGACGTCATCGTCGTGGCGGCCACCAACCGCCCGGATGTGCTCGACCCGGCGCTTCTGCGTCCGGGCCGTTTTGACCGGCAGGTGACGGTGGGTCTACCGGACCGGCGTGGGCGTGAGGCCATCCTGCGCATCCATTCGCGCGGCATCCCGGTCGACAGCAGCGTTGACCTGACGTCGATCGCCGGTGGGACACCCGGCTTCTCCGGCGCCGATCTCGCTAATCTGGTCAACGAGGCGGCGCTCACGGCGGCGCGCACGAACAAGAAGGCGGTCACGCGGGCTGACTTCGACGAGGCGCTGGACAAGATCGTGCTCGGCACGGTGCGCGCGGCGCTCATGAACGAGCGCGACCGGTTGGTCGTCGCCTATCACGAAGCGGGGCACGCCATCACCGCGCACTTCTCACCGGGCGCGGACCCGTTGCGAAAGGTGTCGATCGTGCCGCGCGGCCGCGCGCTGGGCGTGACCGTTCAGATGCCGGTTGAGGACAGGTACAACTACCCACGCGAGTACCTGCTGTCACGCATCGCGGTCATCATGGGGGGCCGCGCCGCGGAGATGATCGTCTTCGACGAGATAACGACCGGCGCGCAGAACGACCTCAAGGAAGCCACCGATCTGGCGCGGCGCATGGTCGGGTTGTGGGGCATGAGCGAGGAGATCGGGCCGGTGTATCTGGGCACGGGTGAGCAGCACGTCTTCCTGGGGCGCGAGCTGACGCAGGACCGTGACATGAGCGCGACGACGCTAGACCGTGCTGACGACGCGGTGCGGCGCATCGTCACCGCCGCGCTGGATCAGGCGATGGCGCTGCTCCTCACCCGGCGCGTCGAGCTCGACAATCTGGCGCTGAAGCTCATGGAAGAAGAGACAGTCGACGAGGAGCAGATCACGGAGCTGCTTGGCGCCCCTCCGGTGCAATCGGACGTCGCGGCGATGGGGGTGACGAACCTGGAGCTGCGAGAAACGCCGACTGGGTAACCGACGCGGCAACGTGAGGCGACGGATTCGTACGAATACGCGGAAATCTGGTATATTCACGCTTGCACACCGTGGTACAGAGAAGCCTGCCATGACCGTGAATTCGTCCGGCGATTCAGCCGCGTAACGGGGTGACCGTGATGAGCCATCCGATTGAGCAGCTTGACCTGGGGCAGCGCGTCGCGTTCGTGTTCCCCGGCCAGGGGAGCCAATCTGTCGGCATGGGAAAGCGGCTACACGACATCTCCGAAAGCGCCCGCCGGGTGTTTCGCCAGGCCGATGAGGTGCTCGGATTCCCGCTCTCGAAGCTGTGCTTCGAAGGACCAGCGGACGAGCTTGACGACACGATCAACGCGCAGCCGGCGATCCTGACCGTCAGTCACGCGGCGCTCGAGGCGCTCCGTGAGCGCTGGCGGCAGCTCGGAGAGGCGATATCGCCGGTGTGCGTTGCGGGTCATTCGCTGGGTGAGTACTCGGCGCTGGTGTCGGCGGGCGCACTCGACTTTGCTGACGCGCTTGTGTTGGTGCGGGAACGAGGCCGGCTGATGAAAGAGGCCGGAGACGAGCGCCCGGGCGGCATGGCTGCCATTATCGGGCTATCCAGCGACACGCTGCGACAAGTGTGCGCGGACGCGTCAGGCGATGGCGGCATCGTGGTGCTGGCAAACGACAACTGTCCGGGCCAGACGGTCATCTCCGGCGAGATCGTGGCGCTGGAGCGGGCGATGAGCCTGGCTCTGGACCGTGGGGCTCGTAAGACGGTCCGGCTGGCGATCAGCATCGCGTCGCACTCTCCGCTGATGGACCGCGCCGGGGATAAGCTGGAGCAGGTGGCGTCGGGCGTTCGGTTCCACGAGCCGGTCATGCCGATCGTGTCGAATATCACCGGGCGATTCGTCACCTCGGTCGATGAGCTCCGCCGCAACGTCGGCCAGCAGATCGTGCGGCCGGTGAATTGGACCGGGTCGGTCATCGAGATGATTGACAGCGGCGTCGACACGTTTCTGGAGATCGGACCCAGCCAGGTTCTGGGGAGCCTGATCCGACGGGTCGCTCGCGAGGTGCGCACGTTCTCCGTGTCGGATCTTGGCGAGCCGGTTGGGTTTGGAAGCTCTGTCGCCGCGCCTGGAGCAGGCTCCGGCGCGGCTGCCGCTACTGATTCCGCATAGGCACGCAGGGCGGGCCGCGGCGCCAACCGCCCACGTCGTGACCGCTGGCTGGGGGAGGTTCGACTCACCGTGCGCATTGTGGTGACGGGTATTGGGGCGCTCACGCCGATCGGCAATTCGGCGAGCGAGTTCTGGGACAACCTGACGGCTGGCAGGTCCGGCACGAATGTCATCGCGGCGTTCGATCCTTCCCCACTCGACGTGCGCATTGCGGGCGAGGTCAAGGGGTTCGAGCCCAAAGACTACATGGACTTCAAGGCTTCGCGGCGGATGGATCGCTTTTCGCAGCTCGCCGTCGCCGCGTCGCGGATGGCGCTTGACGACGCCGGCATCACCATCGATCCAGAGAACTCCGATCATGTCGGAGTGATGATGAATACGGGCGGCGGGGGTATCCAGACGCTCACGAGAGAAGTGCAGGTCCACTACGGCAAGGGCCCCGAACGGGTGAGCCCGCTGTTCATCCCGATGTTCGCTCCGAATATGGCCGCCTGCCAGGTGTCGCTGACGTTCGGCATTCAGGGTCCCGTGCGTGCCGGAGTGGCGGCCTGCGCCGCGGGCGCCCAGGCGCTCGTTGATGCGTGGCATGTGTTGCAGCGCGGCGAGGTGGACGTCATCATTGCCGGGGGGACCGAGGCCGGGGTCGACCCTGTGGCGATCGCGGCGTTCGCCAACATGCATGCGCTCTCACGCCGCAACGACGATCCGACGCGGGCCAGCCGCCCATTCGATCTGGAGCGCGACGGCTTCGTCTTCGCGGAAGGTTGTGGCGTCCTCATCCTTGAGTCGGAAGAGCATGCGCGTGCGCGCGGCGCGCGGATCTACTGTGAGCTGGCTGGGGGAGCGGCGACGTCTGACGCGTTCCACATTACGGCGCCACTGGAAGACGGCAGCGGCGCGGCGCGCGCAATGAAGCTGGCGCTGAAGGCGTCCGGCGCTCGTCTGGAGGAGATCGACTATCTCTCGGCGCACGGCACGAGCACCCCACTTGGCGACAAAGCCGAGACGACGGCGATTAAGCGGGCCTTTGGCGGTCACGCGCACACGATGGCGGTGTCGTCGATCAAGGGCGCGGTTGGCCACCTGGTAGGAGCGGCCGGAGCGGTTGCGGCCGTGGCGGGCGTTAAGGCGATCGAGCAGAACGTCGCGCCGCCGACTATTAACTACGACACGCCCGATCCCGATTGCGATCTCGACTACGTGCCGAACGAGGCGCGGGACATGAAGATCGACGGGGTCATGATCAATGCGTTCGGCTTCGGCGGGCAGAACGCGGTGGCTATCCTGAGGCGGTACGCGTAGCGTCCCTAGATCGTCGCAAGCCAGTCGCGCGCCACATCCGGAAAAAACCTCTCGTGGGCTGACAGATCGTGGCGGCTCCAGCCTTCACTCGCTCAGAACGTGGGTCGCGTCGCGGCGTAGCGGCGCACTTGTGCGCAGCCAGCGTTTCCCGATCCCGCTGCTGAGATTGCGATGATCGTTGACTTCGCGCATTATTGGCGCGTTGAGGCGTTCGCGTGAGAGGCCGGAGCGGCGGATGGCGAGCATCGAGCGGGTATACGCGGCAATTGACGCGCGGCGGGATCGGCAGGTCGCGCAACTCCAGCGACTGGTGCGCCAGCCCAGTATCTCGTCGCAGAACATCGGCGTACGCGAGTGCGCCCACCTGCTCGTGGAGATGATGGGGGAGCTCGGCATCTACGGCGAGCTGATGGAGACCGCCGGCCTGCCGGTGGTGTACGGCGAGATCCGCTCCACGCTCACCCACGCGCCGACACTGGTCATCTATAACCACTACGACGTGCAGCCTCCCGATCCGGTCGATGAGTGGACGAGTGAACCGTTTGGCGCCGTAGTCGTCGACGGCGTGATGTACGGCCGGGGCACGACCGACGCCAAGGGCAATCTGCTGTGCCACCTGATGGCCGTCGACGCCTATCAGCACGCCGCGACGCCGTTGCCCTGCCACCTGAAGTTCCTGTTCGATGGCGAAGAGGAGAGCGGCAGCCCGAGCCTGCCCGCGTGGGTTGACGCGCATCTCGATCTGCTGGCCGCCGACGCGGCGTTGTCGTTCGACGGCGGGTTCGACGCGAGCAACCTGCCGCGAGTCAGCTTCGGCACGAGCGGACTGCTGTTCGTCGAGATTCGCGTCAGAGGGGCGGACAAGGACCTGCATTCGGCGCGCGCGCGGCTGGTGCAGAATCCCGCATGGCGACTGGTCTGGGCGCTGAACGAGCTGAAGGGACCGGACGGACGGGTGAGGCTGGAAGGATTCTACGACGCGATCCGGCCGGTGACGGATCACGACCACGAGGCGCTCTCACGCACGGCGTGGGACGACGAGGCACAGATGCGTGATCTGGGCGTGACGGAGCTTATCAATGGCGTGCGCGGGCAGGCAGCGATGGAGCAGTGGCTTTTCACGCCGACCTGCAACATCGCGGGATTTGCAACCGGATGGATGGGCGACGGTCACCGCACGGTGCTTCCGAGCCGCGCGGCGTGCCGGATCGACTTTCGACTCGTCGCCGATCAGGACCCGGACGCCGTGCTCGCCTCGCTCCGGGCGTTTTTCGACGCGCACGGCTGCAGCGACTTCGAGCTGCACAGTTCCGGGTCGATCGAGCCGATCCGGACATCGCTCGACACGCCGTTCACCGCCGTCGTGGTTGACGCCGCACGGCACGTGTACGGCGCGGAGCCGGGCATCCAGCCGACGGTGGACGCATCGGGCCGGCAAGGGGTGTGGCTTGGTGGGAAGCTTGGCGGCATCCCGTCGGCCGGGACCGGCGTCGGGCCGCCCAACTGGCGCGGGCACGCGGCGGACGAGTTCATGACACTCGGCCACTATTACAACGGCGTCCGTTACTCGGCGACAATCATGGCGCTGTTTGGCGAGAGAATGGGGAAGGGCGAATGATGGCGGGCGGACGACTGGGCGGCAAGCGGGCCATTATCACCGGGGGCGCCATGGGGATTGGAGCGGCCGCGGCGCGGCTGTTCGTGGCGGAGGGCGCGACCGTTGGCGTGCTCGATGTCGCTGACGTTCAAGGGTCTTCCCTCGTCAGCGAGCTACGGTCCCAAGGGGCAAACGCGTCGTTCCATGCCTGTGACGTGGCGGACGTCGACGCGGTAGCGGAGGCGGTTGGACGTTTTGCGGCGGAGTCCGGAGGCGTCGACATCGTGTTTGCGAACGCGGGCGCCGGCACCATCGTCGTCGGTGGGACGGTCGAGTCGATCGATCCTGAAACGTGGGAGCGCGCGCTGGGCGTGAACACCGGCGGTGTCTATGCGGTGTGCCGCGCCGCGATTCCTCACCTGCGGCGGGCTGGTGGGGGCTCGATCGTCATTACCTCGTCGTCGAGCGCGCTGATCGGCAATACCGGACGGCCGACGCATGCGTACGCGGCGTCCAAAGGGGCGCTGCTGTCACTGGCGCGGGCGATGGCGGTGTCGTACGGGCCGGACGGCATCCGTGTCAATGCTCTGCTCCCCGGGTTTATCGAGACGCGCCTGACGGCCGACGTGTCCCGCGATCCCGAGCGGTTTCAGGCGGCAATTGACGGGATTCCGTTGCGGCGCACCGGACGACCGGAGGAAATGGCCGCTTGCGCGCTGTTTCTCGCCAGCGACGAATCCAGCTTCGTGACGGGCGCCATGCTGGTCGCGGACGGCGGGCAGACGATCCAGTAGCGGCGCTCCCGCCGCGATCCCACAACGGATGTCGCACTCCCCATTGACTGCCGCTGCCCGCAGCGGCGATGATGCGTCTATTGTGGTCCTGACGATGCTCGCGCAGCGCGTGGGACGCGCCGGTGCGGGCATTGGCACGCATGAGGGGTGAGAGATGGACGACTGGAGATCGAGACCCGAGTCAGAGGCCGAGTATGGTGTCGTGCTCGCCAGTGAAGTGATGATTCCGATGCGCGACGGCGCGCGCATGGCGACCGATCTGTACTTTCCGGCGGTGGCGGACACGCCTGGGAAGCGCGCCGAGGGGCAGTTCCCGGTCATTCTGCTGCGCACGCCGTATGACAAGCGCACCGACGCCTCGCGCGCGCTGGGGGAGCACTTCAGCCGCCGGGGCTACATCGTGGCTATCCAGGATTGCCGCGGGCGCTATCGGTCGGAGGGAACGTTCTACTTCCTGACACAGGAGGCTGAGGACGGCTACGACGCGGTCGAGTGGGCAGGCGCCCAGCCGTGGTCGACCGGTCGCGTCGGGATGATGGGCACGTCGTACGTGGGGTGGACGCAGACGGCGGCGGCCGTGCTGAACCCGCCGCACCTGGCGACAATGGTGGTCAATCAGGCGGGCTCCAACGCATACTCCAGCTCGGTGCGACACAACGGCGCGATGGAGCTACGCTTCCTGGCGTGGGCGTTTATGGAGGCGGCGACAGGACCACAAGCCGTCGCTGATCCGGCGTTGGCGGAGGCAATGGGCAGCGTGTCGGCCACGAGCTGGCTCAAGAACCTGCCGCTCCGCAAGGGGCTCTCGCCGCTGGCGCGCATCCCCGCAATCGAGCAGTGGGCAATCGACATCTACACGCACGGCGATTACGACGAGTATTGGGAGCATCCAGGCTTCAACTTTCGCAAGTTCTGGGACGGGCACTCCGACGTGCCGTTGCTGCTGTGCGGCGCATGGTACGACTCCTACACACGCGCCACGGTGGAGAACTTCATTGGGCTCTCGGAGCGCAAGCGGGGACCGGTGCACCTGGTGTTGGGACCGTGGACGCACGGCGGGCAATCTGTCGACCTGTCGTACTCAGGAGACGTTGAGTTTGGCCCATCGGCGCCGGTCGCAGGGAATCTGGCGGCCAACTTCGATCACCTGCACCTGCAGTGGTTCGACCGCTGGCTCAAGGACATCGACAACGGAGTCGATCGCGAGGACCCTGTCCGCATCTACATCATGGGCGGCGATGCGGCAGAAGGCACGAAGACGTCGGCGGGCCGGCTCTTCCGGGGAGGCTCATGGCGGACGGAGACGTCGTTCCCGCTGCCACGCGCGGTCAAGACGCCGTTCTACCTGCACGGGGACGGCAGCTTGAGCGTCGACGCGTCGCGGGAAAACGGCTCCAGCACGACGTACCGCTTCGACCCGGCGAACCCGGTCCCGACCATTGGCGGCAACATCTCCTCACTGTCAGACATGTACCCGGTTCCGGCCGCCATCGAGGAGCGCATCCCCCCCGAGCACCGTCGGGGGGCGATCGTCAAGGTGGGCGGGCAGAACCAGCACACCGACGCCGGGGTGCTCGACGCGCAAGAGCCGTACATGCCGCTCTCGGCGCGAGATGACGTCGTCGTGTTCCAGAGTGAGCCGCTGGAGGCCCCGTGCGAGGTGACGGGACCGCTATCCGCAACGCTGTATGTGTCGTCGTCGGCGCCGGACACCGACTTTACCGTCAAGCTGATCGACTTGTTTCCGCCGTCGGCGGACTATCCGCATGGGTACGCGCTCAATCTGTCCGACTCGATCTTCCGCTGCCGCTACCGGAACGACTTTTCCAAGCCGGAAATGATGGAGCCCGGGGAAATCTACAAGCTGGAGATCCCAATGTACGGCACCGGGACGATCTTCGGACGCGGGCATCGCATCCGGATCGACATCTCGTCCAGCAACTTCCCGCGCTTTGACGTGAACCCGAATACAGGTGAGCCTATCGGCCGGCATCACGGCTCGCGTGTGGCGGACAACACGATCCATCACGATCGACGCCATCAGTCACACATCACGTTGCCGGTAGTTCCGCTGGCGTAGGTGGAGGCGCCGCGCGTCCGAGCCACGCCGTTCCAGATTGTGGCTCGCGAGCCTGCCGCGTGGATGTGACGATCTCTGGACGCGCCGCGCGTGTCAGCGGTCGCCGAGGGCGGTGAGGATTGTTGCCATGCGTGACTCGAGGTCGCGCAGGTCGGCGACGAGCTGATTCGTTGACTTCTCGGTGAGGCTGGCGTGGGAGCGTTCGAGGCGCTCCAGTGTCGAGGATAGCGAACGCGCGTGCTTCGACGCGTCCTGCGCGAGCTGGTCCGCAGATGGTGGGACGACGGTGACGTTGGGCCTCTTCATGGCCCGTGCGGCGGCTTCGAGATCCCGCGGGTTGATGTCGCCCTCCAGCAGTGATTCGGCCAGCGACCGCTGGGCTTCAATGGAGAGGCCCTGCACGGCGCGCGTCTGCTTCTCGCTGATGACGCCACGGCGAAGCGCGTCCTGAAACACCGGGTCGAGCTTCTCGGTGCTCAGCAGCTGGAACAGACGGCTGCGGCGGATGCCCACCGCCGCCGCGACCTGCTCCCACGGCGCGTCGCCCATGCGCTCCTTCAGCGCGCGCAAGGCGGCGGAGCGGTCGAGCGCGTTAAGGTCTTCGCGCGCGATGTTTTCGACGAGCTGCTGGATCAACCTGCGATCCTCGGGCACGTCGCGTACGATGGCGGGCACGGAGGCGAGCCCAGCGATCATGGCCGCCCGCCAGCGCCGCTCCCCATGTACGATGACGTACACGTCGTTCGGCTCGTCGTAGCGCACCGCAATCGGCTGCAGGATGCCGTCCGTGCGGATCGACGCGGCCAGTTCTTCCAGAGCGCCGCGATCGAAGCCGGTGCGGGGCTGGTTGGGGTCCGCCTCGATGCGCTCGATCTGGATCTGTTTCGCCTCCAGCAGGTCTGCCACGCCGATGGCGCGGCGGCTCGTGTCAGTGAACAGGGCGTCGACCGAGAATCGTCGTCGTCGTGAAGTAACCGGCTGCGGCTCAATCATTGGCGACCCTTGACATAACGGGCGCGAGCGAGCCCGCCAGCAGCGCGTCGGCGACATCCCGGTAGGCATTAGCGATTGGGGACCGCGGGCTGTATTCGAGGATCGACGTGTGCTCGGCGACCGCTTCCGCGCCCCTGATCGACAACGGAATCGCCGGCAGGACGGGTATGTCCGGGAAGCGCAACCGCAAGGTGTCCAGCATGTCGCTCACCAGCCGCGACGAGTGATGCACCTTCGTCGGCAGGAACCCCGTGACCTGCAAGCCGGGGTTCAACCGCCGCACCTTCGTAACGGTCTCGAACAGACGGTTCAGCACCATCAGTGACAGGGGATGCGGCTCGATCGGGATAATCAGCTCGTGAGCAGTGACAAGGATGTTGATGCTGATGATGTTCAACGCCGGAGGGGAGTCGATCAGGACGAAGTCGACAGCGTGGCCGATGTCGCCGGGCAGCTTGCGTTGGAGCTGCCGCTCGCGTTCCATGATGCTCAGCAACCCCAGTTCGGCAGCCGCCAGATCGGGGTGACTGGGGGCGAGCAGCACGTGCGCGATGGTCGTCGGCAACATGATGTCGGCGATCGAGATGGCGTCATCGATCAGCAGATCGTACACGGACAGGTTGATCTCGGCGACGTCGACGCCGAGGGCCATCGTCAGGCTGGCCTGCGGGTCGAGGTCGACGACGAGCACGGAGTGTCCCCGTTCGCTCAGCGCGGCGGCCGTGTTGAGGGTGCTGGTCGTCTTTGCCGTTCCGCCCTTTTGGTTAAAGAAGGCGACGATGCGCGACATCGGACTTCCGATCGGTGCATGTACGTACGTTGACTTTCAGGCATTATACCGGATGGATGAGGAGAACGGTCAGCCGGGGCGCGGGGCGCCGAAGCGCTCACCGCGCCCTGGCGCTGGTGGGTGTCGCGATCGCTCATGCGGCGTGTGGCAGCTCGGAATCACCCATCCACTGCTCCCGAACGCGACGCAGCGCGCCATGCGGCGGCCTGACCGGGCTCAGCCGCCCGCCGGTGATGAAGACAATCGGTCCTGCTGTCAATCGACAGTCGAGATCCATGCTCCTGTCTCGCACGGAAGTGCTCCTCCCTGAAATGCAAACGACCCGGGACACTTGCCCGGGTCGGTCACTGGCGACTGATCACGACGGCCGTCAGGCCGTCCAGACGCGGTGCTTTCCGGGGGTGACGTAGGACGCAGCGCGCATCCGGACGCGCGTCGGTCGAACGCGGTTGCCGCAAATCACGGTGCTCCTCCTTCGTCATCACTCACGCGCGGCATCTGCCGCCGAAAACCAGATTGCGGGCACGTCATCGAGCCCACGGTGGCGAATGATAGCGGTCTTCGACCCCGGATCACACTGGCGAACGGGACAGATGCGACTGTTCGAACGTACAGGGCGTCAGCGGCTGATCGCAGCTCGCAGGGTCGTAGCGTTGTCGGCGATCAGCGCGCGGATCTCGTCGAGGGTGTCGAGCGCGAGCAACAGGTCCTCACTATCGAGGTAACGTACGGCGTCTGCCAGTTCACCACACTGGTCGAGCAGCGAGGCCAGCTCCGCGCGAGTCTTAGCCACCAGATCGGTTCCCATCTGTCACTCCCCATCGTCGTACAGGCGCCCTGCAAGCCAGCAAAGCGCGCCGAACGCCATGCGATCCACGCCGACGTTATCATGTGTGCGTCGTTGTCCGCGCAGGGGCATGCTGACGTAACGACCGAGGCCTTGGTCGGGTTATTGCGTTGCTGAGCGGTTGAGCCGGCCCGGATTCATGCTGGCAATGATGAGGCGCCGGGCAGGCTGATAATCTGAATGGAGACGCACGCTGCCGCAGACACGTATTCTGGCCGGACGGTACGAGCTTGGCGCGCCGATCGGCGAAGGCAACTTCTCCATCACCTATCGCGCCCTCGATCTCGTGCTGGGCCGCGATGTCGCGATCAAGATCCTGCGCGAGCAGTACTTCGCTCATGCCGGCTTTTCGTCGCGCTTCGAGACCGAGGCGCGTGTCTCCGCGCTTATCAGCCATCCGCACGTCGTGCAGGTCTTTGACTACGGACGTGAGGACCACACGGCGTATATCGTCATGCAATTTGTGAATGGCCCGAGCCTGAAGGACTACATCCGCGAAGAAGGGCCGTTGACGATCGAGGAGTCGGTGGCGTTCTCGCTGCAGATTCTGGACGGACTCGCCGCGATCCACGACGCGGGCATCATTCACCGCGACGTCAAGCCACAGAACATCCTGCTGGCGGATGGTCGCCAGGTCAAGGTGACCGACTTCGGTATCGCGCGCATCCGGAACGCCGAGGCGGGTCTCACCGAGACTGGGACGGCGCTGGGGACGGCCGCCTATATGGCCCCCGAGCAGGCGTCGGGCAACGCGGTCGTTCCAGCAACCGATTTGTACTCGGTCGGCGTCATTTTGTACGAGATGCTGACACGCCGCATGCCTTTCCCAGGCGAGAACCCGGTACAGGTCATGTACCGGCACGTCAACGAGCTGCCACCGACGCCGCGCACGCTGAATCCGCGCATCCCGGTTCCGCTGGAAGCGGTGCTGCTGCGCGCGCTGGCCAAGTCACCCGAGGATCGGTTCCCGAGCGCGCGGGCGATGCAGGACGCGCTGGAGTATCCATCGGCATACGTCGCGCCAGTCGCGTCACACGCTCAGACGACGGACCCCGACGCGGTGACATCGGTGGCGCCGATCATCGCGGCGGCGCCGGTCCGCGCAACGCCCCGCCCACGGCGGCCGACGCCCCATCCCGTGCCTGTCAGCCGGCCGCCGGCGCGACGCTCCATCGGTGAACGGAGAGTGCAGGCGATCGTGCCGATCGTCGTGCTTGCGTTGCTGCTCGTTCTCGTCGGGGCGATCGCGCTGGCGAATCCTGGTGGAGACGACGAGTCGCCCGGCGCCGGCGTCGTCTTCGACGCGACGGAGACGCCGGAGGCCGCGCCGTCGCCAACTGAGATTGCCGCCGTCATTCCCGTGGATGAGCCGACAGCCACCGAAGCGCCGACCGAGACGCCGGAACCGACGGCGACCCCGGAACCATCTTCGACGCCCGAGCCGACGGCGACGCAGGAACCGACCGCGACCCCGGAGCCCGAGCCCACCGAGGCTCCCGACGATTCACCAACGACCGCGACGTCGATCGCGGGCGGCCAGTTCGACGTGCCGCTCGCTTCGCTGACGATTCCTCAGCACGTTGGGGAAGGACCGCGCGTCGACCTGTCAGCAGAGGATTTCACGGGGGCATATCGCCGACCGGACGGCATGCTTTTTGGCCGTCCAGCGACACACATATACGGCGTCGGCAGCGACGCGCACGCTGCGACCGCAACGTTCGAGATAGCGGAGGCTCCTGGGTCGTACATTCTGGTCACGATCACGGGCATGGATGACGAGCGTCCAGAAAAAGTACCGATGCGTCTGTGGCTGAATGACCGGATCATCTGGGAGGGACCGAGCCCGTTTCCGAATGAAAGCTGGCTGAACGTAAGCTGGCTGGTGAGCGACCTGTCAGCGTTGCAGGCCGGGCAGAACTCGATTACCGTCGAGGTGACCGAAGGTAATGGCGCGATCGGCCGGCCGCCGTGGATTCTGATTACCAGTGCGATCGTGTACTACGGGTAAGCAGCGTCGCAGTCGCGGGTTGCGCGTGACCGTGTTCGTGCGCCGGGCTTCGATGACGCGTGTGCCTAGGTCGAGAGGTTCGTGCCAGGCGGCGACGGCTGTTTGCCGCCGGCGCCAGCCGAGCCCGCCGCCCCCGTGGCCCTGACCGGGGCATGTGTCGCCGCCAGTCGGCGCAAACGGATTCGAATCCACGCGCGCGTCCTGGTCGGCGCCGCCCGTTGAGCACGCGCGTCGTTTGACACGCGCATGGCGCTCTGATACATTGCTCGCAATGAACTGGCTATGACGGCGAGTAGTAGCGGTTGCCGTGTCCCAGCGAACCGGGAGCGTGGTGCGAGCCCGGTGACACGAAGACGGTGAACTCGCGCCCGAGCCGCGTGGGCGACGACGAGCGTCCCAGTCCGCGCCGGGGTTGCCCGTTACAGCAATTCGAGTGGATCGGCTCGTCACGCGACGACCGGTCAATAAGGGTGGTACCGCGGTTTTCCCGTCCCTGTCTGGGACGGGTTTTTTGTTGCCTGATCTCAGCGCATTCTGGTTGATTGGGGCGTCGATGCAGGCATGCCTGG
The DNA here is from genome assembly GCA_035513175.1 of Thermomicrobiales bacterium. Taxonomy (GTDB): domain Bacteria; phylum Chloroflexota; class Chloroflexia; order Thermomicrobiales; family CFX8; genus DATKCN01. The sequence goes on from DATKCN010000384.1 coordinate 37,431, forward strand.
TTGGGATACGGCACGGATGGCGCTCGTTATCAGGGCTCACGGGTCGTGCCGCACTCGCGCCATCACCGGGCTCGCTCTCGCTTACTTGGCCCGGTTGCCGGGCCATGCGCGGACGCTGCCAGACGCATCGACACAGTGACGGAGAGACAGCATGAGTGACCGGGTATTGATTTTCGACACGACCTTGCGGGACGGAGAACAGTCGCCTGGCGCGACGATGACGACCCCGGAGAAGATCGAGGTGGCGCGCCAGCTCGTGCGGCTGGGAGTGGACATCATCGAAGCGGGCTACCCGAACGCGTCTCCGGGAGACCTTGAAGCGGTACAGATGATTGGGCGCGAGGTCAAAGGCGCAGTCGTCGCCGGGCTGGCACGCGTGCAGTTCGTCGACATCGACGCGGCCTGGGAGGGGGTGCGCTACGCCGAGAGCCCCCGCATTCACACGTTCGTGTCGTCGTCGCCGATTCACATGGAGTTCCAACTGCGGAAGCGGCCGGAGGAAGTGCTGGAGATGGCCCGAGCGGCGGTGCGGCGCTGCAAGGGCTACCTGTCCGACGTGCAATTCTCCGCCATGGACGCGACCCGCAGCGACTGGGACTTCCTGTGCCGCATGTTCGAGGCGGCGATCGAGGAAGGCGCAACGACGCTCAACATCCCGGACACGGTCGGGTATACGACTCCGGAGGAGTTCACGCGGCTGATCAACTACATCCGCGAGCGCACGCGCGGCGTCGAGAAGGCCGTGCTGTCGGTCCATTGCCACAACGATCTCGGGCTGGCGACGGCGAACACGCTGGCGGCGGTGAAGGCCGGAGTGCGGCAGGTCGAGGTGACGATTAACGGGCTCGGCGAGCGGGCCGGCAACACGGCGCTCGAAGAAGTCGTGATGGCGCTCAAGACCCGCAAGGACTACTACGGCGATGTCGAGACGCGCATCAACACGCAGGAGATCGTGCCGTCCAGCAGGATCGTGAGCCGGGCGTCGAGCATTCCGGTGCAACCGAACAAGGCGATCGTGGGGGCGAACGCGTTCGCGCACGAATCGGGCATCCACCAGGATGGCATGATCAAGCATCGCGACACCTACGAGATCATGACGCCGGAGTCGGTAGGCTGGGGCGCGACGAAGCTGGTGCTCGGCAAGCACTCGGGGCGGGCCGGTTTCCGGGCGGGCCTGCAGGAACTGGGGTATGAAGTTGAAGCCGACCGGTTGCAGGCGCTCTACCTACGTTTCATCGAGCTGACGGATCGCAAAAAGCACGTTGCCGACGCTGATCTCATCGCGATCGTCGAGGACGAGCTGCAACACGAGGGTCCGGAGCCGTTCCACCTGCTGGCCTGGCAGGCGCACTCCGGCTCGGACGGTGAGGCTGAAGCGGCGGTCATCGTCGGCGTCAACGGGGTCGAGCGGGAAGCGACCGGAAGGGGCAATGGGCAGATAGACGCGCTGTATTCCGCGATCGACTCGATCGTTGGGATCGAGAACGTGCTACAGCAATATCACATCGACGCCGTGACCCCCGGCGAGGACGCGCAGGGAGCGGTAATGGTGCGCATTCTCGTGGACGGGAATGTCTACGCGGGGCACGGCGTTGCCACCGATATCGTGGAGTCGAGCGTGCGCGCCTATCTGACGGCGCTGAACAGGGCGGCGGTGGCCGTCCAGGTCCCGCTGAAGGCGGAGGGGGTGGTCTGAGTGGGTCTCACAATGACGGAGAAGATTCTCGCGAAAGGGGCGGGCCGGGACTCGGTCACGCCTGGCGAGATCATTGAGGTGGCGGTCGATCTGGTGATGACGAACGACATCACCGCGCCGCTGTCGATCGCGGAATTCAAGAAGACCGGCCTGGAGCGTGTGTTCGATCCGAACAAGGTCGTGTTCGTGCCGGACCATTTCGTGCCGGCCAAGGACATCAAGTCGGCCGAGCAGGCCAAGATCATGCGCGAGTTCGCGCACGAGCAGGGCACGATCTACTTCGAGATCGGGCGGGCGGGCATCGAGCACGTGGTGTTGCCGGAGAACGGCCTGACCCTGCCGGGAGACATCATCATTGGCGCTGACTCGCACACCTGCACCTATGGCGCGTTCAACGCGTTTTCAACGGGCATGGGATCGACTGACATCGCGGCAGCCATGGCGCTCGGCACGACCTGGGTGCGGGTGCCCGATTCGATCAAGCTCGTCTACACCGGCACGATGCCGGACAACATCGGCGGCAAGGACCTCATCCTGCACACGATCGGGCTGATCGGTGTCGACGGCGCGCTTAACTCGGTCATGGAGTTCACCGGGCCTGTCATCGACGCGCTGCCGCTGGATGACCGCATCGCGATGTGCAACATGGCGATCGAGGCAGGCGGCGACACCGGCATCTTCCCGTTCGACGACAAGACCAGGGTGTACATCGACAGTGTCTCCAAACGATCGTACCAGCCGTACGCGTCCGACCCGGACGCGAGCTACTCGCGCGTGGTGGAGATCGATGTCACGAACCTCAAGCCGGTCGTGGCGCTGCCGCACCTGCCATCGAACGTGCATCCGGCCGACGAGGTGGGATTCATCGAGATCCATCAGGTCGTCATCGGCTCGTGCACCAACGGGCGGCTCTCCGACCTGCGCAACGCGGCCGACATCCTGCGGGGGCGCAAGGTGCACGACAAGGTGCGCTGCATCGTGATTCCCGGCAGTCAGGAGGTGGCGAAACAGGCGACGCGGGAGGGAATCGTGGACGTGTTCATGGACGCGGGCGCGATCTTCAGCACCTCGACGTGCGGGCCGTGCCTGGGCGGCTATATGGGTGTGCTCGCGCAAGGCGAGCGCTGCGTGTCGACGACGAACCGCAACTTTCGGGGGCGCATGGGGCACCGCGAGGCGGAGATCATTCTGTGCGGCCCGCAGGTCGCCGCGGCCAGCGCCGTGCTGGGACGCGTTGGCTCGCCGGACATGCTGCCGTAGTCGAATCAGACGGAATCGGTTTGCAGGAGATTCAATATGGGATTGCCCCGCGTCGTGAGCTATGGCGCGTTCGAGAGCAGGAGCGAACGGGCGCGCGCGATTACCTTCGATCTGTGTCGCTACATGCGCGTCGACAGGCGCGGCATGGACATGGCCGAGACGATGTCGATGTGCCACTGGGTCTTCGACCACGTGGCGGCGGGAGAGGACCCGGTCGATCTCGCGACTCTGTCGCAACGCTGGTCGTCGCGCGCTGAATCGCGGGACGACCATGAGTGGTTGCAGCGAGCATTCAGGTAGAGGGCGTCAGCGCGGGCACAGTGACAGGATAGGGACATGCTCTTTCGGGGACGGGTCTGGAAGTTTGACGATGACATCGACACAGACGTCATAATCCCGGCGCGGCATCTATTGACGATCGACGCGAAAGAGCTCGCGAAGCACGTCATGGAAGACGTCGATCCGGAGTTCGCGGGCAAGGTGCAGGAAGGCGACATCATCGTCGCGGGGAAGAACTTCGGCTGCGGCTCGTCACGCGAGCACGCGCCGATGGCGATCCGCGGGGCAGGGGTCTCGGTCGTCATCGCGAAGTCGTACGCCCGCATCTTCTACCGCAATTCGATCAACATCGGCCTGCCGCTGGTGGAATGTCCCGAGGCGGTCGATGACGCCGAAACCGGCGACATACTGGAGGTCGACACCACCGAGGGGGCGGTTATCAACACCCGCACCGGCAGGGAATACCTTTCCAAGCCACACGCTCCGTTCGTGCAGGAGATAGTGAACGCCGGCGGGCTGATGGAGGCGGTCGCGGCCCGCGTGCGGGAGCGACAGGCGCAGGCATGAGCGACGCGTCATTCAGGATCATGCTGCTGCGGGGCGACGGCGCCGGCCCCGAGGTGATCGACGAGGCGGCGAAGACACTGGATCTTGCCGCCCGGCTGGGCGGATTCGCGGTGGAGTTCGTCGATGCGCAGATCGGGGGCTCGGCCATCGACGCGCATGGCACGCCGATACGGGAGGAGGACATCCGGACCGCGCGTACGTGCGACGCAATTCTGCTCGGCGCGGTCGGCGGACCGGCGTGGGACCACCTCGACCGCGCGAATCGTCCGGAAGCGGGGCTGCTGCGATTGCGGTACGCGCTGGGGCTGTTCGCGAACCTGCGGCCGGTCAAGGTGTTCGACGCGCTGGTGGACGCCTCGCCCGTCAAGCCCGAGTTCGTGCGGGGCGTCGACCTGTTGATCGTGCGCGAGCTGACGGGCGGGCTATACTTCGGCAAGCCGTCGAAACAGTGGAATACGTCGAGGGGCAGGCGCGCGGTCGACACGCTGATCTACCGTGAGCACGAGATCGAGCGCGTCGTGCGGCTGGCATTTCAGCTGGCGTCGACGCGACGAAGGAAGGTTACGAGTGTCGACAAGGCCAACGTGCTGTCGACCTCGCAACTGTGGCGAGCGATCGCGTCCGGAATCGCGTCCGAGCATCCGGAAATCGAGACGGAACACGCGCTGGTCGATTCGTGCGCGATGCGGCTGATCAGCCGGCCCCGCGACTACGATGTGATGGTGATGGAAAACACCTTCGGCGACATTCTCAGTGACGAGGCGGCCGTGCTGGCGGGATCTCTCGGAATGCTGCCGTCGGCCAGCCTGAATGGGCTCAAGCCCGCGAGGCGGGGGACGGCGGCGCTCCAGTTCGGGATGTATGAGCCGATCCACGGCTCGGCTCCGGATATCGCGGGGAAAGGGATCGCGAACCCGACCGGCGCGATCCTGTCGGCGGCAATGATGCTGCGCGCGTCATTGGGCAGGACGCGTGAGGCAGACGCGATCGAGTCTGCCGTTGACGCGGCGCTGAAGGCCGGCGCGCGCACGGCCGACATCGCGCTGGGCCGGCAGGCGCTATCGACACCGGCGTTCGGCGACGCCGTGCGCGGCCATCTGGAGGGAATCGTCCACGCTGACTGAGAGATGCCGGCGCCGTCCCGATCTCATCGCGGGTGGTAAGGGAGCGATAGCGTAGTGGCGCCGCTACTGGGCGTGTCCTGGTCGCCAGCGGCGGCTGCGCTGCGTGACCTGAGCTACTTCGTCGACGTCGTCGAAGCGCCGGGCTGGGCGCTTGGCGAAGACGGCGTGCGCCAGCAATCCCGCGTATTGCTGCACAACCTGGATCGTGACATGAGCCTGGCAGCTCCAGACGCGATCGACGAGGCATGGGGCCGGCGCGCCAACGAGGCTGTGAAGGGCACGAGCACGCCGTGGTTCAGCATGCACCTGGGGTTCAGCGCCGAGCGCGTGCGCTACAACTGCCACATGAAGGCGGCATCGCCGGCACTGTCGCGCTTTGAGACATTCGAGCGCATCGTAGAGTCGATACGGCGAGCGACGTCAATGCTGTCAACCCCGCTGCTGCTGGAAAACCTCGACTACTGTCCCGGAGGAGCGTACGAGCACGTCTGCGAGCCGAGCTTCATCAGCGAGCTGCTGTCGGCGACCGACTGCGGGCTGTTGCTCGACCTGGGACACCTGCAAGTGACGGCGAGCCATCTCGGCGTTCGTTGCGAGGACATGCTCGACCGGCTGCCGCTGAAGCGGGTCGTGGAATTGCACGTCAGCAGCCCGCGAGTCAACGAGCGCGGCGGGCTGCTGTATGACGCGCACGCGACGATCGTCGAGCGGGACCTGGATCTGCTGCGTCTGGTGCTGGCCCGCTGCTCCCCGCGCATGGTGGTGCTTGAATTCCGTCAGGATGAGGAGCAGTTGCGGTCACAACTGCTCCAACTCGGGCGCGTGCTGAAGCGCCGGCCTCGCCCTCGCCCGTGCTGATCAGGGACGAACGCGCTGGAACACGTAGCGCTGGCCAATGGCGAGCTCGCCTTCCCCTTCAGGACTGACGGCCGCGAGCGTCCAGCCCTCCTTCGCGAGGCGGTGCATCTCGGCGTGACTCAGCATCGCCAGTTCGCGCTGGTAGTCGCGGTAGACCAGCACGCCGGGCTCGTTGAGGTCTTCCGGAGTGCGATACAGGCCGAGCGGTGGGTCCTGGAAACCGGCGATGGTGCGTTCGACCTGCCAGGGACTCGGCACGACGACGCTCACCGTCTGCCGCGACACACCCATCATGGTCTGGATTTCCTCACTGAGGCGCGAGAGCGCGACGCGGTGCCGCTCGGTGGGACCGACATACTCCCACGCGATGGTCCCACCGTCGTCCGCGGCCCGAATGAGGAAGACGGAAACACGCGCGATGCTGCGCCCGCGGGGCTCGTCCTCGTGAAACGCCCCATAGGTCCTCGCTACGTCCGCGTTCTCGTCGCTCAGGAGCGTGAATGGCAGGTCAAGGCGCTGGCGTAGCTCCTCGTTGGTCTCAGGCGTGTCATTGGCGGCGCCGACCAGGTCGGCGCCAAGTCCGCGGATTTCCCAGTAGAGCTGCCGCAACTGCGACAGGTAAATCCTTCACGATGGTCACCAGCCGCCCCGATAGAAGTAGAGCATGAGTGGCCGCTGGCGGATGAGGCGCCGCAGGGTTACGTGATTGCCCTGTTCGTCCTTCATCTGGAACTCAGGCGCGGCCT
>DATKCN010000385.1:0-3270 GCA_035513175.1 Thermomicrobiales bacterium
AGTGTCAGCAGCGCGGTCATGTGCCGGGGCTCATGAATAATCGGCCACAGATGTGGCAGCTGCTCTCTCACGCCGGCTCACCACTGCTTACGCGTGCTACTCGTTCAGTCATCGGACGTCTTACATGCGACATCCTCGGGCTCCGCGTTCCGGGACACATGCGCGGCAGCAACTGACGTAGCGATCCCGTCGTATTCATCGCGGATCGCGGCCACGGTCCGCGGCCACACGAATGCGTCGGCCACCCGCTCCACCGCCGCGCGGCTCATCCGTTGCCGACGTTCATGATCCGTCCGCAAGCTGGACATCGCCGTGGCGATAGTTGAAACCGTCTGCGCCGGATCCGTCGCGGCAACCCGTATGCCGCAGCTATCGTTCACCTGGACCGCGGGTCCGCCGATGTCGAGACAGATAACCGGTAGTCCCGCTGCCATCGCCTCAATACAGACCGTCGGCGCCTGGTCGTGCAGGCTCGGATGCAGCAGGACGTGACAGTCGCGCAGGATGTCCAGCGTGCTGCCATGAGGCAGCGCACCAAGGAAACGGACGCTCGCGTCCACGTCCAGGTCCCGAGCAAGCTGCTCGAATGACGTTCTGTCCGGGCCGTCTCCCACGATCCAGAGCTCGGCGTTGTCGAGACGGGCAGCCGCGAAGGCGCGGATGGTCAGGTGAACGCCCTTCCAGTACATCAGACGACCGATCGACACGAATCTGAACGTCGCCGGCTGCGCCGCGCGGTCCGTCTGTAGCGCCGCCAGATCATCCTCACCGATCGCCACGATCGAGCGCAGACGGATGTTCCTGACTCCTAGCGCCTCGACGCGGCGACAGGTGTCGGGTGTCGAAGCGAACGCCACTGCCGCGCGGCGGGCAGTCAAGCGCAGCAGCGGGTCACAGCGCGCGATGGCCCGCGCGGCGTCTCGACCCGCCTCGAACACCCGAGCTTTCGCCGGAAACTCTCGGACGAACGACCGTGGCGCCGACTCCCCGCCGCCGAGCGGCCCCCAGACGAATGGCACTGGCAGCAAGGCAAGCAGGCTGGGAGACCAGTAGCGCGCGAACGTCACGTGATGAACGACGTCGAACCGCTCCTGGCGCTGCAGCCGGCGCGCGGCGAAATACACCAGGAATTGCCAGACGTAATAGTACACCTGCGTGCTCAACTGGCCGCGCTTCCAGAAGAGCGCCCAGCGCGGGAGGTCGATGTAGACACAGCGCAGGCTTGGGCATGGATCGCGGCGCAGGCGCTCGTCGATCGCTCGTGCATTGTTTCGGCGCGTCAGCACCCACACCTCGTGATAGCGAGCAACTTCGCAGGCGATGTTCCAGCCGAGCCCCGGCTCAGAGCCCCTGTCGGGTTGGCACGAATAGGCGGACATCAGTACCTTCATGGAAGGTCGGCCTCACCGCCTGATTGGGTAATGCCGTGGAGTAACTCTCGCCACCAGATCGATGCCGGATCCGTCGACGCGTGACCATCCACGATGCGCCGGAGATACATATCCAGGACGAACAGTTGTCTGATTCTTCGAGCTTGCTCGGCGTCACCCGGCAACGCAACAGATTGCAGCTCTGCGAGCCCGCGCCGAGCCGACCATTGTCCAAGCAGCAGCCCGGTCTGCACGTGAAAATGTAGTCGATCGATGCCGGGAATGCCCGACACGTGAGCATATTCCCAGTCGAATGCGCGGATCGTTCCACCGTGGTCTCGAAGATTCCACGGCGCAAAGTCCCCATGCGAGACGGTGACGGGCGCCGTCGTGTCGGCGAACGAACCAGACACAGCCAGGATTGAGTCGCGGACGAGGCTGTCGCCCTCGACATCAGGCAGCCGCCCGTTCGCGATTGTCGTCTGGTATAGCGCCGTGTCGCGGATGCGCACCAGCTTGTCACCTTGGAGCAGCGCGAGAAACTCCCCGTGTTGTGCCGTGAACTGGGTCGACGTTCTCCCACCCGAAACCGCAGACTGGATGAGCATCGTCCGATTTCCCAACACACTGGTGTTGGACACGCGCGGCACGCGCGGGGCGACGCGTGGGCAGGTCGCGAGCGCGGCGAGCACCGCAGCCTCGTTTGCCAATAGTTCCTTCGATCGAGCGGACTCTCCGACCTTCGCAAAGCCCAGAATGGCTCCGTCTGGAGCCAGAACGCACAGCGTCGTTTTCTGGGCCGGCCCGGCGGTTCCGATAGATACCCCGAACGCGAGATCACCCCGACCGAGCGTCTTCTTCAGTTCACGCACGACAGGGGGCTCAACGCGCGTCGCGACGAGGAGCGAGTGCCGACGCAGAACCGGCAAGCCACACTGCAAGCCAATTCGGGTCAGCCTCGCTATCGCTCGCGATCGCGCTCGAAACGGAGCATACGTCGAGAGGAATGACGCCGCGACGCGTCGGTTGCGGAGAGGGACCAGCCAACGAGCACGCGCCAGGCTCGGGAGGGCGGCGTACATCGCCGTCGAACGCAACCCTGCGGCCTCGAGCATACTGGCTGTGCCCCGCTCTGGACTCACCACAACGATGCCGTCGAAGGCGCTGAGATCGATCATCCCAAGTTCGGCGCCTTGAACGACGACGGCCACGAGTCTAGAAGCATCGTCTCGTGACGATGGCGCGATGGCGCGGGATGAGGTTACGTGTTGAAGGTCCGCCGATTCGTAACCTGAGAGTAACGCGTCCCATGGATGGCGCATTTCAGTGCATCCACCCTGGGCAGCGGCGCCACTTCGTGTTTCGCCTACGCATCCCGAGACCTCCGCAGCCTCCGCCTGATTCGGCCGGGTGTGTACGCTGGGTCCAAAAACGAAGACGCGATCGAGAGCCACGCGGTTTGTAACCGCCTGCCCGTGCTATAGGCAAGCGTCGCGCGCTTGTACTGGATCTTTGCGAGCAGCTTGCGCTCATCGTTGATGCGCTTATGGAGAGGCTTCCGACGACGGGCCTGAAGGAATTCGTCGAAGGTTGGCTCGGGAAGCCCGCGGCGGCGGCGGATCCCACTCTGCTTGATCCACTCCATACGGAGATAGGTGACACGCGCGGCGCGGACCGTCGTTTGCGTGCCGTGTATACGGTATCGGAGAAGATATTCGGGTTGGACGAGGATACGGCCCCCGGCGTCGGCAATCCGGTTCCACAGGTCTATGTCCTGAGCCGACACGAACTCCGATCGATAACCGCCAATTCCAACGACGACGTCTTTTCTCATTAGTGCTCCAGGCTGGTGGAACCCGATGGGCGTTCCGCCTTCCCTGGCTTTGCGCACCTCTTCATC
>DATKCN010000386.1:0-4180 GCA_035513175.1 Thermomicrobiales bacterium
ACCGTCAGTCCCAGCATATACATCGTCGCTTGAGTTTACGGCCAACGCGAATACGATTGTGTTGGTCAGCGCGTTGTCGACGGGAGACCATGTTGCGCCATAATCCGTCGAGCGAAATACGCCATGGGCGCTCGCGTACACGCGCGGCGCCTTGTATGGTCGAGCGCAGGCAACATTACGAAACGCGTTGCGAACGTATTCGAGAGCGCGGGAGCCGAGGCCAGATCATCGTTCTCGGTGCAGAGCAGATCCCGCGGCGCCACTTCCTCTCGCCTTCAGTTAGCCGAAACACTGCCAAGTTCTCGAAATCACGACAGTCCTTCCGTCGGAAGCGTGGCCGCCAGGCGATCGCCGCCGTCGGGCGGGGCTTGCGACACTACCTTGTCACATCTTCGCGACGCACGACCTGGCAGGCGTACTGGAGCCATTCCCAGAACGCGTCGCAGCTGCCTTCCATGCGGTACTCCGCGGAGCGGATCGCGGGGACGGCGAAGACCGTCGCGTTCAGTTCGTCGAGCAGCAGCGCGCTGCCGGCGGAGCTCGACGCGGTCGAGGTGCTGCCCGGCCAGCAGTTCGCGTACGCGCTCCGCTCGCGAGGGCACGGATCGTCGGTTCCGCGTCGAGTTCGACGTCACCCGGCCCGTCGCGCCGCCGCCGCCGTCGTGGGGTCACGAGACCGACACGAGCTGAGCCACGCACGACTCGCCGCGCCGGCACGTCGCTCAGCCATCACTTTCGGAATACGTACGTAAAGCTGCCGTCGACGACCGTGATCGCATCGCCGCTCAGCGATCCCGTCACGACGGCGCCGTCCGACGTCTGCACGAATGAGATCGCGTTGTTCGTTCGCGTCCACGTGCCGTTGCTGGCATCGGTCTGCGTCGTCGTCGTGCTGCCCTCGGTTTCCCGGACCGTCATGCTCTGCGTGTAGCTGCCATTCGCGTTGACGACAACGTTCGCTGACATCACCTCGAGGCGGTACGTCGTGCCGATGACCACGATCGCGAACGGCAGGTTCTGCCCGTTGATCGTGCGAAGCGTGTAGGTTCCGCTGATGTTGGCTTCCGTGTCCGGCCCTGCGGAATCGCCGCATGCGGTGAGGCACACGAGCATGACCAGCACGGCCAGCGTCTGCTTCATGGTGCACATCCTTGTGAGTGAGATTGTCTGTGGGCCGCACGCCTACTGAAACTGTTTCCTGAATTCATCGAACTGCGCCCGCAACTCTGCCAGTTCCGCACGCAGCGACGCGACGTCGCTCTCGAGCGCGTCCGTGCGGCTGACCTTCGTTGCGGTGTCTGTCTCACTCGTGTCCGACTCGTCGTACTGCGGCGTGCCGGACAGCAGGTGTGCGTACCGAACCTCCTTCTGCCCTGGGCGTCTCGGGAGTTCTGCGACGAGCGGCGTCGTCAGTGTCATCAGCGACTGGAGCGTCAGATCGACGCGCGCGATGTCAGGGAAATCGAACAGCCGGGCAGTCCGTGTCCGGATCTCGCCCGCGGTCTGTGCACCGCGGAGCATGAGCACGCACATGACTGCGCTTTCCGCCTCATGAAGATACAACGACTCCGTCATCAGGTGACGGTAGCGCTTCACGCGTGAGTCCGAACGGTGCACTCCCCTGGCGAGGTTGTGGGCGCTCAGGTGGTCGAGACCCTGCATTACCGTTGCTTCATCCAGCTGCAGAACCGGATCCCGGTTCGACGTCTGGTTACACGCCGTGGTCAACGAATTGAGCGTGAGCGGATAGTTGTCGGGCGTGGTGATCTCCTTCTCGATCAACGAGCCGAGCACGCGAACTGCCACTTCATCGAGAGGGTCCATGGCACCGAACACGACATCGGGAAATCACGCGATCGTGGCGAACATTAGCGGTCAGCGGCGCCGGACGCGAATGCGTCGGCTTCACTCCGGTTCAGGCTGCACGCGCCCGGGTGCTGCATGACGCCTATGAGCGGCACCCGCAACGTATGCTCCACAGCAGCTGTCTAACCGAATAGCTCTGAGTGAGTGCCCAGCCTCACGTACGTCAGCGTCCTGGTCGACGGATCGGGTAGCCATATGAGGAGCAGATCACTTTCGATGTGGCACTCCCACGTGTCTTTGTACTCGCCCTTGAGCTTATGGGGCGTGAACTCGGGCGGCAGGGTTTCGCCCGCGAGAAGGCTGTGCATCACACCGGTGGTGTTGAGCAGCCGTTCGAAGTCGTCGGTGTAACGACGAAGGTCCTTCCGGAATTGCTTCGTCGCTCGAGGCTTGTACATGGAGGACTACGACCGCCGCCTGATTGAGCCTAGCAGATCCGGTGTGCTCTCGAGCAACTCAACGAGGCCAATGGTCCGATCCCGCTTCGCAAGCAGCTGGGCAAGTAATCCCTTGAGATCGGCCGCGTCGATTGGGTTATGGCCCCTACGCGCATCCTCAATCGCGCCGACCGTGACTTCGTTGGGGACTTCGACCAGGAACGGTAGACCTCGCCGCAATACGATCTGCGAATAGAACGTGCTGATCGCAGCCGAGGGATTTAGTCCCAGTTCCTCGAGAATCCCCTCGGCCTGCTCCTTGACGGTGGGATCAATTCTGGCTCGCACCTGAGCAGTCTTCCCGGCAGCGGGCCTCGTCGCCCTGGCCGGCGAACGCTTGCTCAGCTTCGTCGTTGTCTTTCGTGCCATGGTCGCCTGCCTGGTTGTAGCCCATCCGGGATACAACCAGTTTAACGGACCTTCGAGCCGCCGTCAAGAACTCTTCCTTCCTTCCATACGTGCGCGCGTGACTTTGTTCGTGCGTCATAACGTACGGAAATCCTCAAGCGGCTCATCAAAGCCTTCACGGATATGAATCAAACCCTTTGCGCTACCGAAGACTCTGCGTTCAACCCGCCGCCCAAACGGGATAATCCTGGCCACAGGCTTGCCCTTCTGCGTGAGGATGACTTCCTCACCTCGAGACGCATCATCGACAAGCTCCTCCAGGCGGGTCCATTCGACACCCCCTTGATTTGCTCTGCCCTGTCTTGTACAATACATCTGTACAATTCAGGAGGCTCCATGTCTAAGCAGGTCAGCTACAGCTATGCCCGCCAGCACTTCGCGGAGATTCTCAGCGAGGCTACCGAGACTCAGGAACCGGTAATCGTTTCGCGGCGCGGTCATGAGGACGTGGCCATTGTGCCCGCGTCGGAACTTCGAAGCCTGGAAGAGACAGCTCACCTTCTGCGCTCGCCTGCAAATGCGCGGCGGCTCCTGAGCGCGCTCCAGCGCGCGCTTTCCAGTGAGGGTCAACCACAGTCGCCGGAGGAGCTGAGGGCGGAGTTTGAGCTCGAGTAGACGAGCACCACGGGCTTCGGTCTTCCAGGATGAGTTTCGCCAGGACCTGCGCTACTGGGTTGATGTCGACCGCAAGACGGCCTTACGGATTCTGGATCTCGTCGAGGCGGTCATGCGCGACCCGTTCAGCGGAATCGGCAAGCCTGAACCGCTGAAGCACCTGGGCAGTGGCGTATGGTCGCGGCGCATCACCCAGGAACACCGGCTCGTCTATCTCGTCCGAGATGATCGGATCGATTTCATAATGTGCCGCTACCACTACTAGCCGACTGACACCGACTCGAATTCTTCTGCCGCCCCGTCAGAGGGCACCTTGCGGATGATAGCATGGAATGATATCATATCCAATGAACGCTGCCCAGCGCAAGACGCTCCAGGCCATCTTCGAGAGACCGACGCGCGCCGACGTCCGGTGGTCGAAGATCGCGGGGCGAGTGAGGGCACTGGGCGGCGAGGTGACGGAGGGTCGCGGCTCCCGAGTCCGATGTCGGCTTGGGGATCGCGTGGCGACGTTCCTCGGACCTCACCCGGAGCGTGTGACGGGGAAGGCGACCCTCGACGATGTGAGACGATTCTTGGAGAACGCGGGGGTCAAGCCATGATCGAGTACAAGGGATATGCCGGCGTGATCGAATTCGACGCCTCGATCGATGCGTTTCACGGGCGGGTTGTGGGGCTCCAGGACGTTGTGACCTTCCAGGGGCGCTCGCCAGATGAGTTGCGGCGGGAGATGGCCGAGTCCGTCGAGGATTACCTCGAGCTGTGCGCAGAGGCGGGGAAGGACCCGGAGCGACCCTACCGCGGGGAGTTTCTCGTACGTACGACGTCCGAGATCCACCGGGCTGCCGCGACCG
>DATKCN010000387.1:0-3521 GCA_035513175.1 Thermomicrobiales bacterium
TGTTGCAGGCGATCGACGGCGCGACAGGCGGGCCGGTCGAGGAGGGCTCGGTCGGAGCGGGGACCGGGATGAGCGCGTTCGGACACAAGGGCGGGATCGGCACGGCGTCCCGGATGACGCCCGAGGCGCTCGGTGGCTGGACAGTCGGCGTGCTTGTCCTGGCGAACTTCGGCAGGCTGGAACAGTTGCGGATCGACGGCGTGCCGGTTGGGGCAGCGCTGGCCGGTAACGGGGAGGATGTTGCGGAGCGCGGATCGATCATGATCGTCGTGGCGACGAGCGCTCCGCTGCTCGACCGCGGGCTGCGCAGGATCGCTCGCCGGGCGGGCATCGGGCTGGCGCGCACCGGATCGATTGCCGGGCATGGGAGCGGCGACTACGTGATCGCGTTCTCAGCTTCCGAGCTGACGCGGATTGCACACGAGCCCGCGTCGCTGACGCACCAGCTGGAGATCGTCGTCGAGGCCGGACAGGCGATCGACGCGCTGTTTCGGGCGACGGTCGAGGCGACGGAGGAGGCGATCGTCAACGCGCTGTTCCGGGCGACAACGATGACCGGACGCGACGGGAACACGCGCAAGGCGTTGCCGCTGGACCGCGTTCAGGCGATCATGCGCCGCGCGGGACGCCTCAATGATCCACGCGTCGAATAGCGGTCAGCCGCGTCGTGCGCGGCATTGCCCGTTACTGGCGCCAGCGGGGCATCAACCGTGTCTGAAACCTGCGCGTCGCCATCGCCCGAAGTCTCGAATTCCAGAAACTCGGACGAACGTTGAGCGATGCGCTCGGTGGCCGTCCCTGCTGAGTCGATGGGCAGAACCTCGACGGTCAGCTCATCGATGCGTCGTTCGCCGGCGCCTCGTAGCCCGTGGGTCAAATTGCCGGCGTCCAGTCTGTCGATGATAGCGTTTGCCGCGCCAACGCCGGCCGGACTGCCTTGTCGCCTGGCATTGGATCATCAGGGGATCCTGACTCCACCGCGTCTTCGTCTCCGCGGGAGACAGAGACCAGCGCCGGCAGGACAGCACCTGTTCGTAGCAACCGCGGGATCGTTGCAACCCCGGTCATTGGGAGGTGACGGCCGGGCGCCGGCACGGGCAGCGTTGCGAGTGATATGCCAGGCTCCGCCGTGACAAAGTCGATCCGATCGCGCAGCGTTCGCGTCTGGCGTGCATAATGTTCGTAAGCATACGGGCACGTCGCTGGAATGGCGCGTGCCGCGATAATCGGGCATGTGCGGCTTGTGCGGCACGTGAGGGGTGAGCGGGCTGGAATCATCCATCGAGCGACAGTGCCCGCAGTGCGGCAGTAGCGACACGACGCGCGTACAGCGCGGGCTAGCTGGCGCGACCGACGAGCGTGACCAGTACTTCGCCTGCAACGCGTGCGGGCGCGTCACCTACGAGATCGTGTCGCGCACCCAGCGTGAAATCCGCATCAATCGGCTCGAGCCCGGGCGCACCGTGCGCCTGCGCGGGAGCGAGTACTCCGTCTCGCGGGTGCTGAAGGTCGGGCTCAACGAATGCCTGGTGTACGTCAAGCCGGTCCCCGAGCAGGACAGCGCTCTCACTCGCCTTCGACAAGGACGTCGCTGACGACGGAGGTCGTGCCGTATGGAACCTCCGGTGTGGGCGTCAGGTCGCGGACCATGGCGGCGGTGTTCACGACGTTGAGACGCCTGAACATCAGCTCGAAGCGGTCCTGCAACTCCTGACAGATCGGTCCCCTGGCGTCCTCGGGCAGATCCCACATGTGCTTCTTGAACGGTCCGAAAGCCCGCTTGCGGGTCGTGTAGTAGAACTGCGCGTCGGTCATGTCGGGCTTGCGCTCGTCCGAGTGGTTCGCGGTCAGGTAGGCGTAGATCTCGTCGAGCAGGTCGGACGGGAAAGCCGGGCTGTCGTAGATGATGTTCTGGAAGCCGGTGGCCAGATGCACCTCGGAGGCGTTGGCCTGCGCGAAGCGGTCGAAGGCTTCCTCGGGCAGGGTCGAGGCGCCGTGCTGGACCGCGCCGCTGAGGCCGTACTGCTGGCGGGAGAGGGCGGACAGCTCGGCCAGCGTGTCGAAGTCGACCTTGACGCGGGCGACCGTGCCATCCGGCAGGACGATGCCGCCGTGGCTGGTGCCGGTCTGGACGCTGATCTTGGAGATGCCGGCCAGCGATCCGCCGTTCATCGAGGCCAACTCGCGGTTGTAGGCGCGCATGAATGCGTGCAAGTCCTCGACGGTCGAGTTCTGCGAGCCGACCTCGCCGATCTCCCCGCCGACCGAGACGGTGACGCCGTCCGGCTCCCGCTCGCGGGTGTGGGCGGTCAATTCCGCGGTGCGGCGGGCATTTTCGGCCTGCTGCTCGTCGATGGTGGCCAGCGAGAGGTCGACGATGGTGCTGGTGTCGACGTCGATGTTGAAAAAGCCAGCCACGAGCGCCTCATCGATCAGGTCGCGCACGCCCTGCACTTCCTTGTCCGGGTCGGCCTTGTAGCCTTTGGCGTTGATCTGGAAGTGGTCGCCCTGGATGAAGACGGGACCGGTGTGACCCTCTCGGATCGCCGCAGCCAGCACGGACGCCGTGTACTCTCCGGGACGCTGCTCGGTGTAGCCCATCTCGGAGCGCGCGATCTCGAAGATGACCTGCCCGACATCGAGCTTGTGGGCCGCCTTGAAGATGGTGCGGGCCGTGTCATAGGTGATGCCGCGCACGTTGATGGCCGGGGTGGTCTGGTTGCTCCACAGGTTGCGGCCGCCAGCGATGTAGTACTCGTGGATCGAGGCTGGGCGGCTGCCGATGGTCTGCGCGATGTCCCAGATGAGACGGCGGGCAACATGCTTGACATCCTCGGCGCCGAGCGCGGAGGTGTAGGCGAGGTCGTCGATGAGGCGCTCGCGCAGCCCTGCTATGTCGGTCACTGACACGGCGCCGTCGCTGACAGAGCCGTACAGCCGAAACGCGTCTAACAGGTCATTCCTGGATTCGAAGGCACGCATTGTCGTTTCCCTCCCGCTTGCGTTGTCCGGTCCCTGTTCGTGTTGCTGGGCGCATGATCGCAGGATTGGCCGGATGCGCGCAACTGTCATGCCGTCGAGCGGTGAGCGGTGAGCAGATAGTGGTTAGTGGCGAGGAGTGCGGCGATGGACCGCAACTCCTCACGTTGTACGCTGCGAGTCGATGGGTTGGGTTCGTGGGTCTTTGCCAGGCGCCTGGGCTGCTGGGACACTGGGTCTCGATGGGTCTCGGGACGGGGGATGGTTGGCCTGGGATGGAGCCTCTCCCGTGTGCACCCGGGGGCTGTGGCGAGTGTGACATCCTGCCGTCTGATATGCCGAACGGGATTCGGGGCGGATTCTGTGCCACTTTTCGGGATGAAAGATTTGTCAGGGAAACCCCACCTCCCGGCCCCCTCCCCGGCGCGGAGAGGGGGTGACGTGAGCGGAGTTTGGGTTAGTCGGGGGCGGCGAAGTTGGCGTCGGCGAGTACCTTATGCACGCGTACCCAGCATGACCAGTTCACGCGATCTCAACGAGCC
>DATKCN010000388.1:0-2163 GCA_035513175.1 Thermomicrobiales bacterium
CAACTCCGAGGGCGCCTGCCCCACCTGCAACGGCGCGGGCGTCATCTACACCGACCTGGCGATGATGGCCGGCGTCGCCACCACCTGCGAGGAGTGCGAGGGGAAGCGGTACCAGGCAGCGGTGCTGGAATACCACCTCGGAGGCCAGGACATCAGCGAGGTGCTCGCGATGTCGGTGACCGAGGCCAGTGAGTTCTTCGGCGCTGGCGAGGCGCGCACCCCGGCCGCCCACACGATCCTGCAGCGTCTCGCCGATGTCGGGCTCGGCTACATCTCACTGGGACAGCCGCTCACGACGCTGTCCGGCGGCGAGCGACAGCGGCTCAAGCTGGCCACCCACATGGGCGAGAAGGGCGGCGTCTACGTCCTCGACGAGCCGACCAGCGGCCTGCACCTCGCCGATGTGGAGCAGCTGCTGGGACTGCTCGACAGGCTCGTCGACTCCGGCAAGTCGGTCATCGTCATCGAGCACCACCAGGCGGTCATGGCGCGCGCCGACTGGATCATCGACCTCGGCCCCGGCGCCGGTCACGACGGCGGCCGGATCGTCTTCGAAGGCTCGCCCGCCGACCTCGTCGCCGCCCGCTCCACACTGACCGGCCAGCACCTCGCGGCCTACGCCGGCGCCTGACCGGCTCGCGCGCGCGCGGCGTCGATCATTTTGAACGCTGGACGATCAGGGAGTCGCGCCCAATCCGCCACGATTCAGCATGGCCCGCAGTTGGCTGAGCATATCCATGCCCATTTGGCGCCCGTTCAGGAAGCGGTCATCTCGATCCCAGCGCCACGCTGCAACGAGTGCCAGCGCAAGGGCCCGGCACTCGCCGAGCAGCTCTCGATCGGCGTCCTGATAGTGCTCGCTCACTTCCTCGGGCGCATCGGCGACATCAAATTCAACGGGCCCCCGGCAACAGGTCTCGAGATCGATGAACAGCAGCCCGTTCTTCGTCCTGAGCAGATTGCCAGGGTGCGGCTCGCCATGCAGCAGTTGCTCGGCGGCGCCCCGCTGGTCGATGGCCCACCTCAAATGTCGCAACGTGTTGCTGAGTAACTCACGGTCGGGCTCAGCCAGCGCCGGTGTGCGGGCGCGGTCGTCAACCAGCCCCTGCGCCTCCGCGATTCGCTCTGTGAAGTGCGGCGCAGGGACATCAATCTCCCGCAGGCCCGCATGCAGCCGTTTGAGGGCCTGCGCGTACTCGGCTGGCTCGATCTCTGAGGGCGATACAGGCTCGTAGTAGGTCCACATGTTGATCGCGAAGCCATCACGCACGAAGACGCGTGGCTCGATTCGAGGATCAAGCGCGGCCACCGGGCTACCGGTTTCAGCGAGCCGCCGGGCGACGTCGACTTCAAATTCTGCGCTCGCTTGATACGACTTCGTCGCGATGCGGGCCACGACATCACAAGGCAGCAGGCGTAGGGTGAGCCGGTTCGAGTCGTGAAGAATCTCCGCGTCATCGGCTCTCAGGCCATGCGTCAAAGCAATCGCCAGGGCGGCATCCACTGCGGAATGTATGTGTGACGGTTGCATCGAGGATCTCTCCCCCGCATGTGCATGCGGTTTGACCTTGCGAGGGTGCTGCCAACGCCAGTGCCTATCGACGCGTAAACGTCAGGTGCGCGACGCCGCTCGGTGACGAGACGACCTCGACGTTGAAGCGCTCCTCGATGCCTTCCAGACCGTCCCACAGACGCACGCCGCGTCCGAGCAGGATCGGCGCCTGCACGACGTGGAGGGCGTCGATGAGGTCTGCCGCGAGGAAGTCGCGCACCGTCGTCGGGCCGCCACCGATGCGCACGTCGAGGTCGCCGGCCGCCTGACGGGCGAGGTCGAGCGCTTCGTTTGGGCTGGCATCGACGAAGTGGAACACTGTGCCGCCCTCCATCTCGATCGACGGGCGCGGATGATGCGTGAGCACGAACACTGGCGTGTGGAACGGCGGATTCGGCCCCCACCAGCCGCGCCACTCCTCATCTGTGCCGACGCCGGTCCACGGACCAGCCTGCGGCGGGCCGAACTTACCCCGGCCCATGATCTCGGCGCCGATGCCGAGGTTGTACCGCTCGGCGAAGGCGTGGTCGATACCCGCACTGCCACCGGCCTCGCCGACCATCGACCGCCAGAATCTGGTGGTGAACATCCACTCGTGCAGACGCTCCCCG
>DATKCN010000389.1:0-4738 GCA_035513175.1 Thermomicrobiales bacterium
CGTGTCACGCCGCATCTGGCCGAGCTGGCGGCCGCCGTGCGCTGCCCGGCGCTGGTGTTGCATGGCGACCGAGACGAGATCATCTCGCTCGACGTGGGTCGCGCCGTCCACCAGTCGATCGCCGGTTCGCGGATGGTCGTGCTGGAGGATTCAGGACACGCGCCACACCTACGCGATCCGGTGTTCGTGAACGACCTGCTGCTGGACTTCATCGGCAGGCCGGTCCCGCCTGAGCGCCGCTGGCGGCGGGCGATGGCTCGGGCCCCCAGACGGGCGCTGTTCGTCAGCAGTCCGATCGGCCTCGGCCACATCCAGCGCGACCTCGCCATCGCGCGGGAGCTGCGCGAACTGATCCCGGACCTGGAGATCCACTGGTGGACGCAGCACCCGGCCACGCGCGTCCTGGAGGAGGCGGGCGAGACGATTCACCCGCTCAGCCGCGCGATGTCCTCTGAATCTGCCCATTGGGAGCAGTGCGCGACGGGGCACGAGTTGCACGCGTTCGATGCGTTTCGCAAGATGGATGAGATCTTCCTCGCCAACTTCATGCTTTTTCATGACCTGACCCGCCATGAGCCCTACGACCTGTGGATCGGCGACGAATCGTGGGAGATCGACTACTACCTGCACGAGAACCCGGAGCTGAAAACGGCCCCGTACGTCTTCCTGACCGACGTGATCGGTTTTCTGCCGGTTGATCCCGACGGGGATGCGCGCGACGCTGAGCTGTGCGCCGATTACAACGCTGAGATGATCGCCCAGCGAGCCCGCTATCCGTGGCTACGCGACCTCTCCCTGTACATTGGCGCATATGACGAGCTGCCCGAGGCGCCCTTTGGACCCGGGTTGCCCGGCATCCGCGAGTGGGCGCGCGAGTGGTTCGAACCGGTCGGCTATATCCTGCCCGGCTTGCCGCCCGATTACCGCGATCAGGCCGCGATGCGCGCGCGCCTGGGCTACGCCGAAACCGATCCGCTGATCTTCGCGGCCGTCGGGGGCACCGCGATCGGGCGCGGTCTCCTGGAGCACGTGGCGTGCGCCTTTCCGCTCATTCGCCGGGAGCTGCCGGAGGCGCGGATGGTGCTCGTCACCGGTCCGCGCATCGACCCAGCGACTCTGCCGGATGCTGAAGGACTGGAGAAGCGGCCGTACGTTCACAACCTCTTCGAGCACCTGGCCTGTGCCGACGCCGCGGTGGTTCAGGGCGGCCTGACCACGACGATGGAGCTGGTCGCGGCCCGCCGGCCGTTCGTCTACGTCCCGCTGCACAAGCACTGGGAGCAACAGCACCACGTGGCGTATCGCCTGGACCACTATCGGGCCGGCATCCGGCTTAGCCACGACGCCACACCAACGGATCTGGCGCAGGCGCTCCTCCAGGCCCTGACGCAGCCGGTGACATATCGCCAGGTCGCCCCGGGCGCCGCACGTCGCGCCGCTGAACGCATTGCCAGCGTGCTCGCGTCGCCACGGACAATGAAAGGAGGGATGCGCCAGGACCGACACCAGCCATCGACGACTTCTTGACGCGCACGTCCATTGCGATGGAAGGAGCAAGCAACCATGGATCAGCACACCCATCAGCATCATGACCACGAGGGGCAGCAGATTGGCTACGCCTCGCCGAAGGAGGCATTGCAGGCGCCGCCGGAAGAGATTGTCTACGTCGCGGCCCTGCACACCAACACGGGTGTGGAAGAGCCGGACTTCCTCGCGGTGGTCGACGTTAACCCGCGGTCCGACACCTACAGCCAGATCATCCACCGCACGCCGATGCCGGGGCTGAACGACGAGCTGCACCACTTCGGCTGGCAGGTCTGCTCAAGCGCCTGCCACAGCACGACCAGCCTCCAGCGCGAGCACCTGGTCGTGCCGGGGGTGGCCAGCACGAACATCCACATCGTCAGCGTGGCCGACCCGCGCCGGCCGGAACTGGTCAAGGTGATCGACGGCGAGGCGATCAAGCGCAAGACCGGCCTGTCCGCTCCGCACACCGTGCACTGCATGCCGGGCGATGTCGTAGTGATGAGCATGCTCGGCGATGCCAACGGCGACCCGCCGGGTGGTTTCGCGGTGCTGGACGCGAGCACCTTCGACGTGCTGGGCCGCTGGGACAACGGCGGCAACACGGCGCAGTTCAACTACGACTTCTGGTATCAGCCGCGCAAGAACGTGATGATCTCCAGCGAGTGGACGGCGCCCAATGTCTTCAGCCAGGGCTTTAACCTGGAGGATGTGATGGCCGGCAAGTACGGCCAGTCGATCCACTTCTGGGACCTGGCCGACAAGCGCATCACGCAGACCATCGACCTGGGCGCCGATGGACTGATCCCGCTCGAGGTGCGCTGGCAGCACAACCCCGATTCGGAGACCGGCTTCGTCGGCGCGGCCCTCTCCAGCGCGATGTTCCGCTGGCGCCGTGAGAATGGGGCCTGGGCGGCCGACAAGGTCATCCAGGTTGAGCCGGTCGAGGTCGAGGGCTGGCCATTCCCGGTGCCGGGCCTGATCACCGACCTGGTGCTGTCGATGGACGACAAATTCCTCTACTTCTCCAACTGGCTGCACGGCGACCTGCGCCAGTATGACGTCTCCGATCCGGCTAACCCGAAGCTCACCGGCCAACTGTGGCTGGGCGGCGTGATCGGCCACCCGTCCGACAGCAGCCGCCCGCTTACCGGTGGCCCGCAGATGCTGCAGCTGTCGATGGACGGCCGGCGGCTGTACCTGACCAACTCGCTCTACTCGGTCTGGGACAACCAGTTCTATCCTGACCTGCAGAGCTGGATGCTCAAGATCGATTGCGACCCGAATGGCGGCATGACGATCGATGAGTCGTTCTACGTCGACTTCGGCACGGCGAGAGGGCACGAGATCCATCTCCCCGGCGGCGACTGCACGACGGAGATCTTCCAGTAGCGCTCGGGCGGAAAGCGTCCAGTGGCCTCCACATCGCTGCGCGCGGGGTTGAGCTAAGTGCTCATCCCCGGCGCGCGGCTGACCCGCCATAAGCGGTCCCGCAGGTTGAAAGCGACCCATGCTCGGTTCAGCGATGGGCCGCCCGCCCGAGGTCCATGTCGTCCGGCGCCGTGCTCGAGGCGCATTCGCCCGACGCCAGGGTCGCCGCCGACCTGCCGGCCTGGCGCCGCATGGCCGGGCACGCATATCTCGGCGGCTGCGCCGTCACTCACGCCCCGAACCTGCTGCCCGACAGGAACGAGATGTCGTGCCGCGTCGCGCCCTCGGTGGCGAGGTCGGCCAGGATCTCGCCCACCGTCGGCGCGAACTTGTAGCCCCGGCCGGAGAAGCCGCAGCCGAACAGCACCTGCTGGTGGGCTGGGTGGCGGTCGACGATGAAGTCGTCGTCCGGGGTATAGGTGCACATGCAGGTGATGCGCTTCAGCTCCGGGCCGCTTGCGCCGGGCATGTAGCGGTCCAGCACGTCGCGCAGCAGGTCGATCTCGCTGTCCTCGATCGTGCGGCGGATCGCGCGGGCCGTCGTGTGCTCCACCCCCTTGATGCGGTTGCGGCCGATCTTCAGACCGACGCCATCGACCGCCGGGATGCCGTAGAACAGCCCCTCCGGCACGGTCAGCAGGAAGTCGGGAGCGCCGTTCTCAGCTCGCCACTCCGGTCGCGACGGCTCGAAGTAGCCGTTAACGGTGCGCACGACCTCCAGCGGGAAATCGAGGTTCGCCAGCAGTTCGTGCGCCCACGGCCCGGTCGTGATGATGAGCTTTCCGGCGCGATACGCGCCCTGCGTCGTCTCCACCCGCACGCCGCTGCCGTCGGCCTTCCAGCCAGTCACTTCTTCGCCCGTTCGGATGGCCGCCCCGTGCCGCCGCGCCACCTCGACATGCGCGCGAATGCCCTCCTCCGACAGCAGGAAGCCAGCCTGCGCTTCATATGTCACCAGCATGTCGTCGCACACGCGCACGCCCGGGAAGCGCTCCGCCAGGTCCGCTTCGCTCAATACCTCCCACAGCCCGCGCGCGCTCATCTCGCGGGCAATCTCGTCATAGCCCGGACGGCTCCCCAGATGCACGATGTGAATCTCGCCCAGCATGCGCAGCAGGTCGCGGTCCACTTCGGCGCCCAGCTCGCGCCACAACTCGAAGGCTCGCGCCGCCAGCGGCGTGTAGCCGTCGTCGTGGATGGCCGACGTGCGGATCATGCGGTGGTAGCCGTGCGACGAGCCGTGGTCGTGCCCCGGCTCAAACATCTCGAGGCCCAGCGCGCGCTGCCCTTGCTTCGCCAGATGGCAGAGCGTCGCGCTGCCGATCGCCCCCAGCCCAACTACGATCGCATCGTACGTCGCGATCATTCGATCCGCCTTCCCGTGCGCGCCGCACATTGCCACGTCGTAACGGATGACTGGCGCATGCCGATCGCGCAAACCCGCCGCCGCCCCCTTTCCCGATACGGAGGGGCGGGAGGATCAGGTCGCGCCGTTCGGCAGGTCGATCGTGAAGCGCCACGACCCGTCCGCCTGCCGCCGCACGACCTCGATGCTGCGTCCCCGCGACTCGTAGGTCGCGCCATCGCCGCGCGTGCCGCTGAACGCCCAACGTGCCCGCAGGACCGCCATGTCGCCGTTCTCCACCACGTCGATCTCGTAGCAGTCGAGCGTCGGCCGCATCGCGATCAGCTCGGCCAGCGTCTCCCGGATCTCGACGTGGCCGCGTGATGTTGTGCCGTCGCTCTCGACGTAGACGGCGTCCTCTTCGTACATCGCCAGCGC
>DATKCN010000390.1:0-2912 GCA_035513175.1 Thermomicrobiales bacterium
GGAGAAGGGGATGCCGCACGCCTACCTGCCGTTCGAAGGCGAGCAGCACGGATTCCGCCGCGCCGAGAACATCAAGCGCAGCCTGGACGCGGAGCTGTATTTCTACTCCCGCGTCTTCGGCTTCGAGACCGCCGACGAGATCGAGCCAGTGGAGATCGTGAACATGTAATCCGAACAGAATCTGCTGCCTTATTCTAGAATCTGGCGGAAACTAGAATGAAGGTCCGATTCGCCCGGCCTATGGCAGTTAGCTGCAATAGGACTGCTTCACATGGTTCCTGGCACGACAGTCGAAGACTGCCATGGTAGTAGCGATACCCACAGCATTGTGTCCTCGATGAGGCTTCTTTACGACGTGGAAACTGTATCCACGCGATCGATGAGTGTCTGAAATTGGTCGACATCTTGACGGATCAGCGCAACGCTGGCTTGCCAGAAGGCATCATCGCGCAGGTCGATGCCGACAATGGCCGCGAGCGTCGGGATATCGGCGGTTGACGCCGAGGCAAGCAGCGGGTCGAGCTCTGCCGGGAACGTGTCAGGCCGCGTCTGATAGCGGTCGTTGAGGCCGATGGCGAGCAGTTGGCCGAACATGTACGGGATCGCCGCATGGGACGTTTCCGGCACGAAGGCGTGCGGGCGGCTCGCCCACATGAACGGCGGCAGGCTCGCGGGGTCGAGAGCGTCGCCGAAAGTCTCGAGTTGGCACTCCAGCGCCAGCCCGTTCAGCTCAGCCACCGACAGCTCCCGCGTCCGGCGGATTTCCAGCATGCGCTGCTCGAACACGAAGCTCGCCATGCCCTCGACGAGAAAGCGGCAGGTGTTTTGAAGCGTGGCGTCGAGCATGAAGACCCGTTCGTCATCGCGTGCGTCAGCAAGCGCTGCTTCGCGCACGAGCGACTCGCAGAATATCGCGGCAGTCTCAGCCAGCGTGTCCGGCGTCCGGGACCACTGCCACACGCTCCTTCCTGCCTCGCTTAGCAGGCGAGTGTGGTAGGCGTGACCCAGCTCGTGGGCCAGTTGCCGCACTCCCATGAACGCCGGCGTGTAGTTCACCGTGATGCGTGAGGTTCCGTCGGGAAACGACAGGCACAGCCCGCCGCCCTGCTTGCCGTCGCGTGGTTCGGCGTCAATCCAGCGCTCTTCGAACGCTTGGGAAGCCAGGTCGCACAGGCGGTCGGAAAAGCCCGCGAACGCCTCGAGAATGAGCGCGCGCGCGTCCTCGAACGTCCAGATTCGACGCCCCTCGCCCACCGGCGCGTATAGATCGTGCCAGGCCAGCCGTGCCACATCCATCGCCGACGCTTTCGCGCGCAGGTAGCGATGAAAGTCGGGCAGCGAAGCGTTCACGGCCAGCAGCATGGCGTCGAGGGTCGCGCGGTCGATCTGGCTCACGACACAGGCCGCGTCGAGCGGAGAGTCCCAGCCACGCCGCGCGCTGAGCGTGAGCGCATGTCCCTTTACGCCATTGAGCGCCGCCGCCAGTTGCAGGGCGGATCGCTGCCAGGCGCGTTGCTCGCCATCGTGGGCAGCCCGCCGCGTCGCGCGCTCGGGATGCTGCGCCAGCGATCGAGCCTCGCTGATTGAGACGGCGCGCGACTCGCCGCCCACCTCAAACTCAACCCGCAGCTGCGACCAGATGTCGCCGTGCAGCTTCTGCCAGGCGACGGCGCCCGTGGCCGCAAGCTCAGCCGCCAGCGACTCCTCGGCGGCGGACATCTGTCGAGCGGCGTCAGCCGCCGCCCGACGCAGCAGGAAGGCGTGACTGGCGGCCCGTTCCGACGTGGCGATGAGGCGTTCGCTGTCGAGCGTCCCGAGCCAGCCGGTAACGCGCGCCTCGATGGCTCGCACACGCTGGCGGCGCTCCGCAAATGCGCTCCACTGCCGCTGCGCGAGCGCATCGCGCGAGTCGACGACGAGCAAGCCGTACAGATACGCCTCGACCGTCCACGACAGACGTAGCAGATCGTCAAAGCGGATGAGGATTCGATCGAACAAACGTGCCACGTCGCGCGCTTCGCGCCCTTCGACCGCGCTGGACAGCAATTCCACCAGCGCAGCCATCCCGGCATCAAGTGTCGTGAGCGCGTTCTTCAGTTCCGGGGCGTTGAGCGAAGGGAAGATAGCCGTCGTGTCCCAGCGTGGCGGGTGAACGCCGGAATCCTCCATGATCGCCCGCTCCTTCCCGTCCTGGCGCATGATAGAGCACGGGTTCGCCTCGGGTCGCATTGCCAGCAGCTCCGGGGTCACGCGCTACTGATAAGCCGGCCGCACGAACAGGAACAGGACGAGCAGATCCAGCGCCGCGATCAACCCGAGGCCCAGCCAACCCACCCACCTCGGCACTCGCTTAAGCGGCTTCGCCAGCGGCAGGCTGACGATGAGCGCGGCGGTGGGCGCGGCGGCGATCAGCAGGCGTCCCTGTGCTGCCGAGTAGCCGATGGTCGCCATGAAGCGGATGAGCGCGACGGTCGTCGCCAGCATGACGCCGGCCAGCGTCGCCCACAGAGCGCGATCGTCGCGGCGCGCTGCCAGCGCCAGACCAACCACCAGCAACGCGGCGCACAGCAGCGTCGCGGGCCGGTACACGTCGACCGGGGCACCCACGTTCATCCAGCCGAAGCGCCCCCAGATCGACGCCTCGGTGGTGCGCAGCATGTCCTGCCAGAACTGGAGCGTCAGATCGTCCGGTGGGCGCAACGTGGGGTGCAAGTCCAGATTCGCGCGTTGCCCGGTCGGGTCGCCGTCGTGGCGCCAGAGCCGCGCGGCCCACGGTAGCCAGAGCAGCCCGCCCACGAGTCCGCTTGCCGCCGCCCAAGTCCAACTCCGCCGCGAGATGGCGGGAATGACGACGAGCGCGAGCGTCAGCGGCGCCAGCGACAGCTTGGTCAGCATCATGAGACCAGCCAGCA
>DATKCN010000391.1:0-5903 GCA_035513175.1 Thermomicrobiales bacterium
TGACCGAGCAGCCCGACTCCAGCGTCGCGTGTTCCTTCTCGACCCAGACGTCGGCCCGGCCCGCCAGTATGCGCAGCACCTCCTCCACGGCGTGCAGGTGCGCTGGCGCGCCGTGACCGGACGCGCAGTGCTGCTCGAAAATCGTCAACTGTCTCGCCCCGCTCTGCGCCGACACGATCATGCGGGTGTCTACCCCGGAGCGCCACGCATCCAGCGGCCGGTCGGCGTCACGGACAATGCGCATCGGAATCCTCCTCTACTCCGTTGAACGGATCGTCGTCCTCTCCCCGCGCGTGTGTCAGCGGCTGGGCCAGCATCTCGTGCAGTCGCGACTGGCAGCGCAGGAACTTGCGTTCGAACCCGCCGTAGCCGTAGCTGGGCGGGAAGATCCCGTGCAGCCCGCAGTCGATTGACACGACGAGCGGTGTGGCGCGGTCGTACAGCTTGTCGATGAAGTGCACGAAGCGCAGCGCGGCGTCCTGTTGCGGGATCGGCTCGATGCCGTCAATCGCCATCGTCTCAAACGAGTCGACGAAGTTGGTGTAATGTAGCGGCGGTAGCTCGATGAGCGTGCGCAGCAGGACGTCCCAGTGCAGGTCCGTGGCCATGTCGCGCACGGCCTCGCTGGGCAGGATTCGCGGGAGCGCGTCCGCCGCGTCGAACCGGCGGCGCCGGTAGTCCTCGCCGTCGATCCGCACCGTGTCAAACGCTTCGGCCAGGCTGCCGATCTCCCGCCCGAACTCCTCGGCGCTGAAGCGGCCACGCCCAAGTTCGCCTGGCAGCGTGTTCGAGGTCACGATCAGCCGCGAGCCGCGCTCGATGACGCCGCGCACGAACGACGTCGCCAGCATCGTGTTGCCGGGGTCGTCCAGCTCGAACTCATCAAGACAGACGATCCGCGCCTGCGCGAACAGATCGAGCGCGCGCGGCATCCCGAACATGCCGGTCGCGTAGGTCAGCTCCTGGAACGACAGATATGCCTTCGAAACGGCGGCGGCGTGGAACGCCGCCGCCAGCAGGTGGGTCTTGCCGACGCCGAAGCGCCCGTCGAGGTACAGCGCCTGCCAATCCGGCTCCGACGCGCTGCGTCGCAGCCGCCCAAGAACGCTCCGCTGGCCGTTCGACCCGTTCAGCGCCCGGACCGCCTCCTGCAGCCGCTCGACTGCCGCCGCCTGTGACGGAAAGCGCGCATCGGGTTGGTACGAGCCGAATGTGGCGCCCGCGAACCGGGGCGGGACGGTGAACGTGTCGAGCGCCGGGAGCTCCCGGCGGACGTGGTGGGGCCGGTCGCGGTTCTCGGTCACCGCGGCGCGCTCGATCGCCGGGGAACGGAGAAGGTAAAGGTGCTGCCCTTCCCCGGCTCGCTGGCGACGCTGATGTGTCCGCCGTGCGCCTCGACGATGCCGCGCGCCACGTACAGGCCCAGACCCAGCCCATCGGACGGGCCGCGCGTCGAATGCGTGCCGCGGAAGTAACGCTCGAAGAGCCGCTGCTGCGCGTCTTCGTCGATGCCGGGGCCATAATCCGTGACCGACACCACGATCTGATCCCCTTCCAGCGCAGCGAATATCTCGACCGGTGAGTCGTATGGACTGTAACGGACGGCGTTATCGATCAGATTCGACAGCACCTGTCCGATCCGTGTGCGATCGACTTCGGCCAGCAGGGACGCGGGATCGATGGCGTAGGTGATCGCATGACCTTCGGTAGCCAGCTGCGCTTCAGACACAGCCTCGCGCACCACGTCGGCCACATCGACCTCTTCGACTTCGAGATGTAGCTGGTCCTCCTCGATGCGGGAGACATCCAGCAGGCGGTTAACCAGCCCGGCGAGGCGATTCACCTGCTCGTCGATGGTGCGCAGCGGGCGCACCCATTCCTCCCCCAGCGGCTGGCGCTCCGCGCGCCGCAGCAGCAGTTGCGCGAAGCCCTTCATGGATGTCAGCGGACTGCGCAGCTCGTGGGCGGCCACTGCCAGGAACTGATCGCGTTGGCGCGCAGCGCGGCGCGCCTCCTCGTACAGCAGCGCGTTGTCGATCGCGATCGCCGCGCGCCGCGCCAGGTGCTCGGCGAACTCCTTGTCGGACTCGCTATAGCTCCGCCCACCTTCCGCCGAGATGAACGTGATCGCCCCCAGGTTGCGGTCGCGCGCGCGCATCGGCAGGACCATCGCCGACGCGAATTCGATCTGCCGCAGCGTCTCCAGGTGTTGCGCGTCGCGCGCCACCTCCTGAAGCTGCTCGTCCGTGACTTCCTGATAGAGCATCGGCCTCGCGTCCCTGAGTGAGACCGATGACCCGTGCGGCGCGTTGATGACGATTGGATACTGGCGCAGCATGTCGCGCGCCCAGGCGGCCTTCTCCGGGTCGCGGTGCGCGATGATCGAGTGCGCGACGTCGCCGTCCTCGGCGCTCACGTTTACGACGCACCAGTCGGCGAGGCGCTGCGCCACCAGCGAGGCCAGAGTCGACAGGGTAGTCTGATAATCGAGCGACGACGCGAGAATGCGCGTCGCCTCGCTGAGGAAGCGTTGCTCCTCCTCGACCCGGCGCCGGTCGGTGATATCGATGCAGGAGCCGACGTAACCGTCAAATGTGCCGTCGGGTCCGACACGGGGCGCGCCGTTGCTGAGCAGCCAGCGGTAGGCCCCATCATGCCGCCTGACGCGGTACTCGAGTGTGTAGGGCTCGCGCGCGCGCCGGGCGCTCTCGTAAGCGGACATGCAGCGGTCGAAATCGTCCGGATGCACGCCTTCCAGCCAGCCGTGCCCCAGTTCGTCGTCCAGCGCCCGGCCCCGCAAGTCGAGCCAGCTCCGATTGAACCAGGTCGCGGTCCCGTCCGCTCCGGACAGCCACAGCAGCACCGGGGCGCTGTCGGCCATGGTGCGAAAGCGGTCCTCGCTCTCGCGCAGCGCCCCTTCGGCGCGCTTGCGCTCCACGAACTGACCTACCTGCCGTCCGAACGAGGTGACCAACGCCAGCAGCTCCGTCTCCGGCTCGCGCTGCTCGCTGCTGAAGAACTCGACCGCGCCGAGCACGCCGCGCTGGCCGATGACGGGGAACGCGATCCAGCTCTGGAAGCCACTTTCCAGCGCATCGCGAGCGCGCAGGAATACTGACGGTTGCAGCAGGTCCGCGACCCATTGGGGCGCGTGGCTCTCCCAGACGCGGCCAAGCAACCCTTCGCCCTGGCGAAAGGTCCAGTCATCGGTCAGCCGTTGCGCGAGCGGCCTGTCGCGAAGGTCCGGGGAGCGCCAGGTGTCATGGCAGCGCAGCGCCCGAGCATCAGCGTCCAGCGTCCAGTAGCCGCCGAACGACCAGCCCAGTCCGCTGCCGATGGCGCTGAGCACGCGCTGCAATCCGTCGCCGAGATCGTCCGCCTCGGCCAGCACCCGCGCGACGTTGTATTGCGTGTGCCGCCGCTGCTCCGAACGGCGGCGCTCAACGATGCTGACGGAGACGGCCATGACGCCGGTCAGGACTCCCGCCTGGTCGAGGATGGGGGCGTCGGTGACGACGACGGGGAAGGTCCCTCCGTCTCGGTGGCGCGCGAGATACTCGCCCTCCCAAGGCGTGCCCTGGCGCAGGGCGTCCAGCGCGCCGTCCGGCTGCGCGGCGCTGCCGACACCGGGCAAAACATTGCGTACGTCGACGCCGATCACATCGCTGGCTGCCCAGCCAAACAACTCCTCGGCGCCGCGGTTCCAGAAGGTGATGACGCCGTCGTCGTCGGTTGCGTACACGGCGGCCTGCACCTGGTCGATCAGACGCGCCTGGAACGCGAGCTGGCGCTGGTGGCGCTTGCGCTCGGTCATGTCCTTGAAGGCGCCGACGTAGGCGATGATCTGCCCGGAAGCGTCGCGCAGCGGAGCGCTGGTAACGGCGACCGGCACGCGCTCGCCGCCGCGGCGCTTGAAGACCATGTCGTCGTCCGCCGATGCCCCGGCGAAGAACTGGCTCGCCAGCTGGTCGATGTTCTCCCGGTCCTCCTCGGCCCACCACGGGTGGGGCGGACGTGAGCCGATGACCTCCTCGCGAGCGTAGCCAATCATCTGGCAGAACGACGCGTTGGCCTCGATGATCGTCCCGTCCGTAGAGCGCAGGACGAAGCCGTCCGGCATCGCGTTGATCAGCGACGGAAAGAAATCGGGCGTGCCGGTCAGGCGCTCAGCGGACATGTCCAGGGTTCGTGCTCGTGAGCCGACGCCGCGCGAGAAGGCGCCGGAACGGCGCCGACGGCGCCCACGTTCCAGAATCCGGTGGGAGCGGCCATTGAGGCAGATGTGACACCGTGGCTTTGCCGCGGCTCCGTTGCACAGGCTCTGTCATGAGCGGATGATAATCCGCGTGAACGGGCGGGGCAACGGGCGCTCTCGTGAATCGCGCGTCTGCGTCGGTCCGGGATCGACGCGGGCGGCCAGTGGTCGACCGAGTCTCGTGACGTCGAGTCGGTCCCGCGTGTTAGACGGCGTCGATCAGCTGTTCCAGCTTGCTCACCAGCGAGCCGAACAGATCCAGGGCCTGCTCGATCGGCTCGGCGGTGGTCATGTCGACGCCCGCGTCGCGCAGCAGGTCCAGCGAATACTTCGACGAGCCGCCGGACAGGAACTCGATATAGCGCGCGCGCTCCGTCTCACCGCCGTCGAGGAGCATGCGGGAGAGCGCCGCCGCCGCCGACATCCCGGTCGCGTACTGATAGACATAGAAGGCGCGGTAGAAGTGCGGGATGCGGGCCCACTCGATCGGCGTGAACTCGCCGATATTCACCTCGGGGCCGTAGTAACGCTGGCACAGCTCCCCGTAGGCGTTACTGAGCGCCTCGGGGGTCAACGCGCCGCCGCTCTCCACCAGCTCATGCGCCCAGCGCTCGAACTCGGCGAACATCGTCTGACGGTAGACGGTGCCGCGAAAGCCTTCCAGCGCGTGGTTGATCAGATACATCTCGAACGCGGGGTCGGTGCTTTCCTTGCGCAGCGTTTCGTTCATCAGCAGCTCGTTGACCGTCGAGGCCACCTCAGCGACGAAGAGGGTGTAGCGGCCGTAGGTAAATGGCTGGCGGGCGCAGGTGTAATGCGAGTGCATGGCGTGGCCGACCTCGTGTCCGAGCGTGAACACATCGTCTAGGCGGCCGCCCCAATTCATGAGAATGAACGGATGCACGCCGTAGACCCCCCACGAGTAGGCGCCGGCTGTCTTACCCTTGTTCTCGTAGACGTCCACCCAGCGGGAGTCGAACGCGTCCCGCAGCACCTGCATATACGGCCCGCCGAGCGGGGTGAGCGAGCGCATGACGACATCGACTCCCTGCTCGTAGGTATACGACGCTTCGACCTCCGGGACGATTGGGACGTAGAGGTCGTGGGTGGCCAGCTCATCGAGCCCGAGCACGCGCTTGCGCAGCGCGATGTAGCGATGCAGCAGGGGCAGCTTGCGGTTCACGACCTCGACCAGCGTGTCATAGACGGCGATCGGGATGTTGCTCGGCAGCAGTGTGGCCTGCAATGCGCTCTCGTACTTGCGCGCCCGGGCCAGGAAGATGGTGGTCTTGACGCTGGAAGAGAAGGTGGTCGCCAGTGTGTTGCGATGATCGATGTACGGCTGGTGCATGCCCTCGAACGCGGCCTGCCGGACGGACCGCGACCGGCTCTCCATGAAGCGCAGGTAGTTGCCCTTGGTCAAGGCCGCCTCATTGCCATCCTCGTCGGCGATCGTGCCGTGCGAGATGTCGGCATTGTTCAGCATGGTGAAGATCTGGCCCGAAGCCATCGTCACCTCACCGGCGGCGGCCAGCAACTTCTCCAGCTCGGCGCTCAGGACGTGGTCCCGCTGGCGCAACAGGTCCTCCAGCGCATGGCGATAGTGCGCGAGCCGCGGCTCCTCTTCCAGATAGCGTTCAATCGTGCC
>DATKCN010000392.1:0-2525 GCA_035513175.1 Thermomicrobiales bacterium
CGGCATTTACAATTGGCAGGGAGTGGGCTGTCGACTTTGCCCGCTTCGTATGGATCTCGGCACAACGGCCGAGTGAGACCACAGCGGCATGTAGCAGGGCTCACTTGTCAAAGATGAGCTGGCTGGGTGTTAGGGACGGAATTCGCAACTGGCTGGTCACCGCGGCATGACGGTGTGACGGCCATAACTCTCCACGCCAGAACCGGTTGCGAACAGCTCATCTCCGATTCGCGCCGGCGGCGCGTCCGAAATCTGTAGACAAATATCGGACATGGATTCTGAATGACGCAGAAGGCAGCGTGTCGCCCCTGACGACGCACCCGCGCGACATCACCCGGCCAGGTTCGATGGCTTTTTCACCACGATGCAGGGCGGCGGCGGCGCGGGGATGATGTGTTCGAGCGGGGCGGCACTGAAGCTGCTCCGGCCATACTCAGGGTGAGGAGTCTACAGCCGCTGCCAGATGGCTTTGACATGCGCCATCAGCGGCTCGAATCTGGGGTCGCCACGCAGGTTGGCCAGGTAAGGGTCGCGTGTTGAGAGGAACGGATAATTGACGACACCGCAGCGAATCGCATTTTCGAGCCAATCGAAGGCGCGATCGTTTTCTCCGAGGATCGCGAAGTATTCCGCCAACTGCAGCGAGTACTGAAGATCGGCACGCGCCCAACGCACTCGCTCCTCCGTCAGCGTCGACAGGATATCGTCGCGCCGGCCGTCGAGCGCCCACACAAACAACTCCGTCAACCATGTGAGGTGGTCCGGCGGCGCGGTTGCCAGCATGTTCGCGACGGCGTCTCTGGCCTCCTGCTCCCGGCCGAATGCCACGAGCGCCTGCACGTACAGATTGATACCGCTCGGCAAGGCAGGCCCAAGTTCGAAACCGCGCGCCATGTAAGGCAGACCGCTCGCCGGATCGTCGCAAAAATACCGAACAAACCCGGCGATGTAGTGGTTGATCGCCTGTAGCGGATCGACGTCGATCATCCGGTCGGCGACCACCCGCGCGAGCTCGGCTTTGCCGATCAACGAGCTGATGGCCACGTAGATGACTGATGTAACGGGGTCGCTCTGACGGATCGCGACGGCACTAGCGAGGCGCCGCCAGGCGGCTTCCCACCTGCCCTCGAAGATGTCGATTCCCGCCAACAGCCGGTCCGCATGGACGGAGGATGAATCGATCACCTGAAGCCGGTGCGCGATCGCCTGCACGTCCTGCAGCTGCGCCGGGTCAGTCTGAAGGCCGAGCATGTACTGTTGCCACAGCACGTCACCGCGTGATGCGAGCAGGAGGGCGTTCTCGCCTTCGAGGTCGAGCGCCTGATCGATATCGGTGAGGGCGCGGCCGAGGCCCACGCCGTCATAGCGCTGGAGCTCGGCGCGCGCCCGCAGGTACAGCTCGTAAGCGCGCGGCTCCTTGAGGCCGTGGTCGGCCAGCTCGCGGCTCTCGGCCGGCGTCACGGTGACGCGTAATGCTGACACGACCGCTCTCGCCACCTGTTCCTGAATCTCGAACACGTCGTCCGTGGTGCCGTTGTACTTCCCGGACCAGATCGGGGCATCAGCGCCAACATCGATCAGCTGTGCGGTGATGCGCAGCCTGGACCCGGCCTTGCGCACGCTGCCTTCGAGCACGTAGTGAACGTTCAGACCACGCCGGATGGTCGCCAGGTCTCGCGTCTGTCCTCTGAACTGTTGAACGGACGTTCTCGAGATCACGCGAAGCGCCGAGACCTTCGAGAGATCCGAGATGACTTCATCGGCAAGGCCGTCCACGAAGTATGCGTTGTCGCGCTCGGGGCTCAGGTCGTCGAAGGGCAGCACGGCGATCCCTGGCCGCGCTGCTGTTGATTGTGTAATTGGTAATAAGGGCATTGAGAGCGTATCAAGCGCGTCGAGAATTGCCCCGCCGTTCGCGAACCGAGCGGTCGCAGCCTTGTCGAGGCACCGGGTCACAATGCGCTCGAGCCCCGCGGGAACGTCTGGCGCGATCGTTCGAAGCGGTGCCGGCTCGTCTCGGATCACCGCCGCCATGGCGTCGGCCACGGTCGACCCGGGAAACGCCCGCCGTTGCGCCAACATCTCGTAGAACACCGCACCGAACGAGAAGACGTCCGATGTGGCATCGACCCTGAGTCCGCGGGCCTGTTCCGGCGACATATACGCAGCAGTACCGAGGACAACGCCTGGACTCGTCGCGCCAAGCCGCGTTTCGCCATCGTTTGCGGCCGCCATGCGCGCGAGACCAAAGTCGAGGATCTTCACGATGCCCGCCGCAGTGACGAAGATGTTGTCCGGCTTCAAGTCGCGGTGGACGATGTCCTTGGCGTGGGCCGCCGCGAGTCCACTCGCCATCTGTTTCACGTAGCTGAGCATGGTCGCGTGTGCCAACGGTCCCCGGTCGAGCGTGACGCGTAGCGTCTCTCCTTCCAGCAGCTCGAGCACCGCGTAGGGAATACCGTCATGCTGGCCGACGTCATACACGGCACGAATGTTCGGATGGGAGAGCGCCGCAATCGTGCGGT
>DATKCN010000393.1:0-13149 GCA_035513175.1 Thermomicrobiales bacterium
GACCGCGTCGTCGTGTCGACCGCGACGATCGCTTTGCAGGATCAGCTTTTGAAAAAGGATGTCCCTGCGCTGCGAGCAGCCGCAGCGTGTGCCGATAGCGGTGTTTCGTCACCGCTGACTCCGTTGCGAGATCTGAAAGTAGCCGTCCTGAAGGGCCGCGCGAACTACCTGTGCCTTCGCAGGTGGTTCATTGTCCAGCGTGAAGAAGTGACGTCGCCTGCGCAGGCCCAATTGTATGCGAAAGTCATTTCGTGGCTGCAGCAGACTGAGACCGGCGATTCGGCTGAGTTGCATCTGTCGCCAGATCAGCGATCCTACTGGAGCAGCCTGTCGGAGTCGGAAGGCTCGTGCATTCCCGCCCAGTGCGTGTTTCATCACCGCAATCAGTGTTTTCTCTTCCGTGCCCGGCAGGAGGCCGATGCGTCCCATGTCGTAATCGTCAATCACTCGCTGTTGCTTTCCGATATGCTGGCCAGTCACGCCGTCATTCCGTCGTTCAGCAATCTGGTGATCGACGAAGCTCATCATCTGGAGTCCGAGGCGACGGATCAGGTCGGCTACGCGCTGTCGCGCGTCGCCACTCTCGAATTGCTGCATCGCATCGTCCATGACGCTGAACCCGTCGGAGTGTCCGGAGCACTGGGCCTCGCGTTTCGCGCATTCCTGCTGAGCGCGGGTGCTCGCAGCCGTGCCGTGGCAGCGACGCTCCAACCGCGTCTGGACGAAGCCCAACGCGACGTCAAGGAAGCCCAGCGGGCCATCGATCGCATGTTCGCCGGGTTTCGTGACTTCGTTGAACGGTACGAGCGCGGCACGTCACAGTACGATCGTCAACTGCGGCTGACCGGCGGAGCGCGTCGAGATCCTGGATGGAGTCAGCTCGAGATCGAGTGGGATGACGCGATGCAGCCGCTCGCGCGCCTCCTGGACGCCCTGCGCGCTTTTGAACAGGCTCTCGACGGGTTCAGTGACGAAGACATGCCAGCCCGGCCCGAGCTTCGCACAGAGTTTGAGGTTCTGGCGATCGAACTGGAACAGCTGCGCGCGAGGATGACGGAGTTCGTGTCGTCGCCCGACTCCGAGATGATTTACTGGCTTGCGGCGCGACAATCCAATGACGAGACTAGCGGCCACGCGGCTCCGCTGCATGTCGGCGAATTGCTGGGACAGGGACTGTTCGCGAAGTGCGAGAGCCTGATCCTGACATCCGCGACGCTGACAGCTGACGGATCGTTCGATTACATCAGGGACAGGCTCGCCCTGGATCATGCTGACGAGCTTCGCGTATCCTCGCCGTTCGATTACGCTCGTTCGGCGCTGCTCGCCGTCGTGGACGACATGCCGGAACCGGGCGAACAGGGATATCAGAAGCGACTCCAGGAGGCAATTGTCGAGATATGTGCCAGATCAGGCGGCCGCGCGATGGTGCTGTTCACCTCGCACAGCGCGCTGCAGACGACGTATCGAGGGATCCGCAAGTCCCTGGAGGAACACAACGTCCTCGCTCTCGGACAGCGCATCGATGGATCGCCACGGCAACTGATCGAGCGCTTGAAGGCAAACCCGCGCACGATCATCCTCGGGACGAACTCGTTCTGGGAAGGTGTCGACATCGTTGGAGACGCGCTGAGCCTGTTGATCATTACCAAGTTGCCGTTTCCGGTGCCGTCGGACCCAGTGTTCGCGGCGCGGAGCGAGTTGTTCGACGATCCGTTCGGGCAATACGCCGTTCCACAGGCGATTTTGCGCTTCAAGCAGGGATTTGGCCGTCTGATTCGAAGTAGCGACGATCGCGGCGTCTGTGTCGTCCTCGATCGACGCATCGTTAGTCGTCGCTATGGCGACGCGTTCATTAACTCGTTGCCGAGTTGTACGTTCCGATCCGGCTCAACCCAGACTATCGCGACGGCGGTCGACGATTTCCTGAGCGTCAGGTCGATGTCAAAGGTGTCGTAGAACGGGAAGCGTTCCGCACCATGTGGCGGCAAAGGGGGAACGATGAGCGGTTTCGCGGTGTCTCAACCCGATCGGAATCTTGCGCTGGAACTGGCACGCGCAACGGAAGCGGCGGCGCTTGCGTCCGCGCGGTGGATGGGTCGCGGCGAGAAAGAATCGGCTGACCAGGCTGCCGTCAATGGTCTCAGGACGGCGCTCGCGACGATCGACATGGCTGGCGTGGTCGTCATCGGGGAAGGCGAGAAGGACGAGGCTCCAATGCTGTACATCGGTGAGGAAGTCGGCAACGGGGCAGAACCATCGGTGGACATCGCCGTGGATCCCGTTGAGGGAACGCGCCTGCTCTCGAACGGCATGCCAAACGCGATTTCGGTCGTCGCTCTATCTGAACGGGGCACGATGCACTACCCTCCGAAGATCGCGTATATGGAGAAGATCGCAACCGGACCCGAGGCGGCGGACGCGATCGACATCGAACGTTCGGTCACGGAGAACATCCAGCGGGTAGCGAAAGCCAAGGGCATGGGTGTCCGTGACCTGACCGTCATCCTGCTGGATCGACCGCGCCACGCGGACATCATCGCGGAAATTCGCGCTGCCGGCGCTCGTATCAGACTCATTACGGATGGCGATGTTGCGGGTGTGTTGATGACCGCGATGGACGGAACTGGCGTTGATCTGCTGGTAGGAATTGGCGGCGCGCCTGAAGGCACGATTTCCGTCTGCGCGCTCAAATGCATGGGGGGCAGCATGCAAAGCCGCATCTGGCCCCGGAATGACGAGGAGCGCGCCATTGTTCGCGATGAGGGACTGGATGTCTCCAAGGTATACTCGATGAATGACCTTGTCTCGTCTGACAACGTCTTCTTCGCCGCAACCGGCATTACCGACGGCGAACTGCTGCAGGGTGTTCACTACTCCGGTTCAGGAGCGACGACTGAGTCACTGGTCATGCGTTCCAAGTCGGGGACAATCCGACGGATTCAGGCGATGCACCGGCTCGACAAGCTCTCGCGGTACGCCGCGACGCGATTTGACTAGGAAGGCGATTGCTGATATAGTGTGTCGTGGCGCTCACCATCGAGCGCGTACTACCCCGAGCGTTCTATCAGCATCACACCCGAGCAAAGATGCAATTGTGTAACGATCCTCCCCACGTGCCCTGCTGATCGCGCCCGCATCTCGCGTGGCGCATTCCCTAGGTGATTTTGTCCGGCTTGTGCCGGTCCGTGAGCGCCGCGTTGGCGCGCAAAATAGACGGTGGTCAATGGAGTCCGAACACCAGCGCTCCGATCTCGAGAGCGAGCAACCAGAATCAGAGGTCGAAAAACCGAAGCCGCGTGCCCGAGCGCCGCGCAAGCGCGTCACGACACCTGAGGATGTCGCCGTGGCGGTGGTTGATCCAGCCGAGGGTGAGGCCGGTGCTCCACAGCAGTCGCACGGGTTGCCGACGGGCTCAACAGGCGTGTCTGAAGCCGAAATCGCCGCCGTGTCAGACGGGTTTGACGTCTCCCCAGCGGAGCCGGAGGGCGGCGATACTGACGGGAGACAGGAGCGACAGCAGTCCGGACAGCGAACGGAACGGCCACATCGTGACCGCCAGGACCGCCGTTCCGGCGAAGCGCCATCCAACGGCGCGGGCGGGTCAATCGAGCAGACGCGACCTCAGGAACAGCGGGGCTTTCGAGGTCGCCAGCAGCGCGACCGGGATCGCGACCGGGAGCGCCAGCACGATGCGACTCAGCGGGACGGCCCGACGCTGAACATCATCGAGCTCGACCAGAAAGAGCTCACTGAGCTTCAGGAAATGGCGCGGGAACTCGAGGTCCCGAATTTTCAGCGCTATCGCAAGCCCGATCTGATCATTCGCATCCTGCAAGCACAGACCGAAGCGCAAGGTTTCAAGTACGGCGAAGGCGTACTGGACGTCATCGAGGATGGGTTCGGGTTCCTGAGAGGCGAGCGCTACCTGCCGGGACCTGACGACATTTACGTGTCACAGTCGCAGATCCGCCGTTTCGGGCTGCGCACGGGTGACAAGGTTTCAGGTCAGATTCGCCCGCCGAAGGACAACGAAAAGTTTCATTCGTTGTTACGAGTCGAGGCAGTCAATGGCCTGGATCCGGAGACCGCGCGCCGCAGACCGAACTTCGACACGTTGACGCCGATCTTTCCGCTGGAACTGATCGACCTCGAGACTCAGCCGCATGTGATATCGACCCGGCTTCTGAATCTGGTCGCCCCGATCGGCCGAGGTCAGCGTGGCCTGATCGTGTCGCCACCCAAGGCTGGCAAGACGCTCATTTTGAAGGCCATTGCCAACGGCGTCACCACGAACTATTCCGACATTCATCTCATGGTTTGCCTCATCGGCGAGCGACCTGAAGAAGTGACGGATATGAAGCGATCCGTCGACGGCGAAGTCGTCTCTTCGACCTTCGACGAGCCGGTCGAAGATCACACCAAAGTCGCCGAGATGGCCCTGGACCGAGCGAAGAGGCTGGTCGAAGGTGGACGCGATGTCGTGATTCTGCTCGACTCGATCACCCGCCTTGCCCGCGCGTACAACCTTGCCGTGCCGCCCAGCGGACGCACGCTGTCCGGCGGCATCGACCCGATCGCGCTCTATCCTCCCAAGCGCTTTTTCGGCGCTGCCCGCAACATCGAAGGCGGTGGCAGCCTGACGATTGTCGCGACCTGTCTCGTGGACACCGGCTCTCGCATGGACGACGTCATCTACGAGGAGTTCAAGGGCACCGGCAACATGGAGCTGCATTTGGATCGCAAGCTCGCCGAGCGCCGCATCTATCCTGCGATCGACATCCAGCGCTCCGGAACTCGCCGCGAGGACTTGCTGCTGGATGAGAACACCCTTCGCCAGGTCTACACGATGCGTCGCATGGTCTCGATGCTCGGTGGTTCTGAAGGAACTGAGCTGCTGCTTGGCCGGCTGGCTAAGACTCCAAACAATGGCGAGTTCCTGGTGTCGCTTACCCGGGACATGTAGAGGCGGGTGGCTGCAGCGTCACGAATTTGGCAGGAAGCGGCAGGGTCTGCTTTCCGCCTCGCATTTTCTACGCACGGTCAGGCGCGGGTGAAGAAGCGCGCAATCTCATCCACGGGAAAAGCTGGCATCGGACCGGCCGTTCCTCGACTCAATGCCTCCGACGCGCTCCCCCGATCGAGCATATGCCCGATGGACACCGCGTGTATGCCAGCCGCGGCGAGCGCGTCGATGGCGCGATCCACATAATGTGCGGGAAGCACTGCCAGCAGCGATCCGCTGGCGATCAGCCCAAGGGGATTCAGGCCGAGTTCATCACAGATGGCTCGCGTCTCCGGCAGGATCGGTATCGCATCGAGATCCACGGCGACGCCGATGCCGCTGGCTGCCGAAAGCTCCGCGAGCGCCGTCGCTATTCCGCCCTCGGTCGGATCATGCAGCCCCTTCAGCGGCAGCCCGGAGCGACGCAGGGCGCGCGCGGCTGGCAGAACAGAGATGCCAGGCTCGACAAGTAGTCTTGAGGCCCGCTCGACGATCGACGCATCGATTCGCGACAGGGCCGCCCGTGCTTCCATTGCCAGAATGGCTGTGCCCTCGATTGCGATTGCGGAACACAGCAGGATAGCGTCGCCAGGGGCTGCGTCGGAGATGTCGAGCAGGCCCGCCTCATCAATCTCTCCGATCATCTGTCCAACGAGGATCGAGCGGTCGAGCCCAAGAGTGATTTCTGTGTGTCCGCCAATCAGCGCAATGTTCAGCTCCCGTGACGCGACGGCAATCGATCTGAAAATATCTTCCACCAGCCCGGCTGTCGTCGAGCGCTCCGGAAGCAGCGCCGTCACGAGCAGCCAGCGAGGCGTCGCGCCCATGCAGGCGATGTCATTCGCGTTGACATGTACCAGGTAGCGTCCCGCGTCGGCCTTGGCAAATGTAATCGGGTCAGTCTTGACGACGATCACGCGATCTCCGACTCGAACAGCGGCGGCGTCGCGCCCGATCCCTGGTCCGACGACGACGCTCGGGTCCAGCGTGATGTACTCGCGCAGCAATCGTTCGAGAATGTGTCCCGGAAGCTTCCCCGGAGGGATGAGAGCGTCGTCGCTAGCCAACGTACATGCCGATCGCGGCTGCTGCCCGAATCAGCGGATGATCTTCAGGCACGTTGCGAGGTCCCTGTGCGACGACATCCAGAGGCACGAGCACGTCGGACTCTCCAGCGACTCCGGCCATCACGCCCCCGTGGTCCGCCTTGAGGGCTTCGACGGCTGCGTGGGCGAGCCTGGTCGCGAG
Organism: Thermomicrobiales bacterium; assembly: GCA_035513175.1. Lineage (GTDB taxonomy): Bacteria > Chloroflexota > Chloroflexia > Thermomicrobiales > CFX8 > DATKCN01. The sequence continues at coordinate 6,251 of DATKCN010000393.1, forward strand.
CACGCGGTCAGTTGGTGTTGGCGTGCCACCTCGCTGCAAATGTCCCAACGTGATCGCTCGAACGTCTCGATCCAGCAACATCGATAGTTCGGACGCAATGCGATCGCACACGCCACCTAGCCGCCACTCGTGGGATTGACCCATCGTGGATCGATAGACTGCCTCACCGCCTGGGCCCGCAACGCCCTCGGAGACGGCCGCGATTGTAAAGTGCTTGCCATCTCCCCGACGACTCTCGACGACGTTGACCAGGTCGTCACACGTATATTCTCGCTCTGGAATCAAGGCGATGTCAGCGCCTCCCGCGACTCCCGCATACAGCGCCAGCCAACCGGCGGTTCTCCCCATGACCTCGAGCAACATCACGCGGTGATGCGACTCCGCGGTCGTGTGCAGTCGGTCGATGGCCTCGGTGACGGTTGCGACGCAGGTGTCAAACCCGATCGAGTAGTCCGTCCCGTGAACGTCATTGTCGATCGTCTTCGGCACTCCGACAATCGGGTAGCTGTCGCCAGCGAACTTATGCGCCAGAGCGAGCGTTCCGTCTCCGCCAATCACGATCAGCGCGTCTGCCCGGACCGCTGCCAGTGCTTCGCGAGCGGCGGCGCTTGCGTCGAACGCCTCCGTCCCGCCGGGGGGCAGGTACGCAAACGGGCTGGTGCGGTTCGAAGATCCTAGTATGGTGCCACCGATGCGCAAGATTCCTCGGACCTGATCGGGCTCGAGTATTCGATACCTGCGCTGGATCAGCCCCTCGAAGCCATCGAGAAAGCCAACGACCCTCCAGCCGTACGCGTCATGTGCAATACGAGTTATCGCGCGAATCGCCGCATTCAGTCCCGGGCAGTCCCCGCCGCCGGTGAGCAGGGCGATCGTCTTCCTCACAATGCACTACGTCCCGTCAATGAGCGCGCCCGCTCGTTGCTATAATGCTTGACTGGCGCGCTTTCGGCGATCGTCCGCGTAACGTGCGCCGATTCTACACGACCCGTTTTGCGACTGACCCGGCGCGAGATGAAAAAGGACCCACATGCACAACGTAAGCGGGGGCGGCGTCCGCGGATTCGTGGAGGATCTGATCGATCAGGAAGACGACTTCGACCGCTGGTACGTCGATGTCGTCAAGCGTTCAGAGCTGGCTGACGACGCGCCCGTTCGAGGCTGCAAGGTCGTGCGACCCTACGGCTATGCGCTGTGGGAGAACATGCAGGCAGCGCTCGACCGACGCATCAAGGCGACGGGTGTTCAGAACGCGTACTTCCCGATGCTGATTCCTGAGAGCATGCTCAACCGCGAGGCCGAGCACATCGAGGGATTTGCGCCGGAGGTTGCGTGGGTGACGCACGGCGGCAACCAGAAGTTGGAAGAGCGGCTGGCTATCCGGCCGACATCTGAAGCGATCATCTGTGGAATGTATGCGCGCTGGGTACAGTCCTATCGTGACCTGCCTATTCTAATCAACCAGTGGTGTTCGGTGTTACGCTGGGAAGACCGGCCCCGAGCCTTCCTGCGCACGTCTGAATTTCTGTGGCAGGAGGGCCACACCTGTCACGCCACGGCTGAAGAAGCTGAACGGCGCGCGTTGCAGATGCTGGAAGTGTATCGGGATTTCGTTGAAACCGAGTTAGCCATCCCGGTGATTTCGGGAGCAAAGAGCGAGAGCGAGAAATTCGCGGGCGCGCATAGAACCTACACGATCGAGGCAATGATGGGTGGCAAGTTCTGGGCTCTCCAGTCCGGGACATCGCACGATCTCCGCGACCACTTTGGCAAGGTCTTCGATATTGAATTCCTTGATAGCGACGGCCAGCGCAAGCACGCGTTCAATACGAGCTGGGGCCTGAGCCACCGAACGATCGGCGCTATCGTCATGGTTCACGGAGATGACTCGGGGCTGAAGCTTCCACCTCGCGTTGCGCCGATACAGGCCGTCATCATCCCAATCTGGCGCAAAGAGGACGAGCGCGAGACCGTTGCAATGCATGTCAGCCGCGTGGAGCAAGCGCTCTCCGGCGTGCGGATCCACGTGGATCGGCGGGACGACAAGACGCCCGGCTGGAAGTTCAACGAATGGGAACTGCGCGGCGTGCCGCTGCGGATTGAGGTCGGCCCGCGGGATGTGCACAGTGGACAGGCGGTAGTCGTGCGCCGCGACACGCGCGAGAAGCTGGCAGTTTCCCTGGCCGAAATGCCAGAAACCGTGCCTACGCTGCTTTCGCAAATACAGTCGGACATGTTCGATAGTGCATTCACCCGGCAACGGGAACGTACGGCGAACGTGGACGATCTCGCTGAGCTCTACGAACGGGCACGCACGAACGCGGGATTCTCACTCGCCTGGTGGTGTGGAGACGCGGCGTGTGAAGACTCGGTGAAGACGGAATCACGGGCGACGATTCGCTGTCTCCCGTTCGATCAGCCTGCGGGCTCCGGCGCGTGCGTCGTGTGTGGCCGCGCCGCCTCCATGCTCGCGGTGTTCGCACGCGCATATTGAGCGAACTATTCGTCGTCGATCAGATCCAGCAGATCCGCTTCGTCGTCGCCCAGCAGCAGCCTGGCGGCGTCGATGTCGGCGAATCGGTAGCTTGCTCCCGCTTCCTGCACTGCGCGTGAGCTCGCGTCGATCTTCTGAATGCGAAGCTCCGCCTCGTCGAGCAGCCGGTGGCATCCGTTTGCAAGCTCAACTGAGCGCTCATAGGCGTCGATGGCCTCCGACAGCGAAAGCGTCTCCAGTTCGAGCAACGCAACTTGCGCTTGAAGCTGCTCCATCATCGACTCGAACTGCTCGACCGGGTTCTGCGCGTTCATCGTCACCCCCGAACTCGTCGCGTGTTGACCGCTCCGTCGCTGAATGTCACAGTAAGCTCGTCGTGCTGCATTGCGTCACTTGCCAGCGCGATTCGCGCCGTTCCGTTTCCTTGAGTCGCGCTGACCACCGCGTAGCCCCGCCTCAGTACGTCACTCGGGTTCAGGAGGATCGCGCGGTCCGTTGCGCGCGCGACCAGCTCGCGCTGATGCGCCGCTGCGTCGAGCGCATATGCCGTCGCCTGCTCCACGAGCGAGTCGACATCCTGTTGGGCGCGGTTGACGCGTGTCATCGGGTTGCGGGACGCCAGCGACGCCCCGGCGGCGCCGATTGACGCGCGGCTACTCAGCGCGGCTCGCGTTACGTGTAAACGGGCGTCTCGAACGCACTGGCCGGCCTGTGCCAGCAGGGCTCGCTGGTCCGGGACGCATAGCTCAGCAGCCGCGCTGGGAGTAGGGGCGCGCACATCCGCGACGAGGTCGGCGATGCAGGAATCGGTCTCGTGTCCGACGGCGCTGACGACCGGGACTTTGCACCGGAAAATGGCGCGGGCGAGTGCCTCGTCGCTGAACGCCGCCAGATCCTCCATCGAGCCACCGCCGCGACCAATGATGATCACATCCGGCTCACTGCTTGCATCCAGCGCCTGAAGCGCTGCGATCAGGTCTTCGGCGGCGGTCGGGCCCTGAACCGCGCTGGGGGCGAACATCAGACGCACCAGCGGAAATCTACGAGTTATGACATTCTGTATATCATGCCAGACTGCCCCCTGTTCCGATGTCACCACGCCGATGACGCTCGCCATCTCGGGGAGCGGCCGCTTGCGATCGACGGAAAACAATCCCTCGGCTTCCAGGCGACGGCGCGTGTCGTCAAACTGAAGCTGGAGGATTCCGATCCCTTCTGGAGCGACGTTGTCGACGATGAGTTGATAGTGCCCGCGCGACTCATAAATCGAGAATCGACCGTGGGCCAGAACGGCGTCGCCATTTCGCGGGAAAGCCAGGACACGGGCTCGACTACCCTTGAACAGGACGCAATTCAGCTGAACGCTGTCCGCGGTCAGTGAGAAGTATGAGTGGCCCGCGGCAGATGTGGACAGATTCGTGATCTCGCCCCGTACCCAGACGTCGCTGAGAACAGGGTCGAATTCGACGATCTCTTTCAGGTACGCGGTGATTTCCAGGACGCTCAGAATGCGCATCGCCGCAGCTACTGCGTGATGGGGTCGAGGCGAACGAGCGGACTACCGAACTCGACCGGTTGCGCGTTAGTCGCGACGAGTTCGACGACCGTCCCAGCCCGATCGGACGCGATTTCATTCATGATCTTCATTGCCTCGATGATGCCGATCGTCTGGCCTTCCTCGATGTGATCGCCAGCAACGACAAACGGCGGTTCGCCGGGGGCGGGGCTGGAGTAGAATGTTCCGATCATCGGGGCCGTTACGAAATGCGTTCCGGTTCCATCGTCCTGTTGGTCAGCAGACTCAATCGGCTCAACGTCGGGTACGACGCGACCTGTCCGCGCAACAACCGATCCCTCCCCATGAGATCTCAGCGATACTCGAAGATCGTTGCATTCGAGATCGAGTCGCGCCATGTTGCCGGCGTTCATCATTGTGATAAGCGCGCGAACGAGGTTCTCGAGGCGCTGGTGCCCGGAAGCGCCGGCGTCATCATGATTCATCAAGCTCATTTCAGCAGCGTCTCCCACGTCAACGGATGTCTCACGACACTCGCTCGAGATAGGCGCCGGAGCGAGTGTCAACTTTGACGATGTCGCCTTCGCTGACGAATAGCGGCACCGTTACTGTCAGCCCGGTTTCGAGTATTGCTGGTTTGGTGCCGCCAGTGGCGGTGTCACCCTTGTATCCGGGATCGGTCTGGGTCACTTCGAGCTGCACCGTAATTGGAATCTCGATGTCGATCGGCTCACCTTGATACGTGAGCACTTCGATTGTGTCGTTCTCTCGGATGTAGTTCAACGCGTCTCCCAGGGTTTCGCGTCCCAGCGAGAACTGGTCGAACGAATCGACATCCATGAAGTTGTAGTGATCGTCCTCGGTGTACATGAACTGCGCTCGCTGACGCTCCAGTCGAACGAGTGGAAACTTGCTCCCAGCGTGGAATGTCTGTTGTGTCGTTGATCCGGTTCGTAGGTTGCGCATCGTAAGGCGCACAAATGCGCTCCCGCGCCCCTGCTTGACGTGCTGATACTCGATTACCCGCTGCAGCGTGCCCTCGTGCTCGATGATGATGCCCTTGCGTAATTCTCCGGTGTCAATCATCAGTCAGTCTCCCGGCGGCATTATTCAAATCTGCATCTTTGAAGCGGTCGTCAACACTTCAATTCCATCCTCGGTGATCAGCACCACGTCCTCAACCCTGACACCACCCCAATCGGGAAGGTAAACGCCAGGCTCGACAGTGATGACGTTCCCGGCCGCGAGCACGTCCTTGGACTGTTTGGAAGCTGATGGCGCCTCGTGCACGCGAACCCCGACACCGTGGCCGAGACCGTGGGTAAACGCGTCGCCGTACCCGCGGGATGTAATGAAGTCGCGCGCGGCCGCGTCCATGTCTGTTCCACTCATGCCGGGTTGTATTCGTTCGAGAACCTGTTCGACCGCCTCGGCTACGACCGGATAAACTTCCTGAAGTGTCGGGTCCGGATTACCGAACCATACAGTGCGGGTCAGGTCCGCGCAGTACCCCTGATATCGAGCGCCCATGTCGATGACAATCGGCTCGCCCTGACGAATTCTGCGCTTGCCTGGTTCGTGATGCGGGCGAGCCGCATGCGTTCCAGCTGCAACGATCGTGGGAAACGATGGACCTTCGGCGCCTAGTTCGACCATCGCCATGTGAATGCGCCACGATACGTCCCACTCGCTGTCGCCGATCTGAATCGTCGGCGCGACACGCTCAAATGCCGCGTTTGTGATCTCGAACGCTCTCCGCAGCAGCGCGACCTCACTTGGGGACTTGACGGCTCGGAACGACTCGACAATTCCGTCGGCCGGCTCCCAAGCAATCGCCAGCGCGGATTTCTCGAGTTCCTCGTTGACGCCTCGAAACACGCCATCGAGCATCGCCTGGCTCTCATAACCAATGCGCTTCGCTCCGGACTCCGCAATCACCTTCGCGTCGGCTTCCGACCACGCGCCTTCTCTAGTGATGACACGAATGTGCGGCGCTTGTGACTCCGCCTGCGTCGTGTTTACCGAACCGGTAACGAGCGTCGCGGCGGTTGCCGTGATCAGCAAGTGACCCGACGATTCATTGGGCGCAATGTCCTCGCCTGTAAATCCGGTCAGGTAGACGCGGTTCGAGGGATGCGTGACAAGGAGCCCGTCAAGGCCGCGAGCGCGAATCGCTTCTCGAACTCGATCAACTCGCTCGCTCGTCTCACTCAAGCTAATGCTTCTCCCCATCGATCATGTCGAGCAGATAGCGCAGCGCGAGAACATAGCCGCGCGGCCCAAGCCCCGCGATCGTGCCACGTGCAACAGGCGCGATGACCGAGTGATGCCGGAAAGGTTCGCGGGAGGCGATGTTCGACAGATGCACCTCGACCGTGGGGGCTGGCGCCGCTGCGATCGCGTCACGCAACGCGATGCTGGAGTGGGTCAGGGCCCCAGGATTGATGATGATACCAGAAGCGCTCCAACCGTCCCGGTGAACGTGATCGATCAACGCGCCTTCATAGTTGGACTGATAGGACACAATGACCGCGCCCCGTCCCTCAGCCTCTTCTTGAAGCGTAGCGTCAATCTCGTCCAGCGTCGTCATCCCATAGATTTCGGGCTCACGGCGACCTAACAGGTTCAGGTTCGGCCCGTTCAAGACGAGAATGATGGGCTTGTCGCCGGCTGTTCGGCTGTCTCTCAACGTATCCAACCCCTGTCCCTCAGCATCTCATTGCCGAGCAGTCCCAGCAGCACCTCGGAAGGGGTGCCCGCGTATTCCGGATGATATTCGAAGCGAGCACGCTCAAAATATTGAACGAGATACGTGCGACCGTCTTCCGGGTTCACTTCCATCAGCTCTTCCGTGAGCGGGAATCCGAAAGAATACAGTCCGCCTTGTCC
>DATKCN010000394.1:0-12979 GCA_035513175.1 Thermomicrobiales bacterium
CGTGTCAAGACCGGCGAGACGCAGGTCTGCGGCGCATGTCCCGGTCAGAGACTCGACTATACTGTCGCTAGATCATTCCATCAAATCGGGAAGGCAAGAGACCGTGAAGTTCGCAACGACGATCCGATTCGGGAATCACGAGAAGTTCGCCGGGGACCGACCGGGCCACCGCGAGTACCTTACCGGACTCGAGGAGCAGGGCAAGCTCTTCGCATCAGGACCGTTGAAGGACGACTCAAGCGCCCTGATTTTCTATGAAGCCGGCTTAATCGTGGAAGCTCAAGCCATGCTCGACACCGATCCGTTCCGCGAGGCGGGCGTGTTCCAGACCTGGATCATGAAACCGTGGCGTCAGGTACTCTGAGTCGCCCCACGACGTAGAAAGGGAATCTCTCATGACTGCCACAGCCGTAGAGAGCTATCAACTGCTGATCAACGGGAAGTTGGTCGACGCCGCCAACGCAGAGACCTTCGAAACAGTCTCGCCCGCGTACAACCAGGTCGTCGGGCGCGTCGCGAAAGCGGGTGTCGAAGACGTGAATCGGGCTGTCGCCGCGGCGCGGGCCGCGTTCGATGACGGGCGCTGGTCGAAGATGCCTCCGGTGGAGCGGTCGCGACGCATGCGCAAGGTCGCCGATCTTCTCCGCGAGCGGGTCGATGAGCTGGCCCGTCTTGAGACACTGAACTGCGGGAAGATCATTGTCGAATCGCGGGCCGACGTGCTGAACACCGCGGCCTGCCTCGATTACTACGCCAGCCTTGCAGGGCAGGCATGGGGCGAAACCATTCCAATGAACGGTCCGCTGCTCGACTACACCGTCCGCGAGCCGGCCGGCGTGTGCGCCCAGATTATTCCCTGGAACTTTCCGCTGCTGATGGCTGGCTGGAAGATCGGTCCGGCGCTCGCCACCGGCAACACGATCGTGCTTAAGCCCGCCAGCAATACGCCGATCACGGCGGTGGTGCTCGGTCAGCTCTGCCAGGAGGCGGGCATTCCCGACGGTGTCGTCAACGTTCTGACCGGACCGGGCGCGATCATCGGCTCGGCGCTCTGCGAGCACCCCGACGTAGACAAGGTTGCGTTCACTGGCGAAACGGAGACCGGGCGTGGCATCCTGCGTCAGTCCGCTGGAACCATCAAGAAGGTGTCGCTGGAGCTGGGCGGCAAGAGTCCAAACATCGTCTTCCCCGACGCAGACATCGGTGAAGCAGTCGCCGGCTCATTGTTCGCCGTCTTCACCAACGCCGGCCAGCGCTGCACGGCGCGCACGCGCCTGTTTCTCCATGAGTCGATCCACGACGCGTTCATGTCCGACTTCGTTGCGCGCACGGCCCGTATCCGCATCGGCGACCCGTTGGACTGGGACACGCAAATGGGACCGGTAATCTCGCCCAACCAGTGCGAGCGGGTGCTGACTTTCGTCGAGCGCGCGAAGCAGGGCGGCGCGGACTTGTCGCACGGCGGGCGACGCGTCACTGACGATCCCTTCGCCGCGGGCAACTACATCCTGCCAACAGTGTTCGACAACGTGACCAACGACATGACGATCGCTCAGGAAGAGGTGTTCGGCCCGGTGCTGTCGGTCATCCCGTTCAAGGATGATGCGCAGGTCGTCCAGATGGCGAACGACACCGTCTATGGTCTCGCGGCGACAATCTGGACCACGGACATTAAGCGAGCTCACCAGATGGCGGCGGCGATTCGGGCCGGCAACATCTCGATCAACTACCCGACCGTTAACCCCCCTGAGGCGCCGTTCGGGGGCTACAAGCAGTCGGGCATCGGGCGGGAACTTTCGCGCCACGCCCTCGATCTCTACACCCAGGTCAAGAACGTGGTCGTAAACCTCAACGACACGCCGTTCGACTGGTACGGCAACTGGCCCGCCGCGCCGAAGCCGTAGCGTCACTGCGACTGACACGACACCGCGCGCGATCCGTCGCGCGTCAGTCGTCGCCGTCGCCCGCGCAACCCGTTACGCCGACTGTCAACCCGTCGTAGGCTAGCGAGACGTGCGGAGGAAGGCGCTTGCTCATTTCCGCGTGGGACACCTCGTGCGACAGGTGCACGAGATACGCGCGGCTCGGCCGAACCTCCTCGATGACACCGAGAGCTTCTCCGATTGACAGGTGCACCGGATGCGGCTTATCCCGCAACGCGTTGATCACCAGCACATCGGCGCCACGCATGACGTCGAGCGACGAATCGGGTATCACTTTCGCGTCCGTAAGATAGACCAGATTATTGAAGCGAAAGCCCTGAACCGTCCAGCGACCGTGCCCAACCGGAAACGGAGTGACAGGGATGTCGCTGATGCTGAACGGTCCTTCGAACAGTCGCAGACGCAAGTCCGGCTTGCCGCCATAAAAGGGAAACGGTTTCGAGAAAGCGTAGGCGAACCGCTCCTGAATGTTAGTTGCGGTCAACTGATCGACATACACGTCCAGCCGGTCCTGATTGAGGTAGTTGAAGCTGCGCAGGTCATCGAATCCGGCGATATGGTCGGCGTGCGCATGCGTGTACAGCACTGCGTCGACCCGCGTCAGACCCTGCGCCAGCGCCTGAATCCTCAATTCCGGTGTCGTGTCGATCAGGATCGTCCGGCCCCGCGCGCGGACCACGGCGGATGTCCGCGTTCGCGTGTCGCGCGGGTCCGATGATCGACAGACCGCGCAGTCACATCCGATGACGGGCACGCCGTTGCTGGTTCCCGTCCCCAGGAAAGTGATCTGCATCGGTCGTCCCAACCCAATCGAACGCGGCAGCAGGACATCCGCCTTGCCGTATCGAAAGTATAAACCTGCTATCCCCGGTCCCACTCGTCCCTGTAAAGCCGGTACCAATTGGGTACTACAGTGCCATTGTTCGCGGTTACGCGCCCGCTATCATGTATACGGAGCGACCAAATTCTTGACGAGCGGCGGCGCCTGGCATCCGGCGTAGATTCTTCGCCGGGCACTCGTCCGGTCGCGGATTGAATAGAGACATGTCAGCATGAAGTCCGATGCCCCGAAGATGACATTGTTGCCGCAACCCGACCGCGACAGCTTGTTCCGTCCGGAGACTGGTTCATCACCTCGTCCCTGGACCTTCCAGACTGCGGTCGGACGTGCCGCGGACGCTTTCATTGGCGGCGGCGACCCCGAGAACGTCCTGCAGGACATCGCGGTATCGGTGACGCGGGCGCTCGGCTGTGACATCAGCCTTATCCGCACGCTGTCTCCCGATGGGCAGAATTTCGTCATCACAACGGCGGCTGGACCGGCGCCGCTCTCGATTGGTGGCCTCATCGGCTCGTATTCCGTGTTGTCCGACGCGCTGAAAGATATTGCCCCGGGGACGAGCACGGCGGTCGACCTGCGTTCGGAGGCGGACACGACGCGTCTGATGTCGAACGAACGCTGGGAATTCGAGCACATTGGCGGACACCATCTGTTGATGGTGCCGCTCTTCGCCGCCGGGACGCTGGTCGGTCGCATGGACCTGGTTCGCACGACCGACGATCCGTTCAGCTCGGAGACCAGGGGAAGCGTGACCCCATTCGCGGCCTACGCGGCAGGCGTGCTCCGCGACCGGCAGCTGCGACATTCCAACGAGGAGCGGCACGTTTTCCAGACGGTAGTCAGGTTGCACGAGTCCGTCGAGCAGCTCGCTGATCCGGAGACGATACTGCAGGCGGTTGTTGAGCTGATCGTGCGCGAGCCAGGCTGTGACCGGTGCTACGCCATGCTCTGGAACGCGGACCGCGGCGAGTTCGTGCCCACGGCGGTCGCGGGGCTGGAGCCACATCTCGTGGATATCCTCAAGCTGATCTCGCTGTCGCCACAGCTGGTTCCGGCGTTTGACCAGATGGTGCATAGTAGCAGGCCGTTGGTGATCGCCGACGCCACCAAATCGACACTGCTTCCGGCGTCGCTCGTGCGGGCGCTGGGCATTCGCGCGGCAATGATCGTCCCGTTGCGCGGCCGTCGGCGCCAGACAATGGGCGTGCTGCTGCTGGACTATGCTGAGGTTGGCCGCCAGTTCACCGACGCGCACGCGGCGATGCTATCCGGTATCTCACAGCATCTGTCGACGATTATCGAGAGCGCTATCCTGTTCGAGGAGATGCGCACATCGTCGGACAGTATGTCGATCATCAACGAGATCGCCATTCAGCTCGCGATGCTGACCGATGAAGATAGCTTGTTCCGGCAGTTGTACTTCCACGTGGGCTCCGTCCTTGACGCGTCTCGCTTCGCGCTTGGCCTGCTTACCGGCGATCAGCGCTCGTTGGACGTTCGTGTGGCGATCGACGGTGAAATCGTCCCCGGCAAACGCCGGGTGGCGATCGGCGAAGACCCTCTGTCGACCGCAGTGATATCAGGCCGGGCAGAGCTGGTAGGCATTCGCGGGGGCATGGACGAACGCGACTGGCTCTGCGGCGCCGAGCCTGACGATCCTTCACACTCGCACCTCACCGTTCCGGTAACCGTCGGGCGCAACGTCATCGGGGCGGTGACGATTCAGTCGACATTCAGAAACGCTTATGGGCCGCGGGACAAGGAACTGCTGGCGGCCGTGGCGCTGCACACCGGCATCGCGATTGAAAACGCGCGTCTCTATCGCATCGTGCGCTCACGTGGAGATCGTCGCGCCGCCGTGCTGGACCAGGTGATCCACCGGCACGAGGCCGAGCGCAAAGAGCTTGTGGATGACATCCACGACGACACGCTCCAGACGCTCGCAGCATGCCTGTACCGTCTCGACCAGGCGCAATCCGCGGTTGCCAGGCTCGATCAGCGCGAGCCCGCGCTAGCGCAGCTTTCCGACGTGCGCGAGAGCCTGGCTGAGAACATCGACCGGCTTCGCCAGCGCATCTTTGCGCTGCGTCCCGCGATGCTGGACCGCCTCGGGCTGGCCCCGGCAGTGCGGGACCTTCTGTCGCGCTCTTCAAGGGAGCACGGATTCGAAACGGAACTGGATGTCGTGCTACCGTCTCGCCTGGCGCCGGATGACGAGACACTCATTTTTCGTCTTATCCAGGACGCGATCGACCACCTGCGCGGCCGGGAAGGACTGACCAGCATCCAGGTCAGCATCCGCGCGCAATCCGACAGCATCCAGGTCGCTATCCAGGACGACGGCGCGAGCCCAGTCAGCCCGAATCCGGACGACGCAAGCGACTACCTCGACATGGCGCTCGTGGCCCTGATTGAACGCGTGGACCTCGCGGGCGGGAACACGCGCGTGTCCAATCGCGCCGCAGGCGGGTCCGTAATCCAGATTTCGATACCGGAGCGGCCGCGAGGCGACGTGGCGCCTTCCTTCGAATTTCCTGATCCAGCGACCAACGTCCCCGAAGGGTTGGCTGACGTGAGGGAGGAAGACCACAGTGCAGGCGACTAGCCCGCAACCTGATCTGAGAGGGATGACGGAACGCTCGGAAAACGCGGCACTGGATCGTTTGCTGCGCAGCTCTCTGTCGAGCTTTCCATTCGACCTCCAGGCGCGGCTCGGCGCCGCCCATTCAGTCCAGGATGTGTACGAGATCGGCGTCGCGATGCTTGCGCGCGTACCTGGAACGATCGGGGTGCGCATCTTCCAGCGGGACGATCGTGGACAGCTTGTCGTCGTGCACTCCTGGCAGTCGCCGCTGTCGAATTCCGAGAAAACGTCCAACGAGGAGCTTGCCCAGATCGTTCACGCGCGGTGGATCGCGACACACGGTGTCGGCCGCGGCCCGAACGAGTTCGCACGCCCGTTCGCTGACTCGCTCGTGCCCGCCTGGCTCATCGCGCCCATGTTTTCCGGTGACGAGCTGATCGGCGCGATCGCTGCCGAACGGCGCGACGGGCGGTCCTTTGCGTACGCCCCCGAGGATATTGTCGCCTTCTCCGCCGCCGCCGCCGGGATGGCCTGGGGAATACAGTCGATCTTTCTCCGCGACCGGACTGACATTTTGAGTCAGCAGGAGGCCCGTGAGGATCTGATCCAGCAGGAGCGGCGCGAGATCGGTCGCGAGCTGCACGATAGTGTTGTTCAGGACCTCGCCTACGTCAGCCTGAAGATCGAGCTGGCGGGCAAGTACCTTCCCAACGAGCCCGAGGTCGCCCGCGGGGAGCTGAAAGCGGGCAGGGACCTGCTCGACCACGCGATTGTTGAGCTGCGCAGGACAATCGGCGAGCTGCGCCGTCCGGCCCCGGCGCGACGCGGCATCACCGGGCAACTGCGCGCGCTCGTCTCGACTTTGGCGCCGGACGAACCGGAGCTCGAGGTCGACTTCAGGCAGATCTCCGGCGTCCAGCTCGTGCCGGAGGTCGAACGGGCGGTGGTCGGCATCGTTCGCGAGGCGCTGCAGAACGTCCGCAAGCACGCGCGGGCCCAGTCGGTGCGGCTCGAGGTTCGCCGGGCCGAGGACGAGCTGCGGCTGTACGTCGTCGATGACGGCGTCGGCATGGATGAGCACGACCCCCGCCCCGTCGGCCACTTCGGCATGGAGCTGATGAGAGAGCTCGCCGAGGATCTGGGCGGCACCTTGCGAGTGGACTCCGACGCGGGCAAGGGAACACAGATCGAAGCCTACCTGCCGCTCGTCCTTCCCGCGCTCTCAACCGGCGGGGATAGTTCGGGGCTGGCAGCCAGTGAGCTGCAACGCGCGACCCCCTTTGCGCCCAACATGGATGACTTCATCGCGGAGCAGAAATGACCGGCATCACTCGACCTGAGGGAGACACCAAGCGGATGCTACGCATCGTAATCGCCGACGATCATGATCTCTTTCGCGAGGGGCTGAAGCAGTTGCTGGAGACGGTCGACGATCTCACGGTTGTCGGTGAAGCGAGCACCGGACGGCAAGCGGTGCTGCTGGTCGAGAAGCATCGTCCGGATGTTGTGCTGATGGACATCAGCATGCCGGAGATGGACGGCATCGAGGCCACCGAAGCGATCGTCGCGCGCGGCCTCACGACGCCAGTCATCGTCCTCACGATGTACGCCGATGACGAGTACGCGATTCACGCGATCCGCGCCGGGGCCAAAGGCTACCTGTTGAAGAGCAGCCGGTCAGACGAAGTGATCCGCGCGATCCGCCTTGCCGCTGCCGGTGGCTCGGCCATCGATCCCGCGCTCGGCGCCGTTCTGATGCGGGAATTCCAGCGCCTGCTCAACCGCTCGCCGGGTGAGACGAAGCAGCAGCTCAGCTCCCGCGAGCAGCAGTTCCTCGAGCTGCTCGTGCGCGGGCACAACAACCGCCAGATCGCGTCAGAACTCGAGCTGGCCGAGAGCACCGTCAAGAACAACCTGAGCGCGCTGTTTCAGAAGATCGGTGTTCGGGACCGCACACAGGCCGTGCTGTACGCCATATCAAATGGCCTCGTTTCTCCGCCAACAGACGCGTCCCGGCCGTAACGGCTACTCGAACAGCCGGCCGCTCGCGGCCACCTGCTCCATCCAATGCCGCTCGCGGCCGATCGTCGTCGGCTCGCCATGACCGGGAAGCACAGCGACCTCGTCCGGCAGGACGAGCAATCGCCGGATCGTCGCGATCGTCTGCGCCGCGCTGGCCCCTGGTATGTCGACCCGGCCGTACCCGTTCGGGAACAGCGTGTCGCCGCCCAGCAGCAGCCCATCAGGCTCGCTGTACAGCGAGATCTGACCGGGGCTGTGTCCAGGGGTGTGCATGACAAGCAGCTCGCGTCCGCCCACCTTGACCGTGTCCCCGTCGGCAAGCAGTCTGTCGGCCTCATAGCCGTCGATCGGGGCCGGACTGAAGGCGGGACTCCGAAGATTCGCCGCTTCGAGCTGATGCACGGACACCGGCACGGCCAGCGACGCGGCGAGCGCCGCAACGTCGCCGATGTGATCCCAGTGCGTGTGCGTCAGCACGAGCCCAACCGGATGTGCCCGGCGCCGGGCAATCTCGGCTGCCAACAGGCTCCCCGAATCCGGAGGCGCGTCGATGATCAACGCGTCACCGCTTGCAGAATCCACGACGACAAATGCATTGGTTTCAATTGGACCCGCGGATATCCGCGCGACCGAGAACTGGCCGTACTCCACGATCTCCCCCCGGATGATCCCGGTGGCGTCAGGCGTCCGCCGCTGCCCCGGGCCATGCGTCAAATGTCCCGGCGGCTGAACACCACCATTGACACGACCACCAGTGTCGCACAGTACAGCAGCGCGTAACGGACGGCAAAGTCACTCGGCGGCGCGGCGGTTCCGAACGGATTGGGGCCGAGCATGTTGACGGCCACGCGAGGCTGAACGACGTACGAAGCGAGTTTCCACATGGCGTCGCTCGGCACGAGGATGCTCGTCATGATCCCGATTCTGACCATCGTGTCGTTATCGAGCGAGTTCCCGATCTGTTCTACCAGCCCGCCGGTGACCGCCATTCCATACAGCATGAAGACGATGACGCCGTTGGCCATCGTCGAGAACACGGTTGACCCCAGCATCGTCAGGCTCAGCAGGATGGTCGACACCAGGATCATCAGGCCCAGGCCGGCCAGGACATTGGGAGGGCGGTAGTCCCCAATCGTCGCCGAAACAGTGACGACGCCGGCGACCATCAGCGCCAGATACACGACGATCATCGCCAGAAAGCCGAGGTACTTCCCGGCAATGACCTCCCAGCGCGCAAGCGGCTTGGGTATGATCGCCTGCAACGTCCCGCTCTCGATCTCCGCCGCGATCGCTCCCACCGCGGCGAAGATGGTCATGATTCCAGCCAGAAAGTTGACGGTATAGAGGCCCAGCAGCACCATCGCGCTGGCCTGCACGTCATATGGCAGCACCGTTGATGGCGCGCCGCCACGTTGCTCGTTGAAATGCTGAATGTCGTCATGCACGAGCTGAAAGCCGTAGGCGTACAGCAGCAGGAACGCGGCGCTGAGCAGCATGACCGCCAGCACCATTCGCCTCCGAACGGCCTCGTCAAACGTTAGTCGAGCGATCAACAGCGTCGTCACGTGACGCTCACGGCGCCATCGCGGTTGATGACCTCAATGAACAGCTCTTCCAGCGTCGCTGACCGCGGCGTCACACCATAAACCGCGACGTGTCGAGACACGAGCACGTGGACAAGGCGCGCGATCGCCTCTTCGTCTACGACTTCCAACACGACGGTGGCGCGGCCGTTCTCCGCGTGACCGATGTCCTCTATCGATCCATATCCACGGACCAGCGTCTCGATCGTGTCATCCCACTCGCCGAGCCGAAGCTCGATGACGATCGACCCGCTGAGCAGATCGGCCATCGAGCCCATCGCGACCACGCGACCGTTGCTGATGATCGCCACGCGATCGCATACCGCCTCGACCTCCGTCAACAGGTGGGAGTTGAGGAAGACGGTCCGTCCCTCCGCGCGAAGCGTTTCTATGATCCGTCTCACGTCGAGCCTGCCGATTGGATCGAGCGCTGACGTGGGCTCGTCGAGGAACACGATCCGTGGATCGTTGAGCAGCGCCTGAGCCAGCCCGATGCGCTGTTGCATGCCCTTCGAATACGACCGCAACCGGTCGCCCTCACGATTGGACAACCCGACCAGTTGAAGCGTCTCAGGTATCTTCCGGCGCCGCGCGCTGGCGCTCATCCCGTACAGCTTGCCGTGCAGGTCGAGCAGCTCGTGCCCGGTTAGCCAGTCGTGAAACCGGAACAGTTCAGGCAGGAACCCGATGTGTCGCTTTGCCTCGCGGTCCCCGAGTGGCATTCCGAGCAGGCTCGCTCGTCCTGATGTCGGTCGAACGAGCCCCATCAGCATCTTGACCGATGTCGTTTTCCCCGCTCCGTTGGGACCGAGAAACCCGAAAACCTCTCCGTGCGCCACGCGAATCGAGAGGTCGCGCACCGCGGCGTTGCCGCCATACGACTTGGACAAACCAATCGTCTCGACGGCCGCTTCGGCGTCGACGTTCGCCGTCACGTTAGCCGCTCTGATCTCAGCGTTCGTCCATTCAGTCGCCTGCATGGGTTGGAGCCACCAATACGAATTTGGAGTCGCGGGTCACGCAATGGAACCGTGGGCGACGATCAGGCCCACGGTTCGCGGATGATACCGGCGCTCGTCGAACGTTCGTCGGCGCGCTCTACTTCAGCGATCCAGCAACATCCAGCGCCTGCTCGCCACTGATCTGGCCGCCGACGCCATACAGGATGCCGCTCTTCTCCCACAGCACGACGCTGCCCTCCGGACTTTCGACGAGCAGTCCCGGCTGCCCGCTGATCGTCACATCGCGGATGGTCGCGCCCTCGGGGATCGGGATGATCAGCGTGTTCTCCCAGTCATCGATGGATCGCAGCTCCGCGACCAGGTCAGCCGGCAGGCCCGGGAAGCGCAGGATGTCCTCGCGCAAGGCGTCCATGTCCATCGCGTCGGGAATGATGAGCGACGGGCTTTCCATCTGCCCGACGACAATCACGTCGCCTGCCTCGTTTGTGTATGCGAGCGCCACCGCGGCCGGCGCGTTGAGCGTGAACGTTACGGTTGGGTGGAGGGCGGGGTCCGGCAGTGAGAAGATCGGCAGGCCGATGGCGCGCACGAGCTCGTGCGCGCGCTCAACATCCATCGTGTACGACGCTGATCCCGCCTCGGTGACGTACGACTCCGGTTCCGCCCCGAAACCGCCGGGAAGATCCGTCGGAGCGAGGAACGGTCCGTATGCGGCGCGCGCCTCATCGAGAGACATCGGAGCAGGCATCCGGTCATGCTCGAATCCGAAGGTCGTCTCGAACGCGCCCAGCATGTCGAGCTCGGACTTGATCGCTTCGAGCTCCGCGTCCGTCATCGACATCTCGAACATCGCCTGCATCGGCGCCAGCGCGTCCATCGGTATCGTGATAGCCGCGAACTTCTGCACGCGGAACTGGTTGAGGAAGTCGTCTGCCAGCGTCCTCATCGGTGAGAGCGACAGCAGGAGCACGATCGCCAGCGCCGCGCCCAGCGCCGTGACCGTGCGAGGAACGCGGCGGCTCCATGAGTGAATCATTCCGAATCCTCCTGATGTCCTGCCATCCGGCGCGCGGAATGGGATCGAGCGCGCTCTGAATCGTCCCAGGGCAGCGGCTGGATCAAGCGGCTCGCCAGCGTCTCCGACCGCGGCCATCACCATACGCGCCGCCCGCGCGTTGCCGGTCATCTCCACGACCCGGGACTGGCAGCGCGCGCATGCTTGCACGTGTTCCGCCACCCACCGCGGCTCACGGTCCGGTGCGTCGATCGTCTCACGAAGCAGCCCATCAGAGGGGTGGCGGCGGTAACGATGCATGCTCATACCCGGTCTCCTAACCCGTGACGATTGCGCTCGACATGCGATCTGAGCGCGTGTTCGGCCCGCGCCAGAATCGTGCCCACCGAGCCCGGCTTCACATCGATCATATTCGCAATTTCGGCGTATGAGTGCCCTTCCGCCCTGAGCACCAGCACATGCCTCTGCCGTTCGGGGAGCCCGGCCAGACACATCCGCACGCGCGCCGCTTCATCCATCGCGGTGACGATCGCGAGCGGATCGTCACTGGTTTCACCAGTCTCCGGCCGGCGGGCAAGCCGGAGCGACCATCTGGCGCGCCGGTTTCGAGAGCGGACCGCGTTGAACGCCGTATTGGCCGCGACGCGGTAGAGCCACCCACGCGCATTGACATCGTCGTTGACAATGGTCGGCCGCTGGTACAGGCGCAGAAACGTCTCCTGAACGATTTCCTCTGCCTCGTCCGCGTCTCCGATAATCCGCCTCACCACGCCGAGCAGCCAACTGTAGTGACGCAGAAAGAGCTCCTCGAAGGCCCGCTCGTCACCACGCCGCACACCTTGCAACAGGCTGCGATCGCTCGGCTCGCCCGTCAGCGCGTGCGTGGAGGCGCTGGTTATCGCCACGTCGGATCCCTCTCCACTCGTCTTCCTGCCGGCGCATCACCCCGCTGACACATACAACACCGCTCACGCCGGATTTGTGACAATACGGGACGGCCGCCGCGTGGCGGCGCCGATTCAACGGTCACGCACGCGAACGGCGCCCGGACGGCCACGAGTCGTATTGGCCGGCGTCCCCGGACGCGAGGAGCCGGGCGCCCAACGAAGGACAGGTCGCGGATGTCAAGCCAACTCGGCGGCGATGAGGTCGAAGCGCTGATCGAATATCTCACGCCGTTTGTCAATTCGATCGTCGAGCGGCTCAACGTGGATGAGTTCACGACGGTCGAATTCATCGACGCCATGCAGCTCGACCCGGACGTGTGCGCGGCATATGAGCAATCGATCCGCCGCTGGCATGAAGACAATCCCGAGATGGCGAAAATGGTGATCCACGGGCAGGTCATCCCACAGATCCTGCGACGAAGTGGCAGGGTCGTCTGGTCCGGCTATGCGCATGGGGCAGTCGATCCCTACGCCGTCGCCGCCTGGTGGTCACGCGTCCCCGACCAGTAGCCCCTCCTCCTGATGCTCCGCGGTAACGAACGGAGCCGACTTGTCCGTGGCATGGCCGCCTGCGCCGGCCACCCGGCTGACGCGCACCAGATTGCTGTGAAACGTGCTCTGATTCGCAACGTCGGCCAGCGCGTCCGGGGTGATCCAGTTGACGTTGCGACCGTCCGGCGACAGGTGCGCCCACTGGCCCTTCGGCGACACCGCGACACCCGGCAATACGTCCGGCGTAATGACGGCCCGCAGGTAGCAGAATCCTCGGTCGTTTGACACAAGCACCGTATTCCCGTCCTCGATGCCACGCTTTTCTGCGTCGAGCGGGTGAATTTCGATCGACGGCGTCCCCTCGCGCCGCATCAACGTCGGAAGATTGCCGAGACTGCTCGACACGTAGTGATGCGCCGCGCCCGAGATCAGCACCAGCGAGTCCCCGAGATCGCCGGCGCTCAGTTCAGCTGGCGCGTGATAGTCCGGCAACGGGTCGACGCCCGATGCGATCATGCGCTCGGAGTACAGCTCGACCTTGCCGGACGGCGTCGGGAATTGCAGATCCGCGAACGGCACGCCGGATGTCT
>DATKCN010000395.1:0-10950 GCA_035513175.1 Thermomicrobiales bacterium
TCCTGTTCGGTAAGGGCGAGCCAACGACCATCCGGCGACCAGGCTGGCATGATGGTTGTCGCGTCCGGTATCTCAAGACGACTGGCGTCGCTGCCATCAATGTCCATGACGTACAGCTCGACCGGCAGTGTCTCATCAGCAGACCGCACCGGGCTCGCGACGGCGATCCGGCTGCCTTCGGGAGACAGCGCAAAGCTGACAGGCACGAACTCAGGCTCGCTGGCCAGTACACGCTGCCCTGTGCCGTCCGTTTCGATCAGCACGATGCCGTGAAACCGGTCTTCTGCGCCAATGGGCATGGCTGCCACTCCGTGAAAGCTGCTACGAATGACCAGCAGACTCTGGCCGTCTGGCAGCCACTGCGGATCGGTGTCGTTCATCACGAAGCCATTCGTGCCTATATCCGAAAGCTCGGTTCTGCCGGTCCCATCGACGTCGACGACGAACAGGGTCGAGGTGCGATGCGTGACCTGTGTGTAGGCGATGCGCGATCCTTCCGGAGACCACGCGATCGAACTGATCCCCCCGCGTCCCGAGATTGCAACAGCTACCACACGTGGGTTGGAACCGTCCGCGTGTGTTACGACGAGGCTGCCATTTCCAAGTTCCGTGAATCGTGCGAATGCTACGAACTGACCGTCAGGCGACCAGCGCGGGTACATTTCTCGGTCCGGGCTGTTGGTGATGTTGCGCTGGTTGGAGCCGTCGGCGTCCATCACGTAGATGTCGTAGTTGCCGTTGCGGTTGCTGGCGAATGCGATGCTCTGGCCATCCGGCGACCACTGGGGGTCGTCGTCGAAGCCGGGTGCGTCAGTGAGCTGGCGTTCGTCGCTGCCGTCGGGGTTGACAACGTAGATGTCGGATGAGTCAGCGGTGCGCTTTACGAACGCGATCTGGCCGGATGGTGGTTCCCCAGCCCCTCCGACAGCGGCTGGCTCGTCCGATCCGTCGTCGCTCATGGGGCGGAAGATGGCGACGAGGGCGAGGGCAACAAGGGCGAAGGCGAGGCAGGCGGCGGCGATTTCTAGGAACTGGCGGCGGCGGGACGCGGGACGCGGGATGCGGGACGCGGGAGAAGTGCTGAGTGCTGGGTGCTGAGTGCTGAGTGGGGCTGCGATGGTTGCGCCGTTGGCGGTGATGGCGTGGTGGGATCGGTGGCGCAGGGCCTGGGCGATGGCGGCGTCGACGTGGGTGGGAGGTTCGCCGGTGGCGGCGAGGATGTCGAGGTCGGCGATGATCTGGGCGAAGGCGGGATCGCGCTCGTCGGAAAGGAGGTCGGCGTAGGTTGTGGTCAGGCGGTTGTCATGCGTCACCGTAGCGCTCCCTCAGGGTGTGGATGATGCGTGTCAGTTGCTTCTTGACGGCGGCCTCGCTGCGGCCAACGATCGGCGCGATCTCGCGTGAGCTGAGCCCGGCTCCGAAGCGCAGGGCCAGCAGCTCCTGCTTGCCCGCGTCGAGTTGTCCGTAGAGCGTTCGCAGATGCGCCAGCCGTTCGTTCTGGATGGCGATGGCTTCCGGATTCTCCGCGTCGGTGCGCCAGACCGAGTCGGGCGCGTCGTCCAGCGCGACCGTGCGACCCCGGCCACGGTGCGCGTTGGCGGCCGCATTTCGGGCGATGCGGAACAGCCAGGCGGCGAGCGGCAGGCCGCGTTCCTGGTAGCCGGGCAGAGCGTCGATAGCCCGTAGAAAGACCTGCTGAGTGAGGTCGGCGGCTTCGTCGTCGCTGCCGGTCCGCAGGCGCAGGTAGCGGTAGATGCGGACGCGGTAGCGGGTGTAGAGCGCGCCGAACGCGGCCGGGTCGAGCTGCGCGGCGCGGACGATCTCGGCGTCGCTGACCTTAGCGGGCGACGACGGGGTGTCGCTTCGATCGACTGCCGATTGCGCTCGTCCCTGCACGACGGTCCTCTCGCTGCGATGGACGCCGGGTGTGACGCTCATCGTACAGGTAGGAACACGGGAGGCGGGAAACGGGGACATGTGGGGAGCGGAGGTCGTAACGTGTAACGCGTAACGTGTAACGCGAGGAGTGGACGGGATCTAAAGGCACTCATTCCTTAACACTCTCAAATGATCGCCTTTACGCCTTCAGGTTCTGGCGTCAGCCCGCGACTGACTCCGGCCCCGCGTTACACGTTACGCGTTACACGTTACGACCCCCGCATCCCGACTCGCCCGCCGGGCGTGGTACTCTGGCGCGCACATGGGGATATCCGGGGTGAGTGGGTCGAGGCGGGGGCGGATGCGATACGGATTTGCGATCGATCATCGGCGCTGCATCGGCTGTCACGCCTGCACGGTCGCCTGCAAGTCGGAGAACGAGGTGCCACTCGGCGTCTTCCGCACCTGGGTGAAGTACACCGAGAAGGGCGAGTTCCCCAACACCCGCCGCTACTTCACCGTCGAGCGCTGCAACCACTGCGACGACGCGCCCTGCATCGAGATCTGTCCGACCAACGCGCTCTTCCTGCGTCCCGACGGCATCGTCGACTTCAACCCGAGCCTCTGCATCGGCTGCAAGTCGTGCATGCAGGCCTGCCCCTACGACGCCATCTACATCGACCCGTTCGCCAACACTGCCGCCAAGTGCAACTACTGCGCTCACAGAGTCGACCAGAACCTGCTGCCGGCCTGCGTCGTCGTGTGCCCCGCCAAGGCCATCATCGCTGGCGACATCGACGACCCCACCAGCGAGATTCACCAGATCATCTCGCGCGAGCATGTCAGCGTCCGCAAGCCCGAGCAGGGCACGAAGCCCAAGGTGTTCTACATCGGCGCCGACGACGCCAGCCTGACGCCGGAGGTACTCAACTACGGCTCGTCGTACCTGTGGGGTCAGGCGCGGCCCGATGGGCGTCCGGCGCAGGCAGTAACGGCCGGGCAGATGATGCCGGGGCCGACCGAGACGCGCGTCGTCTACGACGTGCACCACCCGAAGCCGTGGGGCTGGAAGGTGGCGGCCTACCTGTGGACCAAGTCGATCGCGGCTGGGACCATGCTGATCGCCGCCATTCTGTTCCTGTTCGACTGGGGCACACACCGGGGCACGTTCGAGATCGCCGCGCCTGTCATCGGCGCGCTGTTCATTCTGGCCACGACACTACTGCTCGTGACCGACCTGAAGCGGCCCGAGCGCTTCTGGTACCTGCTGCTGAAGCCGAACCTGCGCTCGTGGCTCGTCTGGGGCGGCTACATCCTGGTTGCCTTCGGCGCCGTGGCGGGGATGTGGTTGCTGGCTGCGGCAATCGACCGTGACGGCGCGCGGGACGTGTTCATGCTGCTGGGCATGCCGCTCGCCATCGGCGCGGCCGGCTATACCGCCTTCCTGTTCGCCCAGGCCGAGGGTCGTGACTTCTGGCAGAGCCCGCTGCTGCTGCCGCACCTGATCGCGCAGTCGGTGGTGGCGGGCGCGTCCGCGCTGTTGATCGCGGGTGTGCCGCTGGGCGCTGGCGACCGCGAGCTGCGCGTGCTGACCGGCGTGCTGGTCGGCGGGCTGCTCGTCACCGCCCTCCTGACGGCCAGCGAGCTGACCGTCCCGCACGTCAACAGCCACGTCAGGAAGGCGATCCACCTGCTCACCGACGGCCCCTACAGCATGATCCTCTACGGTGTCGTCCTGCTGATCGGCGTCGCCGTCCCGCTGGTGCTGTCGGTGGCGGTTTTCGCGTCTGACGACTTCACGTGGCTGGCGGTTCCGGCAGGAATCGCAGCGCTGGTGGGGCTGTGGGCGTGGGAGCACGTCTGGGTGAATGCAGGGCAGGATGTGCCGTTGAGCTGAGGAACCCCACCCCCCGGCCCCCTCCCCGGCGCGGAGAGGGGGAGATTGAGTATTGATTGATTGGAAGTATGGTCGTGGCTGCCGAGCACATCGTTACCGGACAGCGGGTTCAGCGCTCTAAGAAAGAGCTTGCGCGTGCGATGCGAAAGCAGATGACGCCAGCTGAGACGCTGCTATGGAGTGAATTGCGTAGCCACCGGCTGCGAAGGTTTCAGTTTCGAAGACAGCAGGTCATTGGCGGCTACATAGCCGACTTCTATTGCCATGCTGCATCGCTTGTTGTCGAGGTTGACGGGAGGTATCACGAAGATCGGGTCGAGTACGACCGGGAACGCGAGTTGGCCATTTCGACGTACGATCTGACGGTCATCCGGTTCACGAACAACGAAGTAACCGACGATCTCCTGAATGTCCTCGATCGAATCGCGTCGTGCCTCGCAGTTCCCAAAGGAGCACGCAATGACAGCCACTAACAAGCCCAATCGGACTCCCAATTCCAATCCCAATCTCCCCCCTCTCCGCGCCGGCGAGGGGGGCCGGGGGGGTGGGGTTCCCCGCCGCGTCGAAGAACCCTTCGTCCCCGAACGCACCTCCGGCCTCTCGTCCTACCCCCCGCCCGAATCGTGGGACGACTGGACCGAGCTTGACGCGAAAGCCTGGCCGGAGCGCAAGGAGCGCCACTACGCCATCGTCCCGACCATCTGCTTCAACTGCGAGGCCGCCTGCGGGCTGCTGGCCTACATCGACAAGGAGACGATGAAGGTCCAGAAGCTGGAGGGCAACCCGTTTCACCCCGGCAGCCGTGGGCGGAACTGCGCCAAGGGCCCGGCCACGATCAATCAGGTCAACGACCCCGAGCGCATTCTGTATCCGATGAAGCGTTCCGGCCCGCGTGGCTCCGGTCAGTGGGAGCGCACGACGTGGGAAGCGGCGCTGGACGACATCGGCGGGCGCATTCGAAACGCCCTGGTTGAGGGCCGCCAGAACGAGGTCATGTACCACGTCGGCCGGCCCGGCGAGGACGGCTACATGGAGCGCGTGCTGCAATCGTGGGGCGTCGACGGGCACAACTCACACACCAACATCTGCTCCTCCGGCGGGCGCGCTGGCTACGCGTTCTGGATGGGCATCGACCGTCCCTCTCCCGACTACAGCAACGCACGCTTCATCCTGCTCATCTCGGCGCACCTCGAAAGCGGGCACTACTTCAACCCGCACGCCCAGCGCATCATCGAAGCGAAGATGGCTGGCGCCAAGATCGCCGTCATGGACCCGCGCCTCTCCAACACGGCCTCGATGGCCAACTACTGGCTCGCGCCCGCGCCCGGAACCGACACCGTCGTTCTGCTGGCGATGGCGAACATCCTCATACAGGAGGAGACGTTCGACCGCGAGTTCGTGCGGCGCTGGACGAACTGGGACGAGTTCCTGCGGGTCATGCACCCGACCGTCGAGCCGACGTTCGACAACTTCGTCACGATCCTGAAGGAGACCTACAGCGACTACACGCCCGAGTTCGCCGAGGCCGAGAGCGGCGTGGCTGCCGAGATGATCGTCACGATTGCCGGAGAGATTGCCAAGGCGGGTTCGGCGTTTTCGTCGCACAACTGGCGGGCAGCTGCGGCCGGACATCTGGGCGGCTGGACCGTGCCACGCGCGCTGTTCTTCCTTAACGTGCTGACGGGCAGCATTGGCACGCAGGGCGGGACGAACCCCAACGTCTGGAACAAGTTCGTGCCGCGCCCCTTCGCCGAGCCAGTCAAGCAGAAGGTCTGGAACGAGCTGACGTGGCCGAAGGAATACCCGCTCGCCCACCATGAGATGAGCTTTCTGCTGCCCCACTTCCTTAAGGAAGGTCGCGGCAAGCTGGCCGCCTACTTCACGCGCGTCTATAACCCGCTCTGGACCAACCCCGACGGCTTCACCTGGATGGACGTGCTGCAGGACGAGGCGAAGATCGAGCTGCACGCGGCCCTGACGCCGACCTGGAGCGAGAGCGCCTGGTTCGCCGACTACGTGCTGCCGATGGGGCATTCCCCCGAGCGGCACGACACCCTCTCCTACGAGACGCACGCCGCCAAATGGGTCGGCTTCCGCCAGCCGGTCCTGCGCGTCGCGATGGAGCGCATGGGGCAGACGGTCGAGCACACCTGGCAGGCCAATCCCGGCGAGGTCTGGGAAGAGGCCGAGTTCTGGATCGAGCTGTCGTGGCGCATCGACCCTGACGGCTCGCTGGGCATTCGCAAGCTGTACGAGTCCCCCTACCGCCCCGGCGAGAAGCTGAAGATCGACGAGTACTACCAGTGGATGTTCGAGAACTCGGTGCCGGGGCTGCCGGAGGCGGCCGCCGCCGAGGGTTTGACACCGCTGGAATACATGCGGAAGTACAGCGCCTTCGAAATTCTGAAGCAGCCCGAGCGGCAGTTCGATGACCCGGTTCCGGAAGCGGATCTCGCCGGTTCAGTGACGCAAGACGGCAACGGCGTTATCCTCAGCCCGTCGCCCCGGCCGCACGGGCCGGACATCACCCCCATGCCGGGCAAGCCGCCGGGCACGGGCGACCGCGTGGTGGGCGTCATGGTCGACGGAGTCGCGCGGCGGGGCTTCCCGACGCCGTCCGGCAAGCTGGAGTTCTTCTCGCGCACGGTGGCTGAGTGGGGCTGGCCGGAGTACGCGATTCCGACCTACATCCAGAGTCAGGTGTCCCCGTCGCTGCTCGACCGTGAGGCGGGCGAGATGGCGCTGCTGCCGAACTACCGCATCCCAACGTTGATTCACACGCGCTCCGGCAACTCGAAGTGGCTGAACGAGATCAGCCACACCAACCCGCTCTGGCTGCATCCGTCGGACGCGAAGCGCATCGGGGTCGAGACGGGCGATCTGGCGCGCATCGAGACGGAGATCGGGTACTTCGTGGACCGGGTCTGGGTAACGGAGGGCATGCGCCCCGGCGTGGCGGCCTGCTCGCACCACCTCGGGCGCTGGCGGTTGAGCGAGACTACCGGCAACGAGCGCTGGTCGTCGTCGCTGGTGGCAATCGATGAGACGGAGCCGGGGGTCTTCCGGCTGACGCAGAGGCAGGGCATCGCCCCGTTCGAGAGCGACGACCCCGACTCCTCGAGGATCTGGTGGACGGAGGGTGGCGTGCATCAGAACCTGACCTTTCCGGTGCAGCCCGATCCGATTTCCGGGTCGCACGCATGGCACCAGAAGGTGCGGGTGGTCAAGGCCGGCCCCACCGACCGTTACGCCGATGTCGTCGTCGACACCAACAAGGCGCATGAGGTCTACAAGCGCTGGCTGGCGTTGACGCGACCCGCGCCGGGGCCGGATGGGCTGCGCCGCCCGCTGTGGCTGCTACGGCCGTACAAGCCGGATCCCAGCGCCTTCGCGATCGACGGTCCGGTGGGACGGAGCGAGCGGGCCAGTAGCGAGGCGACGTCGTAGCGCGTCTCCTGCCTGTCCCCCAGCGTTGCCAGAGGCCGGCGATCGATTTGGCGCCACGAGAATAGAGCCCCGTCGATCGCTATCTCCCGCTACCGCGTAAGCTCGCGCTTGACCTGGTCGAGCGCCTCGACATAGCCCCGGACGGTTTCGTCCAGATCGGCGTCGCTGTGCGCGAGCGAGACGTATACCTTGCCCAGATTGCTGGCGATTCCCCGCTCGAACAGTGCCCGGCCGAGACGTGGCAGGAGCGCCGTGGCCGTGTCTGGCGCGTTGCCTCCATCAGTCTTCGTGACGACACCGTTGACAGCTCCCTCGCCAAGCATCTCCAGTGGCAGGTCAAACTCCTCAGCCGCCACATTGAAGCCCGCGCGAAGCCGCTCGCCGGCATGGTTGAGTCGCTCGTGCGCGCCCGGTTGTGCCAGCTCCGTCAGTGTAGCCAGCCCGGCCGCCGCCCCGATCGGGTTGCCGCTGAGGGTGCCGCTGATGAACACGTAGCCGGCCTGGCCGCCGCGACGCGGGTCCGCCTGGTCCATGACGTCGCTCCGCCCACAGATGGCCGAGACCGGATAACCGCCACCAATGATCTTGCCGTAGGTCGCCAGGTCCGGCGTCACGCCGTAGAACTCCTGGCCGCCGCCCCACGCCAGCCGGAACCCGGTGACCACCTCGTCGAAGATGAGCAAGGCTCCAGCCTCGCGTGTCATCCGCGCCAGCTCCGCGAGGAAGCCGGGCTCGGGCTGGACGACGCGGTGCAGCGGCTCGACGATCACGGCCGCGATCTCGCTGGGGTGCGCCGCGAACTGGGCCTCGACCGAAGCCAGGTCATTGAAGGTCGCGGTGAGGACAGTTGCCGCCGTCGCCCTGGGCACCCCCGCCGACTGCGTGCTGGCGTAATCGTGATGACCGTGATAGCCGCCCGCGAAGCGCAGCACATAGTCGCGGCCGGTAAAGCCGCGCGCCAACCGCAGCGCCAGATAGGTGGCCTCGGCGCCGGTGCTGGCGAACATCACCCGCTCGGCGCACGGCGCCGCGTCGACGATCATGCGGCCGAGCCGGATCACCGGCTCATTGAGGGCGTAGAAGGTCGAGCCACGCGGCGCCTGCTCCTGAACGGCCGCGACCACGTGAGGGTGGGCATGGCCGAGGATCAGCGGTCCAGACCCCAGGATATAGTCCAGGTAGGCGTCGCCTTCAGTCGTGTAGAGGCGGCTGCCCTCGCCATGGTCGAACACAACATCCTGCATCCACGCTGGCACGGCATACGAGCCGCTGCTCCTTCCTGGGAAGATGCTGTCCGCGTCCGCGAGCAGCTCCTCCGTGGGCCGGTGAGTCGAGGTCGTATCAGCCATCGGATACCTCCTGTCATCACGATCTGGATCGTGCTCGATCAAGCCTCAGGACTGTACGCCTCGCTGCCACGCAGGTCAATCGTGATGTGCGTTGTCGCGAACACGGCGCGCGAGGCCCGCAAGCGCTGGCTGGCGCTCACCCGCCCCGCTGAGGCTGCTGCGGCCGTACAAGCCGGACCCGAACGCGTACTATGCGAACGACGACTGACACACAGAAGCGCCGGCCCTGGGAGGATCTCAGGGCCGGCGCCGTTCGTCGTGACCGAGGCGTTGCAGGCGCCCGATCAACGAGTGAGGTGTGGTCGGTATGGGTCGCCGTTGAGGCTCGCCTCAATCGGGTAGAAGTCCGTCAGAACGCGCTTGGTCATCGCCGCCGCGCCGGCGACCGCGCACCCCGTGTAGTCACACTCGGTGTAGCCGACCTGGGCCGGGGCCGCCGCCGCGACGCCCGTGGAAAGCGCCAGTCCGATGGCGAGTCCCGCGATGCCTGCCAGTCGAATCGTCCGCTGCTTGATGGTGATCGCCTTCATGGTGTGCTCCCTCTCCGTGTGAATCTTGTCGTTCGGCTATGTCGCTACTATGGGGCCCATGGCTCCGAGTCACCATGAAGAACTCACAGGAGCACTCACATCTCCCGCGAAGATGTGAGTGTGGTGATGCGGCTCCGCCCGATGCTATGCTGCGTGTGTACCCACGGAGGCGGGCATGGAACGCGCGCGCATGACAGCCGGCGCCGATGACGGATTTGGCGATCTGCTGCGTCGCGCCAGACGCGCCGCCGGCCACTCCCAGGAGGAACTCGCCGAGCGGGCCGGGATCAGCGCCCGCGCCATCAGCGATCTGGAGCGCGGCGTCAACCGTGTGCCGCGCCGGGACACACTTGAGCTGATCGCGGACGCACTCGACCTGCCGAAGGACGAACGTCGACGCTGGGAGCGGGCGCGGCGAACGATGGCGACCCAGGGCGGGCAGGCTGACGTGCGGCAGCCTGATGACGCCTCGACTTCAGGTGTTCCGGTGCCACTTACCGCGCTGGTGGGTCGCGAGCGGGAGATCGCTGAGATCCGGGGACTGCTCTTCGAGGGCGGTGTGCGGCTGCTGACACTGACTGGCCCAGGCGGCGTCGGCAAGACCCGGCTGGCGGTCGAAGTTGCTCAACATGCGCAGGCCGAGGACCCGAAAGGTGTCAGCTTCGTTTCGTTGGGAGCGGTCAGAAACTCAGACCGGGTATTGGCTGAGATTGGCCGAGCGCTCAGGGTACGCGAGCAAGCCGGCACGCCGATCATCGATCGGCTGATTTCCCATCTCGCTTCCATGCGCCTGCTGCTCGTGCTCGACAACGTCGAGCAGGTCATTGAGGCGGCCGGATCGTTCGCGGTGCTGCTGGAACGCTGTCCGGCCTTGAAGCTACTGGTGACGAGCCGGACCCCACTACGAATTCGAGGAGAACAACAGTATGCTGTCGCGCCGCTGGCCGTGCCTGACGGACGCCGACCGCCGAACGTGTCCACGCTGGCGGACTATCCGGCGGTAGATCTCTTTGTCCTTCGAGCGACCCAGGCCAACTCTTCATTCGCGCTGACGGATGAGAACGCTGCAACGGTGGCGGAGATCTGCATGAGGCTGGACGGCTTGCCGCTAGCGATCGAGCTGGCGGCGGCGCGAATCACGGCGCTGTCACCACGCATGCTGCTCGAACGTCTTGAACGTCCGCTGGCGTTGCTTGCAGGCGGCCCGCGCGATCTCCCAGACCGGCAACGGACGATGCGAGCAGCAATCCAGTGGAGCAATGACCTGCTGGAACCCGAGGAGCAGCGGTTGTTCCGGCGCCTCAGCGTCTTCGTCGGCGGCTGGACGCTGGAGGCTGCTGAAGCAGTATGTGAGACCGGTGTTGACACCCTGGACGCACTCGTCAGCCTGGTTGAGCACGGTCTCGTTCAGCACGTCGAGCAGCTGGACGGCACGACGCGCTATCGCATGCTCGAACCGATCCGTGAGTTCGGCCTGGAACAGTCGCGGGCTGCTGGGGAGATTGGTGAGGCGCAGCAGCAGTTGGCGAGGTTCATCGCGCGGTTGATTGAATCGGGTGAGCCTCCCAGGTATTGGTCTCCAATCTCCGATGCCTGGCTCCAACGCTGCGCGATTGAGCACGCCAACATCCGCACGGCGCTCGACTGGCGCCTGGAGCATGAGCCAGTGGGCGCGCTGCGTCTGGCCAGCTCGCTCTACTGGTTCTGGCGGATGCATGGATACCTGATCGAAGGCACTCGGTGGCTGGAGGAAGCGCTTCATCTCAATGATGGCGCGCCTGCGCCCGATCGCGCGAAGGCGATTGCGTCGCTCGCCGATCTCGCATGCTGGCAGAGCCAGTTCGACCGG
>DATKCN010000396.1:0-4955 GCA_035513175.1 Thermomicrobiales bacterium
CACCGTGCTGCTGACGCTCCTCGAGGTGCCGGATATCGACGAGCACCGCATTGCCCGTTTGCAGCTCCCCCGCGACCTCGGCCGGTGAGAGATTCTGGACCCGTTGCTTGGCTTCGGCGACCATTTGTGCTGCCGTCTTCCCAGGCATGTTACGTTCCTCCCGTTTCGACATCCGACAGTGTCACGCCACAGCCGTGGCGGCGCTACTGTAGTCCGAAGAACGGGGCGAGTCAATGGCTCCGGCGCACCGCATGACGCGCTCATGCCGGCGACGATCAGGCCCTGGGCTGGAACAGCTCGATGGGGTTGCCGGCGGGGTCCTCGGCGAGGATCTGCCTGCCGCCGGGGCCGCTGATGATGTCGTTGCGGAAGCGGGCGCCGGCGGCGCGCATGGTGGCGACGACGGCGTCGATGTCGTCGACCTGAATCACGAGCCGGTTCCAGCCTCCTGGGACCGGCTGGCTGCCGTCCGGCATGGGCCTGGCAGCCGAGGTCTGCGGCCCGCTGAGCCACAACTCGAGGTCGCCGCGGTTGACCATGGCGAGGGGGCCGAGCTGCTGGCTCACACTGAAGCCCAGCTGCTCGACGTAGAACGTCACGCAGGCATCGACGTCGTTAACGAAGTAGCGCACTGTCGCCACATTCAGCTCCTGTCGGTCCACGTCACAAGCGCCGCTCAGCGCCAACGCGAATTGGGGCGTGTGCTCGATGCCCCAGCGGGCAATCATCGATATTGTATGAAATCCAGCGTTCGCCGCTGGACAGCCGAACTGCTGCTGATGAGGGGGCCCCGCGTTCCACGGGGCGCAACCGCTTCGGCACTCGCCTGTCAGTCCTGCGGAGTGACCTCAGCGAGCGCACTGGCCAGTGGTGATGGCAGCAGCGATGCGGATGTCAGCGCGATGCGGGAATCGGCGTCGTAGGCGGCCAGGCGCACGCGGTTGCAGCGCACCCGCACGCGCGTGCCGGGCGAGATGTCGATGTGCGACGGCTGGTTCGACTGCAGCTGAACGCCGCAGGGGAGCTGAATGCGGTAGGTGAACTCGGCGCCGTGGAAGGAGCGCGACTGGACGAAGGCGATGCCGTCCGGATCGACTTCGAGCGTGACGTCGCGGGGCCGCAGCAGCAGGTCGACGTGATCGGGGCCGGGCGGGCCGTCGATCTGGAAGCTGCCGATGTCCGACTCCGCCATGATGCCCGCGATGGTGGCCGGCACGAACGTGCCCTGCCCGACGAAGTTGGCGACGGCCCGCGTGGCCGGATAGTGATAGACGACGTCCGGCGTGTCTACCTGCTCGATGCAGCCCGCCAGCATGACGGCCATGCGGTCGGCGACGGTCATGGCCTCCTGTTGGTCGTGGGTGACGAGGATGGCTGTCGTGCCGACCACCTTGAGCAGCTCGCGCACCTCGTTGCGCATCTGCAGGCGCAGCTCGGTGTCGAGGTTGGAGAACGGCTCGTCGAGCAACAAGACCTCGGGACGGGGCGCCAGCGCTCGCGCCAGCGCGACGCGCTGCTGCTGACCACCGGAGAGCTGATGGGGATAGCGGTTGCGCAGCTCGGCCAGGCCGGCCAGCTCGATCAGCTCGGAGACGCGCGCGTCGCGCTCCCGGCGGGACCACCTGGCGAGGCCGAAGCCGATGTTCGCGGCGACGGTGAGGTGCGGGAAGAGCGCGTAATCCTGGAAGACCATGCCGACGCCGCGCTTTTCCGGCGAGACGTAGGCGCGGGAGTCATCGACAACGGCCCCGCCGACGGTGATCCTGCCCTCGTCAGCGCGCTCGAAACCGGCGATGAGGCGCAGCGTGGTGGTTTTGCCGCAGCCGCTGGGGCCGAGCAATGCCAGAATCTCGCCGCGCGCCACGCTGAAGCTGACATCGTGGATCGCCGGCAGCAGCGTGCCGGGGAACTGCTTGCTGACTCCCGACAGGGCGATGCTCTCGGTCACGTTGACTGTCCGTCCCATACGCCGTTCATCTGATTCCGAGTGTACCAGTCGGGATTCGTCCTGTCAGAGGGACCCCACCCCCCAACCCGCTCCCCGACTGCGGAGAGGGGGCTGTTGCTGGCCGATGGGCAACACGCTCCTTTTCCCGCGAGGCAGGGGGTTGGAGCCGAACGCGATCGTGCGCATGAGATCGATCAGCTCGATGACGCCCACCTCGGTCGTGACCTCCGTCACGAGCACGTTCGTGTCACCGAGACAGCGCCGGGTCGACGTCCAGGTCTGGGCCGGGGCGATTCGCCAAGCGCCGCCGAGGCAGGCGCCGTCGCCGCCTGTACGAAAGGACAGGCAAGAACGGAACCATCGAACGATTCGAAGTCGCCTCGATGGGCGTATCATGCTGGCGCCGAGCACGACGATCCAACGTTCAGATGGCTGTCACGGGCGCCGCGCCGGGCCGCGCGCGATGCCGAGAACAGCTTGACGGGAAGGAGCCTGCCGGGATCAGTCGACCGCGCCGGGCAACACACGACGCGGCGGTCGTGTGTTGACATATTCAGGTTTGCTACACTGTGCGAGGAAATCCAACGTGCCGGGGTCCGCTTGTCTGTAATAGATCGAGGAGCGCGATGAACCGCGTGTATTCACGCCTGTCGTTCATGATGGTCGGCGTGCTGATCGTCTCGCTGGTTGCCGCCTGTGGTGGCGATGACAGTCCGACCGCCACCCCGCGAACGACCGCCACGACCGAATCCGCGGCGGCCGGAACCGCCACGTCCGCCGAAGCGGCGGCGACAGCGACACCCCGTCCGGCGCCAACCGAGGCGCCCGCGACGCCGACAGCGACTCCCGAGCCGCCGGCCGGCCCGATCACCGTCGACGCGCTGTGGTTCGCCAGCGACGGCGTCAGCGTGCAGGGCGGCACGAGCATCGTGCGGGTAACGGTGCGGGAGAAGGAAGGAACTGAGCTGCGTGTCGGCTTCTTCGAGTCCGAAGTCGGCGGGTCGGGGGCGCAATGGCGCGCGGCCGGCTGGATGGCGGTCATCACCGCGTCGCTGATTCTGGGCGTCGATCCCTCGCGCTACGAGTTCTCGTTCGACGTGGCCGGCCGCATCGACGGACCCTCGGCGGGCGCGCTGATGACGGCGGCGGTGCTGGCGGGGTATCTCGGCGACGAGGTGAACCCGGCCGTTACGATGACCGGGACGATCAATCCGGATGGCACGGTCGGTCCGGTGGGCGGCATTCCGCATAAGATCGAGGGCGCCGCGGCCAGCGGCAAGACGATCGTTCTGGTGCCGGGCGGCCAGCGCTACGACTACGATTACGCGCTCGGACAATCGGTCGATCTGGTGCAGGTCGGGCAGGTGCACGGCGTCGAGGTGAAGCTCGTCTCCGACATCTACACCGTCTACCGGGAGCTGACCGGCAACGAGCTGCCGGTTCCAGAGTCGCACGGGCAGGCGGCGTTGCCGGCGTCCGCGTTCGACAAGTACCGGGCGGGCGCGACGGGCTGGTTTGCCAAGTACGAGCGCGAGCGATCCGACTTCTTCGCGCTGCCGGCCGATGTGCAGGAGTACCGGTTCGGCGTCATTGACGCGGCCGACTTCTACGCCAACCAGGCGACTCAGTACCTGCAGGAAGGGCAGATTTCGGCTGCCTACAGCTCGGCGTTCACGGCGGCGGTGCTGGCGCGGCTGGCGCGCGCGGCGGCGGAGCTCGACGACCTGTATCTGGACTGGGGGCTCGACCCGCTGATCGACAAGCTGAACGCGAGCGCGTCGGCGACGACACAGATGAGCGCGGTCGCGCAACGCATCGAGGCGGAAACGCCACGCAGCGCGTCGGACCAGATCGCGATCATGGAAGCGTTCTCGAATCTGTCGGTCGCGCAGGGGCTGATCTTCCAGGCCCAGAACGCGATCAACTCGCTGCTGAACACGCCGGAATACACCGAGGATGACGCGCTGACGGCGATCTACTCGGCAAATTACAACTACGTGTACGCGGAGCTGTACCTTGAGCTGGCGCAGGAGGGCCTCGGGCTCGGCATGGGATTCGGCACGGCGCCGCCAGCCAGCCTGGAGGTGCTCACGGCCATCTCGGAGACGCTGCGGCGCGGCGCCGAGGCGAACATCACCTACTTCGAGTCCCTGATCATCGACTCGTGGGCCCAGGACTACGGCATCCACCCGGACATCGCCAAGTACTACTTCCAGCAGGCCGACAACGAGTACCTGACAGCGGTGGCGGCCATCGGCGGCGCGTCGGTGCTGGCCGGCACGATGCTCAAGCCGGAAGCGCGTGCCTCAGTGAACCTGGGGGCGGCGCTGACGGCCTACTCGCACTCGGCGTCGCTGATCGCGAAGTACTACTCGCTGGGCGCACAGATCGATGAGGGGGGCTACATCGTCGGCTACGATCGCCAGACGGCGCTGGCCGACATGCTGGACCTGGCGGACCAGCGGGCACGAGCATGGAGCCAGGCAGTCGCCAACCAGGATCCGATCATGTCGGTGTACTACTACGACAACGCGCGCCTGTTGCGCACCGGCGACGCGCAGGAGCAACTGCTGGCGCTGAACTACTACTGGCAGTCGGCGATCTTCTCGGCCACGCTGCGCATCCTGACGAATACGGAGGAGTAGCGGGAGCGCCCTCGCGAGTGCTGCCGCACCCCCCGGCCCCCTCTCCAAAGGCTGGGAGAGGGGGAGTCGTGGGGCGGTGGGGGTGGGCGGGAGTTTGGAGCCTCTGGTGTTCTGCGTTGGTGGAACGCTGGGGGCTTCGTTGCTAATAGAGGGTCGTCGTCACGGCGCCAGAGGCGATGTCGGCGCAGCGGGCCGGTGCTACACTCGGTTTCACAGGCAGACGGCATCGCGAAGCGGCAGAGCACCCAGCGGGGGCCGGTGATGGCAACCGAACAGAGCGCGCCATACATCTTCGTCTCGTACGCGAGCGCGGACCGCGAGCGAGTACTGCCCGTGGTGGCGGCCCTCGAGCAGGCGGGCGT
>DATKCN010000397.1:0-3039 GCA_035513175.1 Thermomicrobiales bacterium
CCGGCTCTACTCGATCTCATCCGCCATGGAGCCGGACGCGCCAGAGGGCGCCAGCACCCTGGATCTAACAGTCGCCAGACTGCGCTATGAAACGAAGGACACCCCGCTGTCCAAGGCGGCCTGGCGCAACGGGGCCGCGTCCAGCTTCATCAGCCGCGCCGCCACGGGACAACCTGGCTCACGGACGGAGCGCGGAATCCCCATTCAGATCGTCCCGGCCGCCCGCTTTCACCTGCCCAGCGACCCGGCCCGGCCGATCGTGATGTTCGCCGCGGGCTCCGGCATCGCGCCGTTCCGTGGTTTCCTGGAG
This sequence comes from Thermomicrobiales bacterium, assembly GCA_035513175.1. GTDB lineage: Bacteria > Chloroflexota > Chloroflexia > Thermomicrobiales > CFX8 > DATKCN01. The sequence goes on from DATKCN010000397.1 coordinate 311, forward strand.
GAGCGCGCCAGGCAGGCGGGCGGCGGGGAGAACTGGCTGTTCTTCGGGACGCGGACACCGGAGCAGCTTTACTACCTCGGCCTGCTGGAGCAGATGTTGGCCGGGGGGCGGCTCCAGGCACGCGTCGCCTTCTCCGCCGCGGACGTCAACGCGCGGTACGTCAACAGCGACAACGGCGGCGCTTTCGTGTTCGAGCCGGGTGTCCGGGGGCGGCTGAACGTGCTGATGGAGCAGGAGGAAAACGCTCAGGCACTTTGGGAATTGTTGCGCGGCGAGGAAGAGGGTGGTCGCGGCGCGCACATCTATGTCTGTGGCCGGAGCGGGTTTGCCGTGGCGGTGGAGCGCTCGCTGCAGACGATCATCGCGCGCTTCTCAGACAGGACGAACGATAGGGCCCGCGCCGCGCGCGAGACCTTCTATCACCTGGTAGCCGATGGCCGTTACAAGCAGGACGTCTTCACCACCTATTCAGGCGTCCATGAGGAGGGTCAGCGTCCGATCGACATCTCGGATGTCGTCCTGCGCAACAACGATCGTCGAGGATACTGGTTCATCGTCAGCGGCAAGGTCTATGACATGAGCTCGTTCATGTTCCGCCATCCGGGAGGTCACCGCCTGATCATCGAGAATGCCGGAACCGACGCGACGCATGCCTATCGCGCGGTGGCGCACCATCGCAACACCGAAGTCGACGCGATGCTCGGCATGTACGAGATTGGCTACATCAGGCGGCTGCGGTTCAAGGAAGCCTGGGGGGTTGCGATCGGGCCACATGGTCTGCGCTATGTCTCGGTCGCGGACGCGTTTCGTGAATGGGCGCGCTTCCTCTACCTGATCGTCGATATGGAGAACGCACTCACCAACGATTTCAGCACGTTGCGCCGCTCGGCCACCGCCGGGGAGTCGCCGGACGAGATGACCCCGATGAAGGTCCAGATGATCACCGACACGCACCGGCGGTTCGTGCTCAACCAACTCGCAACGGTCGTCGGGGAAGGGATGCGGGAACTCTGGGCGCTGGCAACGGGTCTCTGCGCCCCGCATGAACACGCGCGACAGCTGGGTGAAGCGCTGGATGTCCTCGCTGGCTCGCCCGACGCCCGGGCTGTCTACGAGTGCGCCGCCATCATGGACGGGCTGATTGAACGCCTGCTCGATCGGCAGCATGACAATGACGATGCCGACGACACGCTGGAACGCCTGCGATTGCTCGGCAACCTCGTCTACCGGGAAGATCGTCGCTTCCTGGCCGAGATAAAGCTGGCACTGCGTGATGGCTTGCAGGTCTTCGAAGCGTTTGAGGATCGGACGGCGTCGGACGGTGGCCCACGACTGCTCGCCAGCATCGGGCGCGTGCCGTCGGTCGTGGCCGAGTTCCACGCTCGTCTGGCGACGGGGATGCGGGCCATCACTGGCGAGCCACCGGCGAGCGAATCATCAGGTGCCTTACGCGGCGACGAGCCGGACAGTCCGGCAGGGAAGCATCCGGCGCCTCTCCTCGGCCACGGCGCGGCGGTCGCCGAGGACGCACCGGGCGCTTCGCTGGCAGAGCACCGTGGGCTGGCATGAGCGCATTGCCCTGCTCGCGGGGGGTGTTGATAGGGTTTGCGCGGGAGGCGGCGTCCGTCGCGACCTGCTGGCCCGCGACGTGCCGCTCATCCTGCGCAGTGATGTCTACCCGCTGGCCGCGCTGGCCGGTGCGCTGACGTTCATCGTCGCCGACAGCACCGTGGCGGGACCGGTGGCTGCCGCGCTCGGCGTCGGCGCGACTTTTGCGCTGTGGCAGTTGGCCATCTACTTCGGACGGCACGCGCACCGGCCCCGCCGGACGACATGACCCCCGGCCAGTAGTCCTGATTTCGAGACACGGCGTCGCGCAAGCCCCCTGTCGACGCCGCTTATGCATACAATTAGGATTACGTAGAAACAGAATGTCAGTTACGCGCGTCAGCCTTCGGTCGCTGGCGATGCTCCGGCCAGCGCGGAGTGTTGCGTCAGGCAGGCGCGGCGAAAGGTTCTTCCCCCATGCGTCACGTCGACGGCTGTCGCAGCCCGCTGACCCTGCTACTGTTGCTGCTGACCCTGTTGTCGGCAGCGGTCATCTCCGCGCCGCCCGCCGGCGCGGCCGAATCCGAGCGGTCCGGCGTGCTGCACATCGTCCATGGCGACCCGCCCCCCGGCTCCAGCGCCGCCCCGATTACGCTCTATACCCTCTGGGAAGCGGGGGATCGGCACACGCGCCTGACGATTCCGAACTACGTGATCGCGAGCGCGGGTGGCGAGCAGGCGTTGCGGCAGCGCGCGGTCACCGTCCGGGGAACCGCACGGGACGACGCGCGGCTCGACGTGTCCAGCATCACGCTGCAGCAGGCGCAGCCTGATGACGGCCCGTTCATGGCGTCAGCAAACGCACTCGCCGTCAGCGGCTCGCAGCGCTGGTACACGATCCTGTGCAAGTTCAGCGACGTGTCCGACGAGCCACAATCACAGAGCTGGTTCAACAGCCTGATCAGCGGGTCAAGCACGAGCTATCCCGGCCTCGACCACTACTGGCGTGAGGTGTCCTACAACCAGAGTAACATCGGCGGCAGCACCGTTAACGGCTGGTTCAATCTGCCGCAGCCGAGGTCCTTCTACGTCACTGGCTCCGGGAGCAGCCAGACAGCGGATCTCTCGGCGCTGGCAACCGATTGCACGAACGCGGCCGGCGGCTCCAGCGTCCTGTCCGG
>DATKCN010000398.1:0-16078 GCA_035513175.1 Thermomicrobiales bacterium
GTTGATCGACGACCCGGTGGTCGTGACGAACATGCGCGGCATCTACAACGACCACATCGCCCAGCACATCATGCTGTACGTGCTGGCGCTGGCGCGTGGGCTGCCCTTCTATATGGAAGCACAACGCCAGCGACGCTGGGATAAGGACGCCCAGACGAGCCGCTACATCGACCTGACGCAGGCGACGGCGCTGATCCACGGCGTGGGCGGCATCGGGCAGGAGACGGCGCGACTGTGCCTCGCGTTCGGCATGCGGGTGCTCGGGGTGGACGCGCGCTGGGAGTGGGAGGCGCCCGGCGTCGAGAGGCACGGGCCGGAGGCGCTGGCATCTCTGCTGCCGGAAGCGGACTTCGTCATCCTCACCATCCCGCACACGCCGGAGACGGAGGGCATGTGGAACGCCGCACTGTTCGGCGCGATGCGGGAGACGGCCTACTTCATCAACATCGGGCGCGGCATGACGACGCGGCTGGACGACCTCGCAGCGGCCATCGAGAGCGGCGGGATTGCCGGCGCCGCGCTGGACGTTTACGAGATCGAACCCCTGCCGTCTGAGCACCCGTTGTGGACGCTGCCAAACGTGATCCTGACTCCGCACATCGCTGTGCAGGACGCCGAGAACGTCGAGGAGCGCCGCTTCGAGGTGCTGTTGGATAACCTGAAGCGCTTCGCCGCCGAGGAGCCGTTGCGCAACGTGGTGGACAAGGCGCTGTGGCACTGACGAGGGCCGAGGGATGAGGGCCGGGGGGTGAGGGCGTCGCTTGACGCCAGCCGCACACGATGCTCAAATGCGGCCTACGGCGACAACGGAACGGCGAACGGGACATGAGCGAGCGGCGCGTGCTGACTGATGACGAAGCGTTCGAGCTGCTGGCGCACTTCTGCGCGACGGCCGACCTGCACACCATCGAGGCTCCACACTATGCCGACCGCCGCATTCTGGAAGGCATGCTGCCACTGATCGACGCGCTGCTGCGGGACGTTGATCCCGAGGGCGGCGCCTGGCTCGCGGCGTTCAAGGCCGACATCCAGCAGGCGCTCGAAGTCCGCAGCCGCGACCGGCAGGCCTACGAGGATGTTCTGCACGAGCTGCCCGGCCGGATCGTGACGGAAATCAAGCGCCGCCGCGCGGGCGCAACGCGATGAGCCAACCGGAACGCGCCGAGATCGTCTTCGATGTCATGCGCACGCGCCGGGCTGTCCGGTCATTCACTGAGCGGCCTGTCGCGGTGTCCGACATTCGGCGCATCATCGCGGCTGCCCGTTGGGCGTCGAGCGCCGGGAACCGGCGCCTTCAGCGCTTCTTCGTCACCCGCGACCGGGCTAAAATCGACCTGATCAGCGCGGTCGGGCCGGGCTTCTACGGCAAGCCTCCTGCCGTGATCGTGATCTGCGCCGATCTGGCGAAGTCCCGCGCGGCGGGCGTCAAGGACGACGGCGAAGAGCTGAAGGTCGACGTGGGCATGGCCGCCATGAACATGCAGCTGATGGCGCATGCGCTTGGCCTGGGCACGACGCCGGTGACCTCGGTCAGCTTTTCCGGACTCAGGGCGGCGCTGGAGCTGCCGGACTATCTGCGCCCGGAGCTGATCCTGCAGCTTGGCCACCCGGCTCCCGGCGGTGCGCCGGGCTTCGGCTCCGGCCAGCGCATCCGCCCGGAGGACATCACCGACTGGGAAGTCGTCAGCGGCGCCATCCCCGACGACGGCTAGTCCGGCGCAACACCTCCTCCTCAGCATTGGGTGAGGGCGCCGCTTGACATGCTGCGCGGGTGGCGGATAATCGACGTGTCATGCGTCCAATTCGTAAGCAGGGGCCGTAGAAGTCGATAACCGCGTTACATGCGTGGCACGAGAAAGGACGTAGCCGAGCTCGCTGTTTCGCACGATGGAGAAGACTGGGCAGCGCGCCGCACGCGTGGCGCCTGGCGCGTGGATTCGGAAGGAGACGATCCGTGACCGATGACCGTGTGTCCCGATTGGTTGAGGAAGCCAGGCGCCTGCGCTGGAGCCGGCGCAAGGTACTGAAGCGGGCCGCCGCGCTTGGGCTGAGCGCCCCGGCCATCAGCATGGTGCTGGCGGCCTGTGGCGGCGACGATCCGGCCGCCACGACGGCGCCCGCGCCCGCGCCTGCCACGACGCCCACGGCGGGCGCCGCCACCACACCGGCCCCGGCGGAGACGCCAGACGTAGAAGAGCCGACGGCGACGACCGCCGCGCCCGTTGGCGGCGGCGGGATCATCAATATCCCGACGACGCTCGGCGACTCGGGCATCGGCAACCCGATCCTGACGAGCAATATCCAGATGATCGAGTACTACGTCTTCAACCGGCTCATGATCTACAACGACGAGGGCACGCTGGTGCCGGAGCTGGCGGCGGACTGGACCTTCTCCGACGACAACCTGACGCTGACGATCACCCTGAACGAGGCGACCTGGCACGACGGCGAGGCCTTCACCGCCGACGACGTGATCTTCACCTTCGACACCATTGCGGCCGAAACGACCGAGACGGGCAAGCGCTCGAACCTGCGGGTAGCCGGCGAGTTCGTCACCTGGGCGAAAGTGGACGACTACACCATCACGATCACCTCGCCCGAGGCGTTCGCCCCGCTGCTCTTCCAGCTCAACCAGATCCCGATCATTCCCGAGCACCTGCTCTCCGGCTCGGCGGACATCAACACGGACGAGTTCAACCGCTCCCCAATCGGCACCGGGTCGTACATGCTCGAAGAGTGGGCCTCCGACCAGTTCATGCGCTTCGTGCCGTATGAGAACCACTTCCGGGGCCGGGCGAGGAATGATGGGCTCACCGTCTTCTTCTACGCCGACACCGAGGTCAGTTCCGCCGCGCTGGACGCGGGCACGATCGACATGATGTTCACCCCGCCGGAACTGCAACCGCGCTACGAGGGCAACCCGAACTTCAAGCTCTACAATTATGTCTACTTCACCCCGATTACGCTGTCGTTCAACCACAAGCACCCGATCCTGCAGGACATCACGGTGCGGCGCGCGATTGGGATGGCGATCGACAAGGTGGCGCTGACCGAGTCGGTGACCCGTGGCCGTGGCACGATCGCCAACAACCAGTTCGCCAACAGCGGGCCGCTGGACCGCTACAACGACTACGACAACGTCGAGCCGATTCCGTTCGACGTGGCCGGGGCGAACGCCATGCTGGACGAGGCGGGCTACGCGGCCGGCAGCGACGGCATCCGCGTGGCGCCGGACGGCACGCGCTTCGAGTTCGACGTCATCACCTACTCCGGCTTCGAGGAGTACCAGAACGGGCAGGTCATCATTCAGGAGATGCTGCGCGAGATCGGCATGGAAGTTACGCCGCAGGTGGTCGAATACACCACGCTGGAAGGCATGTGGGCTGACCCGAACGACCCGCCGGAGAACCGCGCGCTGGAGCTGGAGGAGTGGCCGCACCCCTTCGAGTTCGACCCGGACCTGTTCAACGAGCTGCACTCGGACAGCCTGCCACCGGGCCTCAACTACATGTGGTTCGAGGATGACGAGGTCGATCGCCTGATCGAGGTCGGCCGCACGACGACCGACCCGGACGAGCGCGTGGCGGTCTACAAGGAGCTGGACGTGCGGCGCTCCGAGACGCTGCCGACGCTGCCGCTCTACAACGCGGTTGACGGCTGGGTGGCGTCGACGGCGTTACAGGGCGTGGCGGACACGCCGTACTATCGCCGCTACGTGCTGACCTCGGCCCAGGACTGGTCGAAGTAACGACGACACAGGAGCGCGGGCGGGCTTGCCGGAACAGCCCGCCTGCCGCTTCCCGCGCTGGACGGTGAGTCTCAGCCATGACGGCATTCATCATTCGACGGCTGCTGTGGATGATTCCCCTGCTGCTGGGGGTGTCGGTTATCTGCTTCGGCATGCTCAAACGGGCGCCGGGCGATCAGGTGACGGTGCTGCTGGCGCAGAGCCGCGCCTCCGGCGAGGTGCTCACGACGCAGGACCGCGAGGACCTGCAACGGCTGTACGGGCTGGACCGCCCGGTCTACGTGCAGTATTACGACTGGCTGAAGCTGACGGCGCAGGGAAACCTGGGCTACTCGACGCGCATGCGCCAGCCGGTGACGGAGGTCATCGGCTCCAGGCTGTGGAACACGCTGAAGCTGACCGGCGTGGCGCTGGTGTTAACGCTGACGATCGCGCTGCCGCTGGGCGTGCTGTCGGCAGTGCGGCAGTACTCCAAGCTCGACTACTCGCTGACGCTGTTTAACTTCATCGGCATTTCGATTCCCCAGTTCTGGCTGGGGCTGATGCTGGTCTACCTGTTTGCCGTGCACCTGGGCTGGTTCCCGACGACCGGCATGCGCAATCCGCAAACGGAGCCGGGCATGTGGAACGCGCTCTCGGACCAGCTCCGGCATATGGTGCTGCCGGTGGTGTCGATCACGATCGTCGGCATCGCCGGGTACATGCGCTTCCAGCGGGCCTCGATGCTGGAGGTGATCCGGCAGGACTACATCCGCACCGCCCGCGCCAAGGGGTTGTCGGAAAACAAGGTGATCTTCAAGCACGCCTGGCGCAACGCGCTGATGCCGATCATCACGCTGCTGGGTTACGTCTTCGTCATCCTGGTCGAGGGCTCGGTGGTGATCGAGAACATCTTCTCCTGGCCGGGGCTGGGGCAACTGGCCGTTACCTCGCTGCAACAGCGCGACTACCCGGTGATGATGGGCATCGTGCTGCTGAGCGCCACGCTGATCCTGCTCGGGACGCTGCTCTCCGACATCATCTACGCCATCGTCGATCCGCGGGTGCGCTATGACTGAGCGCGCCGTGGCTGCTGCCATGAACGGAGCGGAGTCATGAGCGCCAACGCGCCGCCGATCAGGCTGGGCGACGCGGCCGTGGTTCGCGAGGAGATCGTGCGCGGCCAGTGGTCGCTGTTCTGGCGGCGCTTCCGGCGTCACCGGCTGGCGGTGGTCAGCAGCGTGTTCCTGGCGTTCATCTTCATCGTGGCGGCGCTGGCGCCGGTCATTGCGCCCTACGACCCGAACAAGACCGACCTGCAATTGGCGCGTTTCGGGCAACCGGCGTCGCCCTCGCTGGCGCACCCGATGGGCAGCGATCAGGTGGGGCGCGACCTGCTGTCGCGCGTCATCTACGGCGCGCGGGTGTCGCTGGTGGTTGGGTTTCTGGCGACCGGCGTGGCGATCACGGTCGGGACCGTGCTGGGCTCGATTGCCGGCTATTTCGGGCGCGGGGTCGACATGCTGATCATGCGCGTGGCCGACGTGCTGCTGGCCTTCCCGCCGCTGCTGTTTCTGATGGCCGCGCTGATCTCGGTGCGTCCGACGATCGTGTCGATCGCGCTGGTGATCGCGGTGATCGGCTGGATGAACGTCGCGCGGCTGGTGCGGGGCGAGTTTCTGGTGCTGCGCGAGCGGGAATACACCGAGGCGGCGCGGGCCATCGGGGCCTCGCCGCCGTCAATCATCTTCCGCGAGCTGTTGCCGAACGCGATGGGGCCGGTGATCGTGGCGGCATCGCTGGGCATCCCGGCCACCATCCTCACCGAGTCGACGCTGTCGTTCCTCGGCTTCGGCCTGCAACCGCCGACCGCCTCGTGGGGCAACATGTTGCAGAACGCGTTCAGCCTGATGCGGGATTACAACGCGTGGTGGATGGGGCTGTTTCCGGGCCTGATGATCGCGTTGACGGTGCTGTCGTTCAACTTCCTCGGCGATGGCCTGCGAGACGCGCTCGACCCGCGTTCCCGCGCCGAATGAACGCGGCGATGGTGGTCGGCGTCGCGGCGCGCAATGGGGACCGTGCCGGCCCCTGCGAGGATTGGCACGACCTGGGGCGTTGGGGATGGGGGCGGGCATGGTGACGGCCGAGGTTGTCGAGGAGCGTGCTCGCGCCGAGCCTGTCGAGCCGTTGCTGGCGGTGGATAACCTGCAGACCTACTTCTTCGGCGAATCAGGGGTCGTCAAGGCGGTCGACGGCGTCAGCTACCGCATCAACGCCGGGGAGAGCCTGGGGATCGTGGGCGAGTCGGGCAGCGGCAAGAGCGTCAGCGCGCTGTCGCTGATGCGGCTGATCGAGTCTCCGCCGGGGCGCATCGTCGGCGGCTCGGTGCGCTTCGATGGCGAGGACCTGCTGGCCATGAGCGCCTCCGAGATGCGAGGCGTGCGCGGCAACAGCATCTCGATGATCTTTCAGGAGCCGCTGACGTCGCTCAACCCGGTCTTCACCATCGGCGACCAGATCATGGAGCCGCTGATGCTGCATCAGGGGCTGAGCCGCTCGGAAGCGCGGTTGCGGGCTGCCGAAATGATGCAGCGGGTAGGCGTGCCCTCCCCGGTCGAGCGGTTGAAGGCGTTTCCTCATCAGCTTTCCGGCGGCATGCGCCAGCGGGTCATGATTGCCATGGCGCTGTGCTGCAACCCGAAGCTGCTGATCGCCGACGAGCCGACGACGGCCCTCGACGTCTCGATCCAGGCGCAGATCCTGGAGCTGATGCACAACCTGCAACGCGAATTGAACACGTCGATGATCTTCATCACCCACGACCTCGCGGTGGTGAACGAGATGTGCGACAACGTGCTGGTGATGTACTCCGGCCGGGTGGTCGAGCACGGCACGACCAGTCAGATCTTCGCCAGCCCGAAGCACCCCTACACCTGGGGGCTGTTTGACTGCCTGCCGCGCATCGAGGAGCCGAAGGGCATCCGGCTGACGCCGATCTTCGGCCAGCCGCCGAACCTGGCCTTCCTGCCCAGCGGCTGCACCTTCCACCCCCGCTGCCCGTATGCCTTCGAGCGTTGCACGCTGGAGGAGCCGCCGCTGTTCGAGCGCGACGGCCAGACGGTGCGCTGCTGGCTGTACGACGACGGCGCGGACGGCACGAGGAGCCGCATTACCGAGCAGCGTGCCGACGCGACGGTGCGCGAGGTGCGCGAGGAGCAGGTCATTCTCGACGTTGCCGACCTGACGAAGTACTTCCCGATCGTGAAGGGCATTTTCCGGCGGCACGTTGGGGACGTGCAGGCGGTGGACGGCGTCAGCTTCACGCTGCACAAGGGGGAGACGCTGGGGATCGTCGGGGAATCCGGCTGCGGCAAGAGCACGCTGGGCCGCGTGCTGCTGCGGCTGCTCGATCCCAGCAGCGGGCACGTTCACTTTCAGGGGCAGGACCTGGCGACGCTGAGCGGCAGGCAGCTCCAGGTGATGCGCCGCAAGATGCAGATCATCTTTCAGGACCCGTTCTCCTCGCTGAATCCCCGCCGCACGGTTGGCTCGATCGTCGGGCAGCCGCTGCGGGTGCACAAGCTGGCACAGGGGCGCGAGATCAACGAGAAGGTGGCGGACATCCTGCAGCGGGTCGGGCTGAACCCCGGCCACGCCTCACGCTATCCGCACCAGTTCTCCGGCGGGCAGCGGCAGCGCATCGGCATCGCGCGGGCCATCGCGGCCGGACCGGAGTTCATCGTGGCCGACGAGCCGGTGTCGGCGCTGGACGTGTCGATCCAGGCGCAGATCGTGAACCTGCTGCAGGATCTGCAGCAGGAGCTGGGGCTGTCGTACATCTTCCTCGCCCACGACCTGTCGGTGGTGCGCTCGGTGAGCGACCGCGTGGCGGTGATGTACCTGGGCAAGATCGTCGAGATCGGGTCGAACCAGGCCATCTACGAGGACACGCTGCACCCCTACTCCAAGGCGCTGCTTTCCGCCGTGCCGACGACCGACACGGCCCGCTCGCAGGGCAAGCGCATCATCCTCTCCGGCGATGTGCCCAGCCCGATCAACCCGCCCTCCGGCTGCCGCTTCCACACCCGTTGCCCCTACGCCTTCGACCTCTGCTCCCAGGTTGAGCCGCCGCTGCTGGATGCCGGTGGCGAGCATTATGTCGCGTGCCACTTGTACAGTGCGGACCCGGTCGGGGTCGTGGCCCCGGATGCGGTAGGTCGGGACGCGGGACGCGGGATGCGGGACGCGTAGAGGAGGCCCTGGGAAGCCTCCCGGTTTGGCCTCCACGGCGCCCGGCATCTGACGGGGGCGAACCGCCCGGGAATCCGACCCATCGCATCCCGCATCCCGACCCACCCACCGTCGTGCTAGGGCGACGCTGGCGCGAACAGCGCGTGCAGGAATTCCGGATCGAGGTACGCGCGGCTGCGTTCGATCGTTTCCTCGTTGGAGATTGCGCGGTTGCCGGTGGCTGACGTGACGACGGCCCACGAGCACCATGCGACGGCGCGCAACGCGATCAGGCGTTTCATGCTGGCGAGCTGGATCAATAAGCGTTCCCCTTCCAGGTGTGGCCGGGCGGCGAGGTAGGCGTCGATGAAGCGGGTCTCCTGATCGGGGGTCAGGCGGGTGGCCGTCGCCGTTCGCCAGAGGGTCGTGGTCGGCAGCAGGAAGTGGGCCAGGTCCTGCGTGGCGGGGGCGACGCGCGCCTTCTCCCAGTCGATGAGCGACACGAAGCCATCGTCCGGCCGCACGATGAAGTTGTGGGTGTTCAGGTCGTAGTTGACGTAGGCCAGGTCCGGCTCGGCGAAGACGCTCGAAGCCCGCTCCAGATCCGCTTCGACGGCGGCGAAGGCTCGCTGTAGCGCTGCCCGCAACGCCCTCGGCCCCTCATTCCAGCCGAGGTAGGAGGCCGCCCACTCCCGCGCTTCGGCGACGATGGCAGGTCCCGGCTCACCGTAGAGCAGTAAGCCGTGCTCCCGCGCGACCGGGAGGCGGTGAATCGCGGCCACGCAGCGGGCGGCTTCTTCGAGGCCGGTGGCGTAGTCGAGCGGGCTTCCGGGCAGCCACGTCTCCACCAGGAACGGAAATGGCAGGCCCTCCGGCTCCGGCTGTGTCGCGATCCAGCGCGGCGTTCTGCCGGATGGCGCGAGCAGGCGCAGGGCGCGTGCTTCGTAGCGCACCTGCTCGACGAGCGAGAGGCCGATCTGCGAGCCGGTGACGCAGCGGATGACCAGCGGCTCGGGAGTACTGGTCGTGAGGTAGTTGAGGCTGTATTCGCCGCGCGCCAGGAAGCGCAGTTCCGGCTCGTGGTCCAGGCCGAGCACGTTGCGTGTCTCCTTCGCCAGGGCCTTCGGATCAATCAGCGGCGCAGGCACGGGCTGCCCTCACGATCTGATCGATTGACGCGCGGTCGGCCGGCTCGCGGCTGACGTGAACCCAGCAGCGCTCGCCGGTGGCTGACAGAAGCACGTCGCCGCCAAGCTGCGCGTAGTCGCTGGCCGTGAGGCGCGGCAGGCGGCCACGCATTGCCTGACGCAGGTAGTGCCAGATGGTCTTTGGCGAAACCAGCGCGCGGACGGGGTTGCGTTCCATGCCAAAGGCGCGATAGGCGTCCCGGCGCGGGTCGCGCAGGACCGGCCAGGGGATGTCGTGCCGCGCGCGATAGCGGCGCACGCTGGCGGCGGACTCGAACGCGACGACGAACACCCGCACGCCCAGCGTGTCCAGCTCTGGTTGACGCTCGCGCAACCGCGCGAGATGCTCGACGCACGGCAGTCAGCCCAGCCAGCGCATGAAGACCAGCAGCGCAGGTTGCCCGCGCCAATCGGAGATAGCCACCGGCTGGCCGTCCTCAGCGATGAATCGAAGGGTGTCGCGCAACGAGGCTCGCTCCGATCCGGGCTCAGCGTACGGCAGCATAGCGCCGCGCCAGCCGCTCGGCGGGCACACCGAGGCTGTAGGCGATCTGCAGGCCGGTCATGAACAGCAGCGTGCGCACGACGCCGTGGCGCTGGAAGCGTCGGGCCGAGGTGGTGACGTGCGCCGGGAGCGTCGCGAGCCGTCCGCTCTTCCGCAAGCGGCGCGAGAGGTCGATGTCCTCCATCAGCGCCAGTTCCCGAAAGCCGCCGATGGCCTCGAAATCTGCTCGCCGCACCGCGATCGCCTGATCGCCGAAGAAGGTGCGCTGAATGGGCATGCGAATCCTGCTCGCGAGCGACACGAAACGGTAGCGCAGCTCTGGCCGATCCAGACGCAGGTGGAACGCCACGGCGCTGACGCGCGTGTCGGCCAGCGCGTCGACGATCAGTTGCCAGGCGTCGATCGGCAGCAGGGTGTCGGCATGCAGGAAGATGAGGATGTCGCCGGAGGCGCTCGCCGCGCCCGCGTTCATGCCGGCGCCGCGTCCGCGAGGCGCCGCGACGAGTCGCACGCCGGGAGTGGCTGACGCGATGTGTCTCGTCTCGTCAACGCTGCCGGAGTCGGCGACGATGAGCTCCCAGCTTCCCGGCAGGCGCTCGAACTGTCGCAGGCACGCGCCGATTGTCGATGCCTCGTTGAGGCAGGGGATGACGCACGACGCCAGTGTCGCAGGTTGTGGTTCGACTCTCACGACGCCTCCGCCTGGCGGCTGGAGCCCGGTTGTCTGTCGCGCGCGCCCTGGATCGCCTGGCGGACGACATCCTGCGAGGGCACGATGCCCTGGCTGACGACGCGGCCATTGACGGTCAGGATCGGCGCGTGCCAGCCGCCCCGCGCGAGCGGTTTCCAGAACCAGAGCATCCACGGCCGGACGGTGAGCGACACGCCGGGGTCATCGAGCCCGGAGACGACGTCACGGGCGACGCGCACCGTCAGATCGCATTCCTCGCAGTAGCGGTGCGGGATCGTGATGAAGCCCTGACGGCCGGTGATGCGGTAGACGACGACGTTGACACGGGGAACTGACTGGCTTGCGCTCATGCTGCTGATTTCCTGCCACGACGGGAGCCGGCATGCGCCAGCCCATGCGCTATACGCACAAGTGTAAGCGGCGGGCACAAGCAGATCGGTGAGCGGGCCTACAGACCGGCGCCCGCAATCGTCGCAAGGGTCTGCCGGGTCGCTGGAGCGGCGAGGCAGGGATCGGCTTCCAGTTCCCGCGCCAGACGCCGCAGGTCGTCAGGAGTGTCAACGTCATGCCACGGATCGATGAGCGTCGCCTCAAGACCAGCGTCGCGAGCGCGGTCGAGCGTCTGCGCCAGGACGCGCTCGGAGCCCCAGTCGACGTTTTCGAACAGCGCGGGCTGGCTGGCGCGCAGCCCGATCAGGTAGTAGCCGCCGTCCTCCGCCGGACCCAGCACGAGGTCGATTCGCCCGCTCCGCAGCGCGCTGAACGCGTCCTCGATGCGCTCGCGAGGCAGAGTCGGCAGGTCGGCGCCGATCAGGACGACGGCGGTGGCGCCCAGCTCGAAGAGCTGCTCGAACGCCCCGTGCATGGCGTTGTCCAGCCCGGCGCCGCGTTCCTCGACGCAGGTTACGCCGTCCGGCAACGGGACTTCGAGCGCGGCGCCGCCGGGAGCAGGCGGGTGGAAGAGGTAGACGGCGGCCTCGCGCACGCGCAGCGCGCTCGACAGGGTGTCCCGCAGGAACGCGCCGTAGAGCAGCGCGGCCTGTGCCGGATCGAGCGGCGGCGACAGACGGGTCTTGACCGACCCCACGACAGGAAGCTTGCCGATGACTCCAAGCGCGCGAATGGCTCGCCTCGCTATCGACTGATGTCGCCCGCGAATCCGACGCGGCCCCGGGCCGGCCTCACCGAGTCGCTGCGAGTCGTCGGACACGCTGCTATCGATCCGAGGGCGCGGGGGCCAACCAGGGCGCATGGCAATGCGCCCCTACCGCGCGTAGACATCCTCCAGGTCGGGCGCGGCCTCGGTGGGCGGGGCCAGGACGGGGGACATGACGCTGCTGGAGTGGGCGTCGATCACGCAGGGGCCGTCGACGCGCAGGGCGAGTGCGAAGGCGGCTTCCAGGTCGTCGTCCGGTCCGACGGTCAGGCCGCGGGCGCCGAAGGAGCGCGCGGCGGCCGCGAAGTCGGAGGGGTGAAAATCGACCGAGAGCACCTTGCCGCCTCGCTCGAAGCCATGGCGCATCCAGCCGAGCGTGCCGTTGTTGAGGATGATGAAGATGATCGGCAGTTCGCGGCGCACGGCGGATTCCGCCTCGGCCAGCGAGTAGGCCCAGGCGCCGTCGCCGATCAGGGCGAAGACGCGGCCGGCATCCCCCAGCGCGGCTTGCGCGCCGATGGCGGCCGGTCCTCCCCAACCGAGCCCTGCCAGACCGCGTGGGGCAACGAAGTGGCGGCCCGCCTGCTTGATGTCGAAGTAGGCCGAGCCCCAGCCGGACGACAGGCTGGCGTCGCAGACCAGCACGTCCTGCGGGCGGGCCAGCATGTTGACGGTGTCCAGCACGCCACGCGGATCGACCTTGCCCGGTTCGGCCTGGACGTTGTCGTTGTAGGCGTCCCAACCGGACCGCGAGCGGCCCACGGCGCTTTTGCCCCAGCCGGAGCCGTTCCCGGCGTTGGCGGGCAGCAGTGGCAGGAGCGCGCGCAGGCTGTCACGCGCGTCGCCGATCAGCGCCACCGACGCGCCCTGGGCGATTCCCCCGCCGTCGATGTCGAGCTGCACGAGCGTCTGGGAGGCGATCGGAAAGCGCCAGGAGAAGGTCGTGAGCTGTCCCAGCTTGCAGCCAACGGCGAAAATCGTGTCGCAGGCGGCCAGCAGGTCGTTCGCGCTGGTCTGCCCGAAGACGCCCGCCACGCCCGCCGACAGCGGATGGCCGCTGGCGATGGCGCCCTTGCCGGTGATGCTGGTCAGCACCGGCGCCTGCAAGCGCTCGGCGACGGCTGCGACCTCGTCCCACGCGCCGGAGGTGATCGCGCCGCTGCCTGCCAGCAGGATCGGGCGGGCGGCGGAGGTCAGCGTTTCGACGGCCCGTTGCAGCGCGTCATCGGAGGCAACCGAGCGATGTGGCGGGCACTCGCTGGAAACCTCCGGAATCGGCTGGTCAGGAATCTGCATCTTGAAGACATCGTCAGGGATCTCCAGCGTCACCGGGCCAGGTCGGCCGGAGACGGCGGTGCGGATCGCCAGCGCGATGGTGGCGGCGGCGTGCTCGGGGTCGTCGAGGCGGATCAGCGCCTTGGAGACGGGCCGCAGCGTCTCGGCCTGCCGGAAACCCTGCGAGGCGTTGCCGAACGGGCGGCGATGCTCCCAGCCGCGCGGGATGTCGGCCACGACGGCCAGCAGCGGAATCGACGAATTGAGCGCCTCGGCCAGCCCGGAGACGAGGTTGGTCGCGCCGGGGCCGACGGTGCCGTCGCAGACCCTCATGCGGCCGGAGACGCGTGCATAGCCGTCGGCGGCGTAGACGCCGCTGCGCTCGTCGCGCATCAGGACGTGGTCGATGCCGGGGCGGCGGTCGAAGATGCCCTGGTAGAGCGGGGTCGTCTGCCCGCCGGGGACGCCGAAGACGTGCGTCACACCCGACCGCATCAGCATTTCCGCCAGAAGATCGCCGACGTGCATTGACTCCCGCCTTTCATATATGGTGGACGGTGGTTGGGGCAGTCTAAACGATGAGGGAGTAGGGAGTAGGGAGCAGGGGCGAAAACCGGTTACTCAAACCCCTATTCCCTACTCCCTACTCCCTCAGAAAAGATCGGCGATCAGCCGTGCTGCCCGCGTCCCGCCACCGGGGTCGTGCTGGCGGTAGGCGCTGGTGTCGCTGCCGATGGTTTGCAGGGCGGCTTCGGCCAGTGCGGCGGGGGAGGTGGCGGCGAAGTCCATGCGCCGTCCCGCGTCGTAGCAATCGAGGCGGTGGGCGACGTGGAAGACCTGCTCGCAGTGGTCCTTCAGGGGGAAGTAGAGGAATGGGCGGCGGTTGACAGTCAATTCCATCGTCGTCCCGAGGCCGCCCTGCACGATGCCGAGGTCGGCGGCTGCCAGATGCTCGTACAGGTTGTGGACGTAGGGCAGGACGCGCACGCCGTCCTGCTCGGCCAGCGTTTCCGGGTCGATGCGTGGTCCAGCCACGAGCACGAGCCGAGCGTCCGGGATCTCCCGCCGCATCAATGGCCAGGCTTCCAGCACGCGGTCGAGCAACGGACGCCCAACGCTCGTGCCTCCGACGGCGCACACTGCCAGTGGAAGGTCGGGATCGTAGCCCAACCGCTCGCGCAACGCGCCGGTGTCCGCGAGGTCCGCCGGGTCGTACGGCACGACGTAGCCGACCGGCGTGAAGTGCTCCCGGGTCCAGTCGGGGATCAGCGGCAGGTCGGGCCCGAAGCGTTCCGACACGAGGTCGTCGAGCACGCCGAAGTAAATCGCGCGGTCGCGGACGTACGGAAAGCGCGCGACGTGCTCCAGCATCTCGGCGTTGTAGTCGGCCGTCAGGAACGCCTCGCGCGAATCCGGCGAGCGGTCGATTGGCAGCCAGCCGAGGAAGTCGGTCATGAAGACGTAGGGCGCGGTTTTCAGCTCCGGGTTCTCGTGCAGGAAGTGGTCTACTTCCCAGGCCTCATCGCCGATCCACAGGTCGTAAGGGGTTTCCCGCACGGCGTCCAGAAAGACCATGAAGTTGACCAGCAGGATTTCGTCCATCTCGCGGAAGGCGTGGAAGCAGTGCAGCGAGTGCTCTCCGCCCCTGCCGGCCGCCTGCTCCCAGTGCGCCGACTCGCTCGCCAGCGCGCCGCTCAGCGGGTGAATCGTCTCCCCGGCCTGTTCCAGCACCCGCGTCACCAGGTGCTGCGCGAGCCAGTCGATCCTCAGGTCCGGCAGGAGCCGCCGCAGCTCGCGGGCGACGGCCAGGTCGCGCTGCACATGCCCCAGGCCGATGGGGCTGGAGACGAACAGCGCCCGCCGGGGCCGCGACATGGCCCGCTGCCATGTCCTTACTCGCGGTTCCGGGGCGTCGCGCTCGATGAACTCGGCGATGGCCAGGTTTGCCCGCACGGGATCGCGGGCAATCGGAACGTGGCCGCTGCCCTCGAAGATCAGCAGTTCCGCGCCGGGAATCTCGGCCTGTAGCATCCGGCCGAACTCGGGCGAGACGGAGGCGTCGTCGCTGCCGTGAATGAGAAGCGTCGGGCAGGCGATGTGGCGGTAGTAGGCGGTCGGCTCATGCTCGAATAGCTCCAGGCTGGCGGCGATCAACGCCTCCGGCGAGCCCTCCATCGTCCAGGCGACGAAATCCTCGATCTGCTTCGTCGAGTGCGGCTCGGGGAAGTCCTCGATGGCCGTTGCCTCGTTCAGCGCGCGGAAGTCGTGTCGCATGTGGAACACCTTCCAGTCGAGCGGCACATCGGGGTCAGGGCCGGACGTGAAGTACTCCAGCATCATGGGGTGGAGGGAGGTGTCGAAATGCGTCGGGAATGAGCTGACGCTGATGAGATGCGAGACGCGCTCCGGATGCCGGACTGCCACGCGGCTCAGCCAGCGGATGGCCCAGGTGATGCCAACCAGTGCGGCCCGTTGCACTTGCGCCGCGTCCATGACGGCCAGCAGGTCGGCGGCGAAGTAGTCGGCCGAGTAGCCGCTCTCCGGGCAGTCGGACCCGCCGCTGCCGCGCGCGTCCCACGTCACGACCCGCAAGCCGCGTTGCGCGAGCCAGGGTACCTGCCCCTTCCAGACGCGCCCGTGGATGTAAGTCGCGGCGGGGGAGAAGACGATGGCGCGCTCGGCGTCGTCGCTCCCGAACACCTCGTAATGCACGCGAACGCCGTCCATGGGGTTCGTGGCCAGGCCGGATCGGGCAGGCTCGAGCGCGCGCATCGGCATCCGTCCCTTCCGCTGTATGGCCCAGGCGCCATCGCCGGAATACTACAGCGGATCGCGGGCAGCCTGACATCCTCCGCCCGGCTTGGCATGATGTGACGAGCATGTGCTACTGACGTCCGCTCCAGCCCCGGCGCCGCAGGAAGTCAGCGATCGCCAGGTTCGTGCGGACGGGGTCGCGCAGCATGACGCCGTGACCGCAGTCCTGCATCTCCAGCAGTTCCCAATCGGGCCGTAGCGCAACTAACCGCCGGGAGTGCTCGACGTCGGCGATACGATCGTCGTCGCCGTGGATGAGCAGCGCCGGACACTGGATGCGGCCGATGGCTTCGTCAAGCAGCATGGCCGGAAACATCGCGGGGTTGGCCACGGTCAGCCCGAGAAACTCCGGCGTCGTTTCCAGGCCCCACCCGATGCCGTCATCGATGGGCTTGGTCGAATGAGGCTCCGAAAACAGCTCGTGGAAGAAGAAGTCCAGCCAGTCCGGATAGTGCTCACTCCAGTAATGCGCGTTCCACTTTTCCCAGCC
>DATKCN010000399.1:0-2876 GCA_035513175.1 Thermomicrobiales bacterium
GCACCTCACGCGACATCTCGCTGCTGAACGCGCGGTGCAGCAACTGCACCTCGCTGTCGGTCCAGGCAAATGACGCGATCTCATCGGTGACCTCGAACAACCGGCGCGACAGATCGACCCGTGTCGCCTCGTAGTCCGCGAATGCGGCCGCTGTGTCACGCACGATCGCGCGCGCCAGCAACTCCGCGTCACGCAACGCATCGGTGATGCCGTGGGCGGTGAGCGGATCCTTGAAGTACCCGGCGTCGCCGACCAGCGCCCACCCGGGCCCGGCGCCGCGCTTGATGAACCCGGTCTGGCCGCCGAATCCACGAACCGGCTCCACTCGATAGGCTCCGTCGAGCCGCGCATCGTACTCTGTCGAGACCTCGCGAATCAGCCGCCGGTATGCCGTAGCGGCGTCACCGTTGATCTCCGAGCGAAAGCGTTCCGCGGAGACCGACACAAACACACAGGTGGCGCCGTCGTTGGTGGGAATGGCGCCGATACTCGCGCCGGTCTGGAACTTCCAGTAATAGCCGTCAACGGGCACGCCGTGCCAATAGCTGTAGAGGACTCCCGCCGAGTGCCGGCCCTCGACAACCCGCGGCGCACCCACCCGCTGCGCGATCGTCGAATACAGTCCGTCGGCGCCGATGACGATGTCGGCGTCGATGCGCTGACGCGTGCCTCCGGCAACAGCAGTAATTCCACGGATGCGCCCGCGATCGTCGACGATGAGGTCCTCGACACGAACGCCGTAGCGGACCTCCGCCCCGCTGCCGGTTGCGGCATCGACCAGCACCCGGTCGAGCAGCGCCCGGCGTGGCGCGTACAGCGCGCTGACGCCGAACCTCGGCTCGATCGGCACGGAGATGTCGTGCTCGCGGTAGCTGAACGTGGTGGAGTGCACGTGCGGTGTCCCAGCCGCCACGATGGTCGGCAACACATTCCACCGATGCAGTTGCAGAACGGCGCCGCGCATCAGCGCGTGCGTCGACAGCGTGTCGGAGCCGTACACGCCTTTATCGACCATCAGGACACGCGCGCCTGCTCGTGCGAGTAACAACGCAGTCGCCGCCCCTGCGCAGCGCGCTCCGACGATGACGGCATCACATTTCATCGTTGTCGCCCCCTATGCAACGCGCACACGGGTTATCGACTGGGCGATCTCGTGCGCGATCACCCGTGCGTCGTCGCCGACGCCGTCAATGAAACTGGAGTTCCGGCGGCGCTGAAAATTCAGGCCGAGCACGAAGAGCCCGGCCGCCGGAGTGATCCCGCCTGTGTGCCTGATTTCTCGGTCAGCGTCGAACACCGGTACACGCAGCCATGGATAGGCGCGCCGATACCCGGTCGCCCAGATCATCGTCTTGATGCGCTCGCCTTTCAGATTGAGTGTGTCCGGAGCGTCGGCTGCAAGCGGCCACGTCGGGTGGAAGGGTCCGGGCGGCTCGGCGGCGATGCCGGTTGTCTCGATGAACTGATCGATCCGCGTGAGGATCTCGGCCATCTTGATGTCCGCGGCGGCGGTTGTCGCGATGACGTCATCGGCGAGTGTCACGCGATGGCCGCTGATATCGCGGACCCGGCCGACCAGCCGGACACCGCGGCCGTGCAGCACCGCCAGATCGAGGGATGCATGATCCGGCGTGCCAACCAGCTGAAGCGACGGCTGCTGCCGTGAACGCGCGAGATCCCGAACGGCGTCGGCGCCCTGGCTCAGCACGCCGAGCTGATCCAGCCACCAGAAGATGTCGCGTCCGCGGTGCCGCCGGGGCAGTCGCGTGTGACGACCGACGGCCAGCGTGACCGGTCGCCCGGAGCGCTGAATTTCGTCGGCGAGCTGCACGCCCGTGGAGGAAGCGCCGACGACGAGGACGCCACCCGCCGGCAGTTGGTCCGGGCGCCGGTAGTCCGGAGCCGCAATCTGCTGAATCGAGGGCGCCACCCCGCGGCTCGCGGCAGGAACGGCCGGCACATCACAGAAGCCGGTCGCCACCACCACGGAAGCAGCCGACCAGATACCGCGGCTGGTGACCACACGAAAGCCATTGCCCGATCGCTCCACGTTCTCCACTGCCGTGCCGGTCAGGACCGGTGCGTCGGACGAGACGGCGTAGCGTTCGAGGAACGCAATCAGCTCCGGAACGGACATGAAGCCGTCACGGTCGGGACCGTCGTAGCGGAATCCGGGAAGACGGGTCATCCAGTTCGGCGTCAACAGGTGCAGCGAATCCCAGCTGTGGCTGCGCCAACGCTCGGCCAGCTTTCCACGTTCGAGCACGACGTGCTCGATGCCGAGCTCGGACGGGCAGCGGCTCATGGCGAGCCCTGCCTGCCCGGCGCCGATGACGATCGTCGTGGTGCGCGTCACGGCGCACCTCAACGCGTGTTGGCGCTGACGTCGACCGGCACACCATTGGTGAGCACGTCGAACACCGCCGAGCGGGCACGCGATTGCTCGACGATCTCGCGCAGCTTCTCCGGCGGCGCGTCGCCGGCGATGGTGACGCTGATGCGGATGCGCTCGTAGCCGTTGCGGACGTCGTTGGACAGACCGAGGATGCCGCGCAGATCGATGTCGCCCTCGACGTGCGACTCCACCGACGTCAGGGTCACACCCCTGGCGGCGGCGATGTTGCCGACGCCTGCGGTGATGCACCCGGCCAATCCGTGCAGGAGGAATTCGATCGGCGTCGGACCACGATCTTCACCCACGAGAACGGCGGGATGATCGGAGCCGTAGCGGAACTCGGTCTGATGGCGGTGTTCGCTGCCCGCGCCGGTGAACGACTCGACGCGCGACTCACTGTAGGTGCCGCTCATCCATCGATTGCTGGCGCGGAACTGGAACTTCGCGAGCGCGGGTGTTTCTTTGACGGCGTTGATGGTGG
>DATKCN010000400.1:0-3852 GCA_035513175.1 Thermomicrobiales bacterium
CTCACCGGTCCGTCGGACCAGAACGCAATCCTGGAAAATGCAGTACTCGACAACAGCGGTTGGGGGATCGTGTTGACGCGTCCTCCAGGACTGCCGCTGACCGGAACGCTCATAGCGCAAAACCGCATCCACGGGAATGCCCGAGCGGGAATCGCCCTCATGGGATCGGCGGTCAGTGGCAATCTGATCCTGCAGAACAACGCGACCGGGAACAGCGTCGCGGGTTACACGTTGGCGCCGTGTTACCCGTTCGACCTTTTCGACTGGTTTGGCGTGGACAACACGTGGCACGCCAACCAAGGCAACGCGAATTTCTAGAGGCTGCGCCTCAGACCACCGAGGCCCCGCCTCGCAGACTAGGTGCATTGCTTAATAAAGCCGCTGACGCGCGGACGGCCTTGACCGGAACGGTCAGGGCCGTCCGACCGAAGGTTCATCGCTTGCGCTCGAGCGTTGGCTCCTCCGGGGTGGCCAACCAGATGTCGGCTTCCCTGCTGCTCAGCGCGTAGACGATCAGGCTATCGTCACTGGAAAGTGAAAACGATCCAATCTCGTTGGGGAACTGCGACAACACTTCGCGACTCTTCAGGGAAAGGGTGTCGATCACATACAGTTTGCCTTCATAGAGGAACAGCAGCCGGCGACCATCACGGAACCAGCGCGCCTGTCGAATGGCGTAGTGCGTCAGCCTCTGGACCTGTCGGGTCTTGAAGTCGTAGCTGTAAATGCCGGCGGACGGGCCTGGGCCGGCCACGTTCACTGCCAACCGCCGCCCGTCGGCCGACCATAAATGAGGACCTAATGATACGCCTGCGGGGAAGGACAGCGGAAGCGTGTCTGGCGTCTGTTCGTTCCACGGCTTTCGAACATCAAACACCTGCACGCGCGCTGACATCTGGGCCTGCGGGGGGCGCCGGATGGCCATCCGGGTTCCGTCTGGCGACCACACGAAACTGGCGACTCCCCCATCAGCGTCCGTGAGCTGTCGCGGGGCGCCCCCGTCCGTGTTCATCGTCCATACCTGAAACGAGCCGCTGCGATCGGAATAGAACGCGATCTGCTTGCCGTCGGGGGACCACCGCGGAAGGCGGTCCTTGAATCCATCCTCAGTGAGCTTCTGCGGCAAACCGGTCCCGTCCGTGCGCAGGACGACCACGTCCTCCTGGGGCCCGGTCGTCGCGCTGGCCACCACCCACTCGCCGTTCGGCGCGAGATCGGGTAGCCCGATTTGCTGAGATCCCTGGGTAATGGGCGTCGGCAGTCCCGTTGTGGCTTCACCCGAGGGGTCGAATCCGATCTTGAAGAGGTTGCTGGTGAACGAGACGTGCGCATAGGCGATGTGGCCGCCATCGCGCGACATGGTCAGGTATCCACTGTACGGCGAGGGCGTGGTCACGGGCTCCGGCGGTCCCAGGACCTTCCCCGATCTTTCCTCAATCGGCACGCGCCAGAGATTCATGCTCCCGGCTCGATCGCTGGAGAAATAGAGGTACCGCCCGTCCGGTGACCAGACAGGATTCCAGTCGATGGGGGCGTCATCTGTCACCTGGATCGGTTCTCCTCCGGCTGACGCGATGATCCAGAGGTCTCGCTGTGGGGCACCCGCCATCCGCAAGCCCCAATAGGCGATCCGATGACCATTGGGCGACCAGTGGGGTTGAAAGACGGACGCATGGGCGAGGAGGCGCCGCGTCCTGCCAGTCGCGACGTCAACGACCAACAACTCGCCCGTAAAGCCGGTGTTCACGCTCGTCGGGCTCCCAAAGCTCACGGTGCTGACGACGATCGCCTTGCCGTCGGGCGACCAGGCTGGGTGATAGCCACCATTGGTCAAGCGCCGGACGCTCTCGCCTGTCGCGCCCATGACGAACAGCCCACCGCCCTCTCGCTCGGAGCGAAACGCGATGCGGTCCCCGTCAGGAGAAAACGACGGCTGCGTATCATCGGCGGGCGAGTCCTTCGTCAGATTCATCGTGGTCTTGCCCCCTACTCTTTGGAAGTAGATGTCCCAATTCCCCGAGACCCGGCTCGCGTACACGAGCGATCGGCCATCCGGCGACAGGCTGGGATACAGCTCCTCCCCGAGCTGGTCGGTGAGTTTCGTGAACGACCACTGGGTTGAGTTGTTTCCTGCGTTCCTGCTGGTCCAGGGATGCCAGTACGCCAGACCCCCAGCGAGGACGGCACCCGCAGCGGCGACCGGCGCGAGTACGTGCCATCGCCTCGTGCGCGGACGTTCGGCGCGTACCGAGGCGCCCGATACAGCCTCGGATTGTCGCGCCACACGCCGCAGGTCCACGACCAGCTCGCGCATCGTCTGGTACCGATCCGCCCGGTCTTTCTCTAATGCCTTCTCGACCGCCATCCGCAGCGCGGGCGGCATCTCTCCATCGAGCGGCTCCGCCGCGCCATGAATGATCGTTTGGAGGACGTCGAGATCCGTCGCGCCGGTAAACGGCCGCCCTCCCGCGAGCAGCTCGTACAGCACGACGCCAAATGAGAAGATGTCGCTGCGCGCGTCCAAGGGCTTTCCCGAGGCCTGTTCGGGCGACATATAGGCGATGGTGCCGATCACCACGCCCGGCCGCGTCTCGCCCGCCGTCACCGTCTGCGCCGCCGTGACGGGCGTCGCACGCTCCTCCAGCTTCGCCAGCCCGAAGTCGGCGAGCTTGGCGTAGCCACTCGTCGTGACCAGGATGTTGTCCGGTTTGATGTCGCGGTGCAGGATGCCCACCGCATGCGCCGCCGCCAGCGCGTCGGCCACCCCCACCATCAGCTCGACGATCTGGCGCCACGACCGCCGTTCCGCCTTCGCCCACTCCTTCAGCGTGCCGCCATCGACCAACTCCGTTACCAGATACTGGCGGCCGTCGAGCTCGCCGGCCTCGTGCACGGTGAGGATATGCGGATGGTTGAGCGCCGACGCCATCTGCGCTTCCTGCTGGAAGCGCCGGCGCGCGGACGAGTCCGCCAGCTCGGATGAGAGAAACTTGATCGCAACGGGCCGATTCAGGCGTGTATCGATCGCGCGATACACCTCACCCATCCCGCCTGCCCCGATTCGCGACTCCATCCGGTACGCGCCGAGGCGCTGGCCCTTCAGTCCTGCCATCATCGTCTCGTCGACCAGCGCGGCTGCCGGTGTCTCCAGAAAACTGCCGGCCGCGTCGTGCGACGCCAGCAACTGCTCGACCTCCCGTCGCAGCGTGTCATCGCCCCCGCACGCTCCCACCAGATACGCTGGGCGGGCGTCTGGCGGCAGCGCCCGTGCGCACTCAAACAGCGCCCTCAGACGCGTCCACTCGTCGGGACGTAGGCTCATGCTCGGGAAGGTGCCGAAATTATACCTCGCCTTGGCTTTCTGGATGTGCGCGCCCAATCGGGGCGGCCGTAAGGTAATCAGGGTCGCGGGAACAGCCGCTGAAAGAGCCAGGCCTTGGCCATCGCCCAGTCGCGTTCGACGGTCGCGGTCGAAACCCCAAGCGCTTCGGCGGCTTCCTCAATGCTCAGTCCGCCGAAAAATCTCAGGTCGACGACGCGGCACAGCCGCGGGTCGACAGACATCAGCTGACCCAGAGCCTCGTCGATCTCGAGGACATCCACCCCCCCCGTTCTCGCCGGCTCCAACAACTTGTCTAAGCCGAGGATGGTTACGCCGCCACCGCGTTTATCCGCGAGCCGCCTGCGCGCGTGGTCCACGAGTATTTGGCGCATGAGCCGTGCGGCGATCGCAAAGAAATGAGTGCGATCGCGGATGATCATGCTGTCACGATTCACGAGCCGCAGGTATAGCTCGTGAACGAGCGCTGTCGGCTGCAGTGAAGGATTCCGCTCGGCCCTGAGATGCGCGCG
>DATKCN010000401.1:0-2737 GCA_035513175.1 Thermomicrobiales bacterium
GGTCATTGCCTGCGACGCGATCCGCCCCAGCTCGCGCGCCAAGCCGGGCAAGGTGGGCACGCTCAACTGCCGCCAGGGGCCGATGCGGGAATCGATCCGCGAGGCGAACGAGAACGCCGACGTGGTCATCGTCTTCCCGCATTGGGGCGTGGAGTACTACCCCACGCCGCGGACCTACCAGCGCCGCCTGGCCGCGGAGTGGGTCGACGCCGGCGCCGACCTCATCATCGGCGCCCACTCGCACTTCCCGGGCGGCATGGAGGACATCGACGGCCGCCTCGTCTTCTACTCGCTGGGCAACTTCATCTTCGACCAGGACTTCCGTCAGGCGACGATGATGGGCCTCGTCCCCGAGATGACCTTCAACGGCGATCGGCTCGTCCAGGTCTGGCTGCACACGACGCTGATCGTCGACACGCAGCCGAACCTGGCCAATCCGGAGACGGACGGCCAGTTCGCATACGACCTGGTTCGGCGCGGGTCGAGAGGCCTCCTCGACTACTGAGTGGTCGGCGGCGAGCCGGATCCGGCAGGGCGGGCGGTTACACTCGGCCGGCCGAGCGGGAGGGAGAACGAGAGGAGTTCGACTCGATGGCCGACAGCACCGACCAGCGCCAGCCGTGGGCGCTCATCCTGGGCGCGAGCAGCGGCTTCGGTGAGGCCAGCGCGCTGGCGTTGGCTGGCGCGGGCTACGACATCTGTGGTGTCCATCTCGACCGGCGCCAGGGCATGGCCAGGGTCAAGGAGATACGGCGGCGTATCTCGGAGAACGGGCGACAGGCGCTCTTCTTCAACGTCAATGCGGCTGACGATGAGCAGCGGGCGCGGGTCATTGACGAGCTTTCGAATGTCCTGGGCGACTCCGGCTACGTGCGAGTGATGCTCCACTCGCTTGCCTTCGGCACGCTGAAGCCCTTCCTGGCGCCTGATCCGGGCGACGCGATTAGCCGCAGGAACATGGAGATGACGCTGGATGTGATGGCGCACAGCCTCGTCTACTGGGCACAGGATGTCTGGCGCGCCCGCCTCTTCGGCGAGGGCTCGAAGATTTATGCGTTGACCAGCGAGGGCTCGACGCGGGTGATAGCCAGCTATGGCGCGGTCAGCGCGGCCAAGTGCGCGCTCGAGTCGCACTGCCGCCAGCTGGCGATGGAGTTCGCGCGCCTGGGCAGCGGAGTCACGATCAACGCCATCCGCGCCGGGGTGACGCAGACGCCAGCGTTGATGCAGTTGCCTGAGGCGGAGGATCTGATCGACCACGCCATGCGGCGCAACCCGATGGGCCGCTTGACGACCGTCGACGACGTGGCGCAGGCAATCGTCAAGCTCTCCGGCGACGGCACGCACTGGATGACCGGCAACGTCCTGGGCGTCGACGGCGGGGAGCTGATCGCAGGCTGACGGTGACCGACCCGGGACAGCCCACCGCCCCGCCCTCGGTTCGCGACCATCTGGCCAACGAGCGCACGCTGCTGGCCTGGATTCGCACCGCGCTCACCGTCATGGGCCTGGGCTTCCTCGTGGACCGCCTGGCGCCGGATGGGAGCCAGGCCTGGCAGTCGGCTGCCGGCGTCGGGCTGGTCCTGTTCGGCACGCTGCTGGCGCTCGCCGGGGCCTACTCCTATCTCAATGCGCGGCGCGAGCTGGCGAGCGGCACCTTCCGTCCGTCACTCAGTCTGCACCTCGGCGTTGTTGCCATCGTCGTTGTCGGTGGCCTCGTCGTCGCCCTGTTGCTGATCACGAGCTGATGCGTCGGACGAGTCAGTAGACAAAGGTCCGGGTTGCGCGTGGGGGTACCAGCCACTCCAAAATAGCCAGAGGGTCCGGCGTGCCGTGATGGACCCAGCGGCGGATTGACTGGGGGAGCCACCAGGTCGCCGTGAAACCTGGGTCGGGTCCATCCGTTGGCCAAGCTAAGCGTGCCACCGCAAACGGAGGGATAGCCGTGGCCCACGCCGTCTCGCGTCTCATCGGCGTTTCGCTCGCGCTGGTGCTGCTGTTGAGCGCCTCGCTGGCCGTCGCGGACGACGCCCTCGCTGCCAAGCGCTGGTCGGGCACGTACAACCTGTACCGCGACTGGGTTTTCGTCACCCAGTACACGTGGACGTGGTGCGTCGGTGCCAGCGCGCAGGCGATGCTGAACATCATCAAGGACACGTCGAACACCTCGCGTCGGCGGCAGAAGCGGCTCGTGACGTACGCGATGAACCATGACGAGCACTTCGACAGCAACAGCGGCGGCTCGGACGCGGTCGGGTTTGCACGCACGCTGAATCGCTTCGGCGGCGGCACGTATGAGCCGCGCGTCGCGACTACTTACCGACGCGCGGTCCGCCGCGCCGTCAAGCACATTCGCAGGACGGGCCGACCGGTCGGTCTCTTGGTGAAGGGCGGCCGGCACGCCTGGGTGCTGACAGGGTTCGATGCCACGGCCGATCCGGCACGGACCAACAACTTCACGATCACCCATGTCTACGTGATGGGACCGCTGTATCCCAAGCAGACCAAGGGCTGGTACGACCTGCCGCCCAACACCCGCCTCACTTGGCGGCAGTTTAAGCAGCCGTTTCGGCGTTTTGACGATCCCGACAGCCCACGTTTCATCGGCTACTGGGTGACCGTCAACCCGATCTAGGGCGGCCTGATGGCCCGCGTCGCGCCCCTACACTGGCCGGGCAATGGTCACCTGCCCGCGCTGTGGAACCGCCAATCCCGAAGGCTTTCGCTTCTGCGGTAA
>DATKCN010000402.1:0-2315 GCA_035513175.1 Thermomicrobiales bacterium
TGGGCACGGCACGAGGCACAGCGCTTCGGAGCGGACGCGAAGCCCTTCTCCGCGAAGAATTCCTGCTCGGAGGCGGAGAACACGAAGTCGATTCCGCAATCGCTGCAGGTGATCACCGGATCGGTGTAGGTCACTGACGGACCCCTCCCAACTGTGGTTACCGCGTCATGGCTCGTCGCTCGACGCCGACCCGGTCTCGTGCCACTGCCCCGAGACCGACGGTTGGACGCGCTGGGGAGAGGTAGCGAATGGGTGGTGGCGCCCGCTCGCTGCGGCCCGACGCGCGGAGTATTACGCGGTCGCCGCCGCTCCCGCAAGGGGTTTCTGAAGGTACGATCGGCGCATGCGACCAATCCTGCTGGTGCTCGGGGTGCTGCTGATCGCTGCCGGGGCGGTGTGGATCGCCCAGGGCCTCGACCTTCCCTTCGCCCCGGCGAGTTTCATGACCGCCGATCGCTCGTGGATCCTCATCGGCGTCATCACCGCGGCCGCCGGCACGATGCTCCTCGGCTGGGCGCGACGACCCGGCCCGGAGGCCTCAACGTCACCTCAAACGAGGGTGACTCCCGCATCGTGCATCTCGTCGAGCGCCCGATCGCCATCGGCGAGATTCACGGCGGTCACCGCGGCCCTGCTGAGCTCGGCCCGGAAGCCGATTCGCAGCAGCCATTCCTGCCCCGACGCAAATTGGCGGCACGAGAACGGCCCTTGAACGGCCGGCGGCTGCAACGACGCGACGTCTTCGATATGCTGGCCGCCCTTCGCCGCGGGCGTGGGAACGCTGGAGGAATGACTCGTGACGAGCAAGAAGGCTCCTTTGCGAGTGCTCAGCCTGACGGGAGGCGGTCGCAGCGGGAGCACCATCCTCGGTAACGTCCTCGGACAAGTAGGCGGGTTCTTCCACGGCGGCGAGCTATGCTACCTGTGGAATCGCGGAGTCAGGCAAGACGCACTGTGCGGCTGTGGGGTCCCGTTCAGCAAGTGCCCCGTATGGACCGAAGTGATGCGGGATGGAGCAGTCGCCTCCTTTGCGAGCAGTCGCGGACGGCTCGAACGTTTTCCGAGAGCCGGGAACCGGCGGCTGCCGCTCGTCATGATTCATCCCAGCCTGAGCCGGTCGGTCGTGGCCGACGCCGTCCACTATGCTGATCAGCTGATGGCTCTCTACACGGCCATCGCCCGCGTGACCGGAAGCCGCGTGATCGTCGACTCGTCGAAGGCGCCATCTCACGTCCACGTCCTGGCGCGAATGGAGGGCATTGATCTCCGCGTTGTCCACCTGCTTCGCGACCCGCGCGCCGTTGCGCATTCGTGGCACCGGAGGGTTCAGCGCGTGGACGTGGCTAAGGACCGCCCGCGTGAGCAGACACGGACCTCCGTCGGCCGGGGGGCGCTCAAGTGGGCCTACAGCAACGTGATGATCGGCGCCGCCACGCGGCGCATGCCCCCAGATCGCCTCATGCGGGTCAAGTACGAGGAATTCGTCCGCGACCCCGTGGCCGTTTCGAGCAGGATCGCCGCGCTCGCCGGAGCCGACGAGGCCCAGCTCCCGTTCTCGAGCCGTAGCGACATCGTGCTTGGACCGACCCACACCGTGTGGGGCAACCAGAACCGGTTGAGGACGGGACCGGTGAAGCTACGGGCCGACGAGCAATGGAAAAGCGCGATGGCCGTGAGCGATCGCATTCTCGTCACGGCGCTCAGCTGGCCCTTACTGCTGCGGTACGGGTATCCTGTCGGCGGTTAGCGCACATCGGCCGGCAGATTCGCTGCGGCCTCTCGCAAGACCAGATCGATGGCGACGTCCAGCGGCTCTTGGATCGTACATCCGGCGCGACGGCTGTGGCCGCCGCCCCCGAACGCGCTCGCGATCGCGGTGGCGTCCACCGAGTCCGCGGTCCGAATGCTTATACGGGTTTCGCGCGGCCCGATCTCGCGGCACAGGAGAGCGATGCTGGCATCCCTCGCCGTGGCGATGAACTCGACGATGCCGTCCGCATCGTCCTGGCGGGCTCCCGTTTCGCCAAGCATCTCCTCGGTCAGCAGCGTGTAGACGACGCGTCCGTCCAGCCGCTGGCCAATTCTCTGCAGCATGCGGCCCCAGAGCGCCATCGTCGTCCATGACAGGTGGGCAAGGCTATCTCGATGGATCCGTGAGAGCGATGCGCCGGCATCGACCAGGTCTGCGGCGATGCGAAGCGTCGCGCCCGAGGTGGCTGACCCCGAAAAGCCATGGCTGTCGCGGACGATTCCGGTGAGCAGCGCAGTTGCCAAAGGGATATCGTACGTCAGGCCCAGTTCTGGCACGATCCTGG
>DATKCN010000403.1:0-36975 GCA_035513175.1 Thermomicrobiales bacterium
GCCATGACGACGGAGAACACGCGCGAACCGGGTAGCGCGTCGCCGATGTCGCCGACAATGACCTCGATGCGGCCTTCCATTGCGTTCAACGCGACGTTCTCCGTCAGGTACCGGGCGGAGACGCTATCGATTTCAACGGCGACGGCGCGCTCGGCGCCTGAGCGGATCGCGGCTATCGAGAGGATGCCGGAGCCGGCGCCGACATCGAGCACCGTCGCGGAGACGAGATCCATGCGCTCCATGAGGAGCATGCATAGCTCCGTCGACGGGTGCATGCCGGTGCCGAATGCCATGCCGGGGTCGAGATGGATCAACAGGTCGCCAGGCTGCGGGTCATACGAGCGCCAGCTTGGGCGCACGATGTACTGCCGTCCGATTCTCAGGATCGGGAAGTGCTCTTTCCAGGTATTGGCCCAGTCCTCCTCGGCGCGTTGGCTGTAGATCACCGGACCGACGCCGCCGATCTGTTGCAGATGCCAGACGCCCTGCTCCAGTGCTGACTTGCGGTTGGAAAGCGAGTCATCCGCCGCCAGATACGTGCGTACGATGACCGGGCGGGTCGGATCCACCTCGAGATTGTCGCCGTCGTCGTCCTGTACGTATGGCTCTTCGATGACGACGCCTTCGTTGTATCCGTAGCGCGCAAGCAGCTCACTGACGGACTCGACCGATTCAGCGTTTGCCTCGACGGTCGCTTCGATCCAGCGTCCCGGGGCGTCAGTCACGTCCATTGTCCCCGGTCGATCGCAGGTCGATGTCGGCCGAGTCGCCGACGTTGACGCGCAGCGGTTCCCCGCGCACGAACGCGTCGCGCCCGATGATCGAGCGCGTGAGCATGGCCGACTCAATTACGGCGCCCGCGTCGACGATCGAGTCGCGGATGAGCGCGCGGTCGACATGCACGTTGTCGCCGATGCTGGCATTCGGGCCAATCACTGAGCGTTCGATGCGCGCGCTGTCGGCAATGAAGACCGGTGGGATGATCACGGAGCCTTCGACGTTCGGCGTATCGTCGGAGCGGGAAAGGAGATAGCGATTCGTGTTCAGCAGCGCGCTCGGCGTGCCGCAATCTTCCCAGACTGTGGCTGGGATGGTCGTGAAATGCGCTCCGTCGTCGATCATCATCTGCAATGCGTCGGCGAGGAAGTATTCACCCTTTGTCTTGACGTCATCCGCCATCTGGGCGTCAATGGCCCTGAACAGGTTGCGCACCTCGGAGACGTAGTAGATGCCCATTACGGCGAGATTGGACGTCGGATCGTCCGGTTTCTCAATGAGATGAGTAACGCGATCACCGTCGAGCACGACGACGCCGAAGCGTCGAGGATCGTCGACCTCCTTGACGAAGATCGCGCCGTCGCAGTCGATTGACTCCAGGCTTTCGAGATCGGCTTCGAAGATCATGTCAGGAAAGATCACGATCGTCGGACCGGCGATCTGTCCTCGCGCCTTGATGATGGCGTGGGACTGCCCTCGCGGCTCCTCCTGGCGCACGAATACGGCGTCGTACTGATAGTTACTGCGCACGTACTCCTCGATCTGGTCGCCGAGAAAGCCGGTGACGAACACGACGCGGTCGAGGGTCAGCCCGGTTAGCGAGTCGAGCACATGTCCCAGGACTGGCTTTCCTGCAACACTGACAAGCGGCTTGGGCCGGCTCCAGGTCTGTGGTCGGAGCCTCGTCCCGAGCCCGCCAACAGGAATGATGACGTTCATAGTCGCCCTGATTCCCTCACACGTTCGACCGGCGGAGCACCCGCTCCGCGGCGCCATCCCTGAGATCGCGAGTCGCGACGAGCTGGCGATCGCGCATGCAGAGTGTACTCAACATTCACGGCACTACGATGGTGTCTTCACCATCGCCGGACGTACTCAGGACTGGAGCACACCGACCACGGTCCTGGGCGCGGTTCGCCGGCGGCAACCCGCGTGATATCCCGTGCGAACACGATTAGTGCGCACGATGTCCGGTCGATCTGCGGCCCCGAAGCCGCGAGCGAAGTTGCGGATTGCTCGATGTCGGTGCCGCTCGCGGAGAACGGGAATCACGACATCCGCACGTCAAGTTGCGACACGCCGCGTGCAACGCGAACATCGCTGGTCGATGCGCTCGGGTGACGCTGGCGTTAGTTGTGACAAGTGGTGGTACCCCCAAGGGGATTCGAACCCCTGATCTCCTCCTTGAAAGGGAGGTGTCCTTGGCCTCTAGACGATGGGGGCGCGCAGATTCGATCGCTTCCGCGACCAATGACGTGAAATCATATCAAACTCCCGGTTCAGATCACGACGATCGACGTAACGAGCATCGCGGCCATGCCCGCTCCGGCGGCGATCGCGGCGCGTGGTTCCGCCCGCGTCCAGCCGCTAAGCCGGCGACGCATCAGCCGACCCTCGGGCGTGGCCGCCGCTACCGACGCTATAACGATGAGGTGTACGACGGCTGACGCAGACCCCGCAAGCGGCGTGAACTCGAAGTAGGCATATGGCGCTCCTGCGCAGACGCGGGAAATGTAGAGGATTGCGGAGCACAGCAGCCACACCGACGCTCCCACGAATGAAGCGAGGGGCGAAACGGGTTCGAGCAACATGGTAAGCAATCCGCCGATCGACGCGATGGGAACGATCGGCCCTGCCAGGATGTTCGCGGGAACTGTCGCGAGCGAGAGCGTGCCGAACGTCGCGGCGAGCACCGGCGCCGTCGCCAGACCAGTCATGGAGCACGCGAGAGGAGGCGTGACAACCGCCCGCCTCCAGCCAGAGAAGCGCTCGCTCAATCGCAGCGCCGCGATTAAGGCGAACGTTGCCAGCACGCTCAGTTGAAACGACAACGAACCGAGAATACCCGGAGTCAGCATGACCATGATCGCCGCCGCGAGCGACAGCGCGGTGATCGAGTGAGCCGGCCGCCCGAAACGCGCGGCCGCCAGCGTTACGACTGCCATGATTGCCGCGCGGGTAACCGGTGGGTCGAGCCCAACCACCCAGACGTATGTGCCCATTAGCGTTAGCTGCGTAAGCACCCAGAACCACCCACGCAGCCGGAAGGCAAGAAACACGGCCCCTATGGAGCCCGTCACCAGCGTGACGTTCCAGCCGCTCACGGCAGTGATGTGGGATAGGCCCGATTGACGTAGCTCCAACCGCTCCGTCGCTGGAAGCGCGCTGTCATCGCCGATCATGAGGCCAAGTGTGAGAGTTCCTGGGGAGCCGGTGATTCGATCGGATGCGACTTCCGTCAAGCGCGCGCGAATCGTTCGGCGGATGCGCTCGGCCCCCTCAGGAGGTCGCACAACACGGTGCCGCGTGACGCGAAGCACTTCGCCATGCACGCCGGCACTGATAGTCGAGGCCTCCAGGACATCGCCGCGCCCAATCGCTGGGCTTGATGGCAGGCGCGCATACGAGCGGCGATCGATGCCGCTTGGATCTTGCCATTCGACCCAGGCACTTGAACCCCACTGTTCAACATCGGGGTCCGAGACGACTAGCGCCTCAATCATGCCGGGATTCTCGTATAGCGGGGTCGCGGGCACGGGCGCGCGTATGAAACCGGCGAGCGCGCCGACCATGGTTCCGGCAACGAGCACGCAAAGGATCGAACGTTGCGTCGAGACGGTGGCGAGGGTGACCGCGCATAGGGACGCCAAAAGAACTGCGAGGAGGAGCGGCTGGCGAATCGCCTGCGCGCCGACGACGGCGCCGAACGCTACGGCAATCCCCACGTCATGGTCCGATGGTTACCAACGGTCGAAGCTCCTCGACCATTCGCTCTGATATGCCCTCGATGTTGTCGAGCTCTTCGACCGAGCGGAAGAAGCCGTTTCGCTGGCGGTAATCGATGATGCGGCCCGCGATGGCAGGTCCGATGCCGGGGAGGCTGTTGAGCTGCTCGGCGTCGGCGGTGTTGATGTTGATCGGGGCGCGCGCGGAAGGCGCGGCGTCGGCCTCGTTCGCCACCACGGACGTCGCCGCCGCGGTAGATTTCGCCGGGATGATGATCTGATCGGCGTCGCGCAGCGGGGCTGCCATGCCGAGGCTGGACGTGTCGCCGTCTTGCGTGATTCCGCCCGCGGCCGAGATCGCGTCAGCTACCCGGCTTCCACGTTCGAGCGTGTATAGACCGGGCGACATGACCGCGCCTCCGACGTAGACTCGAATCGTCCGCGGGTTGTCTACCGGTTGAACGTTGAGCACGATCGTATCGCTGCGGGCGCCGCGCCAGACCAGCGCGACCGTTAGCAGAATGAGCCCGGTGACCATTCCGAGCCCGATGAAACGCGCGTGCTCGTGGCGGGCAATCCACTGGAGGCGCCGCTTCATGTCTACCTCCAACGATGAACGCATGGGCGGATTGTAGCGCGGTTTATACTTTGCTGCCGACGGCCCGCGGAAGCGCGAGTGGCCGTCTCGCCGTTGCCGCCGCGCCAACGTTCGCTGGAAGAGGCCGGATTGTCGCTCGCGCATCTGTTTCCGCTCCTGCGGTCCATACCGACGCCGGTCTACGGGGATGAGACATCGCGCATCGCCGCCACCGAGGATCTGCCCGTTGCGGCGAGACCGGTTGCGATCGCCGCTCTGGCGGGGCGCGCCTCAGGTCCAATCCTGGTGGTTGCGCCCCGACAGGAAGTCGCGGATTCACTGGTGGGGGCCCTGTCGCTACTATTGCCGCCCGGCTCAGTGCCGCTGGTGTGGGGCTCCGCCGATCCGCTTCCCTACGAGCAGATGCCTCATGACGCTGGATTCTCGGCACAACGCTCAGCTGTGCTGGGCAGGCTGGCGCGGGCAGGGCACGCCACGCCGCTCATCGTCGTCGCGACGGTGCGCTCGCTGATGGCGCATATTCGCGCCCCTGAATCGTACCGTCGGGATACGATCGTGCTCGAGGTTGGCGAGCGCGTCAACGACAGGGAGTTGGTCGCGAGGCTCGTGCAGTCCGGGTACGTCCTGGAGCCACTGGTTGACGGCCCCGGCACACTCAGCCGGCGGGGCGGAATTCTGGACATTTTTACGCCCGGGCCGGACGATGCTGTTCGAGTTGAGTTCTACGGCAACGAGATCGACAGCATTCGTCGAATCGACCCGTTGACGCAGCGGTCGATCGAGCGGGTTCAATCGGCGACGATTCTGCCGCCGATTGAGCTGGACCTGTCGGACATCTCGGTCGGGCTCGCAGCATTGCGTGGCCTCGGTCACGCGACGTTGCGCGATGAAATTCGTGATGAGTGGGTTCGCTCCCTGGCGCTCCTGGAAGCAGGCGCGCTTCCGGCGTCCGTCGATCTGTTTGCGACAACGTTCCCCGGAAACGCGTCGACCCTGCTCGACTATTTTCCCGACTCAACGACCATCACCCTGATTGAGCCCGGCTCTATCCACCTGACCGCAGAGCAGATAGTCACACAGGCGGAAGATGTCCGCCGTTCGCTTGAGCTGGCTGCTGAGCTTCCGGCCGACTTCCCGCGCCCATACGCAACCTGGGATGAGCTCGATCGTGCGTCCCGGCGATTCCTGCGCTGGGACATCGGCGCTTCAGACGAGCGTGAGGAACTGCGCGTCGCGACGCCGTCGGGCGCCGCGTTTGGCGACGTTCCACTCTTCGGAGGGCGCATTGAGGATGTGACCGCGGCGGCGCGAGATTACCGAGAGCGAGGATGGCGGGTTGTCTTCGCGTCCGACCAGAGCGAGCGGCTTGGAGAGTTGCTCGAGGAGCACGACATTTACCCGCGTGTGTTGAAGCGCGGAGGCGCAACGATCGCCAACGCCCCTGCGCCAGGAGTCGTCGACGTGGTCCACGCTCCACTCGCTGCCGGTTTCAGCCTGCCGGGAGTGTCACTGCTCGTGCTCACCGATCTGGAGGTGTTCGGACTGCGCAAGACCATCCGGCCACCTGCTACGCAGCGCCGCAGGCGGCTGGCCCCAACGCATCAGTTCACTCCCGGCGCCTTCGTCGTGCACGTCGAGCATGGCGTCGGCATCTTCAGCGGTCTGGTGACGCTCGACATTTCCGGCGCCGACCGCGAATACCTGCAAGTTGAGTATGCGGACGGCGATCGGCTTTACGTGCCAGTTGATCAATCCGATCGGCTCGCGCCCTACGAAAGCCCTGCCGGCGCGCCCAGGATCACAAAGCTGTCGTCGCCCGAGTGGGCAAAGACAAAGGCACGAGTGCGCCGCGCTGTGCGCGAGATGGCGTACGAATTGATCCAGGTGTACGCGGCGCGGGAGATTGCCCGGGGGCACGCATTCGCAGCAGACAGCGCGTGGGATATCGAACTCGAAGAGTCATTTCCGTTTCGCGAGACGCTCGATCAGCTGAAGGCCATCACCGAAGTCAAGGCCGACATGGAATCGCCAAGGCCGATGGACCGCCTGGTGTGCGGGGACGTTGGCTACGGTAAAAC
Source organism: Thermomicrobiales bacterium (assembly GCA_035513175.1). Classification (GTDB taxonomy): domain Bacteria; phylum Chloroflexota; class Chloroflexia; order Thermomicrobiales; family CFX8; genus DATKCN01. Next base: position 6,399 of record DATKCN010000403.1, read on the forward strand.
CGAAGTGGCCCTGCGCGCGGCGTTCAAAGCGGCCAACGATGGCCGTCAGGTCGCTATCCTCGTGCCGACGACGGTGCTCGCGCTCCAACACTTCAGCACGTTCCGCGACCGGCTCGCCCCGTTTCCGGTCAGGGTCGAGATGCTGTCCCGCTTGCGCACCCGATCCGAACAGGACGTCGTGACACGCGGGCTCGCGGACGGTTCAGTCGACATCGTGATTGGGACGCACCGTCTGCTCCAGAAGGACGTGTCGTTTCGCGACCTGGGGTTGCTGATCGTCGACGAGGAGCAGCGCTTTGGCGTGGGGCACAAAGAGCACATTAAGCGCATGCGCTCGGAAATCGATGTGTTGACGATGACGGCGACGCCGATCCCTCGCACGCTGCACATGGCGTTGGCCGGGATTCGCGATCTATCGCTCATCACGACGCCGCCGCAGGACCGCGTGCCAATCCGCACGTTCGTCACGCCGGCGAGCGATTCAATTGTGCGCGAAGCCACGTTGCGCGAGATCGCGCGGGGTGGGCAGGTGTACGTGGTTCACAATCGCGTCCAGAGCATCTACCGGCTGCGCGACCACCTGGACGAGCTGGTTCCGGAGGCGCGCTTCGCAGTCGCGCACGGCCAGATGAACGAAGGAGAGCTGGAAAAGGTCGTCCTTGCGTTCATTCGGCAGGACTACGATGTCCTGATCTGCACAACAATCATCGAATCAGGAGTCGACATCCCGAACGCAAACACGATTATCCTCGACAATTCGCATCAGTTGGGACTGACCCAAATGTACCAGCTGCGTGGCCGGGTTGGCCGGTCGACGAATCGGGCATACGCGTACCTGCTGTATCCACCGAACACGCCGCTGTCGTCGGAGTCAATCGAGCGGCTTGAGGCGATCCAGGAGGCGACCGAACTGGGCGCTGGATTCCAGATCGCGCTGCGGGATATGGAGATTCGAGGGGCCGGCAACATCCTCGGCGCGGAGCAGTCGGGACACATCGCGGCCGTCGGGTATGACCTTTACACTCGCATGCTGTCGCACGCCGTCGAGGAGATTCGCGCGGGGCATCCGATCATGGAACCGGAAGATGTCTCGATCGACATCGCCGTTCCTGCGGGAATACCGGAGACCTACATTGCGGATGAGCGGGTGCGGCTATCCATGTACCAGAGCGTCGCATCCGCGGTCAACGAGCGGGCGCTACGCGACATGGAAGCCGAGTTCGCCGACCGATTCGGACCGGTTCCGGCGTTGGTCTACTGCCTGTTTGATCTCGTGCGGCTCAGGCACCGCGCCCGCCAGCTGGGAATGACGAGCATCATCGAGCGAGAGGGAAGCATCGTGCTGCGCCCGGTCGTCGGTTCACGGTTGGAGCAAACGGAGCTTCAGCGGCGAATCGGACCCGGAGTGCGCGTGACACCGAATCAGGTTCGGCTGACGGTCGACGAACTGCGCGTGGAGCGGTTGGAGGCGCTGGGACTGACGCTCGACGCGATCTCGGCTAATCGCGCCAGCCTCGCGGCTCAGGTTTCGGACGAGTCGCCGGAATCGTCAGCTTCGAGTTCATCGATAATTGCACGAGCGCGCTGAGCGTGCTCACTCAGAACCAGCACGTAGTGCTCCACTAGAGCGGTAGTCGCGAATGAGTGGCCGGGACCCGCGGGCTTGAGTGCCGCGATGATCCCCTCATCGCGAAGCACTTCCTGCCACATGCTGGCAACGATCTCGTTCGGGGCGATCGCTACCGTAACGGCTCGCGACGCGTTCAGGTTGTTGTCGATCATGATTCCCTCAGATACGCGATAGTGACACCGTCACCGCCCTCGTAATGAGGAGGCGTCTCGTAGCGCTCGACGAGCGGATGCCGCGACACGACCTGCCGCACGACTTCGCGCAATGCTCCGGTCCCCTTGCCATGCACGATCCGCACGTATGGCAGCCGGGACAGATAGGCGTCGTTGATGTACTCGTCGACCATCTGATCGACGCCAGCGGCGCGCTGACCTCGAACATGCAGCTCAATGTCGACGTCACGGCGCGGCGCTGGCGGAGCAATCGTCCGAGCCGGCGCCGGCTTGTGGGGACCGCCGATCCTGCGCAGCAATGCGAGCGGCTGCCGCACCTTGAACGCGCCCATCTGAATGTCAGCTTGTTCACCATCGTCCGAGAATCCGACTACCTCGCCCTCGCCCCCGAGCGATGTGATCTCGACGTGGTCGCCGATTCGCAGGGGCGCAGGAGCCGCGGACACGCGAGCGGGTTTACGGCGCACTGCCCGGCGAACCTGCTCGGTAGCCTGCTCCAGCTCCGCTCTGGCTGCTTCCGTCGTGGACTTGAACTCCTGGGCCGGGAGTCGCGGAGAAATCTCGCGCAGCCTGCGCACCGACTGACGCGCCTCCGCCAACTCACGTTCGATTTCAGTGAGAGCGTCCTGTCGCGCCGTTTCGCGAATCCCGTCCGCCTCCGCGCGCGCTTCCTGCGCCTCCCGCAGTAATGTCTCGGCATTGGACCGATCGCGTTCCGCGTCACGGGCCGCGCGTTGAGCCTCACCGCGCCGCTCGCGGATCTCGCCGAGCAGCGTGTCGACGCGTTCCACGTCCGGGTTGAGAAACGCTCTCGCTCGATCGATCACCGGCGCCGGCATGCCGAGTCTGCTCGCGATAGCCAACGCGTTTGACTGCCCCGGAACGCCAACGACGAGGCGGAATGTTGGCGACAAGGTCGGTAGATCAAACTCGACGCTGCCGTTCTCGGCGCCGGGTGTTGCATACGCAAATGCCTTCAGCTCGGAGTAGTGGGTCGTGCCGATGGCGAGGCAGTCGCGTTCCAGCAGCTCGACAATCACGGCACGCGCCAGCGCCGCGCCTTCCTCGGGATCGGTACCCGCGCCAAGCTCGTCAAGCAGTACGAGGCTGCGCGACGTCACATCTCGCAGCATGGCGATGACGCGCGTCATGTGGGATGAAAACGTCGAGAGGCTTTGCTCGATGCTCTGCTCGTCGCCAATGTCGGCAAACACGCCGTCGAACACGCACAGCTCGCTGCCCTGGTCAGCGGGAATAAACAAGCCGGATTGCGCCATCAGTGCCATGAGCCCGACAGTCTTAAGTGCGACCGTCTTGCCGCCGGTGTTCGGGCCGGTGATGACGAGGACCCGGAAGCTCGCTCCAAGTTCGAGATCGATAGGCACGACCGTTGTGGGGTCGAGTAGTGGATGCCTGGCCTGCTTCACCGCCACTCGCCGGCCTGACGGACTATCGTCGTCGGTGATTACTGGTCGCGTCGCGCGGGTCAGCGAGGCATAGCGAGCCTTCGCGAGAGCGAGATCGATGGCAGCTAGTGCCTCGAGGCTCCGGCGGATGCTGTCAGCTTCCGCCCCGACCAGCGACGAGAGGTGCCGCAGGATGCGCTCGACCTCGTGGCGCTCGGCGGCTTGCAACTCTCGCCAGCGGTTGTTCAGCTCGACGATTTCCATTGGCTCGACGAACAGTGTCTGACCGCTGGCGGAGGTGTCGTGAACGACGCCGGGCAGCTGTCCGCGCCGGTCTGCGCGAATGGGCAACACGTACCTTCCGTCACGCTGCGTGACGATCGGATCCTGGATCGCAGGCGCGTGCTGCGAGCTCTGAAGAATGCGCTGGACACGATCGACGACCCGCGCATGGGCGCGGCGGAGATCGATTCGAATTGTGCGCAGCGCGTTACTGGCCGAATCGAGCACATCTCCCCGTTCGCTGATCGATCGTTGGAGGTCCGCTTCAAGCCCGGGAAGCTCCGAAACAAAGCCGACGAACTCACCCATGGCTGGGAATCGGTCGGTCGCGTCGTCGATCTTGAGGAACGCGCGACGGGTCACACGAGCGGCCGCAATCGTGCCAAGCACCTCTAGAAGGTCCTCCGGTCCGAGGACCCCTGAAATGGCGGCCCGGTCGATGTGACGACGGATGTCGCGGGTCCCACCGACGCCGAACGACGGATGCTCTTCGATCAGCTCGTACGCTTCGGCGGTGACGGACAGGAGATATGCGACGGTGGCTGGATCCGCGCTTGGACCGATGCTGCCGGCGCGTTCGGAAGCCAGCGAAAACTGACAGTGCCGTTGTAGCAGCTCCCGCACCCTGTCGAATTCAAGTGTCGTCAGGATGTCGGTGGCCATCGATGTGCGTCGCCGATCGTCCTCAGTCTGGAGGCGGTTGCAGTATCACCGGCAGCTCGCCGGAAAACCACGGCTTGAACGTCGCCGAGACGGGCGGCTGGATCTTCAACACGACAGGCGCCAGCTCCGATCCTCGAATCTGTTTCGTGAGGAACCCGGTCTGCTCCTGACCGTCGGAGGTCACAGACGTCTGAGACAGCGCGCCTATTAAAATCACGGTCACTGACAGTGTCATCGCGACCGTCAACAACCCAACCATGACGGCCAGCGCGGCGCCGCCGATGTTATCAAGGATAACGAATCTTCCCCGTCGCGCCGACATCGTCTTGAAGGAAAAGGTCGCGACCCAGTAAAACGCGGCTGCAAACGTCCCGAACAGTATGAGGAATGCGGTCAGCTCCGCCGTGGAGACGCCGACGCCTTCAACGCCCTCGCGAATGCGAACGGCGATGGAGTCGTAGAACGTCGCGCTGACGATGGTCGCGAAGTACAATGCAATCAGCGTGGCGACGATGCGACCGACGCCGCTGAAGAACCCGATCAACACGAGCGCCGAAATGATGATGATGATAATCGCGTCAAGTATGTTCATGTGGCCGCCGTTGATATCATGAGACACGTCCTGACCCACTCAAGATCAGCGTGCGTGCAAACCGCGCGAGTCTCCATGACCACAGCGTACGGCTGGCGCTGGCGCCTCCGCAAGGGCTCATTAGTCCCAATGATTGACACGAACATCTGTTCGACATATACTCACTATGTCGAGTCGGGCCCGGCGGGATGTCCCTGGGCAAAGCCAGCACGGGAGCATGAGATGGCCAAGCAACTGTCACGGCGGCAGCAAGACATCCTGAGCTTTATCGAGTCATTCAGTGACGACCGATCCTATCCGCCGACTATTCGCGACATTCAGGAGGGTCTGGACATCTCGTCGACGAGTGTCGTGGACTACAACCTGAAGGTGCTCGAGCAGCGCAACCTGATCCACCGGAACCGCAACATCTCGCGCGGCATCGAGCTGGTCGGCAGACCCGCGCCGCGGCGCGGCATGATCTCGATTCCTGTCATTGGACAGATCGCCGCCGGAGAACCTATTCCTGTCCCGGACGACATGGCGAGCTCCGAGTATCTCGATACGATCGACCTTGGCCCCGAGGTGCTCGGCGGCAGGACGGACGGTCTGTTCGCGCTGCGGGTGCGTGGCCACTCGATGGTCGACGCGCTGATTAATGACGGCGATGTCGTGGTGCTTCGGCAGCAGAGCGTGTGCGAAAACGGGGACACCGTCGCTGTATGGTTGCGCGAGGAACGCGAGACGACGCTCAAGCGACTGTACAACGAGGGTGAGCGGGTGCGCTTGCAGCCCGCAAACGTCACGATGGCCCCAATCTACACGGACACGAGCAACGTCGAGGTTCAGGGAAAGCTCGTCACGGTGCTGCGGTCGATGACGTAGGCCGAGCTGCGCCGGCCAGTCGGGCCGTAAGCGTGGCTTCGGGAACTGAGCGAGCTTGGCCGGCAGCGGCGATTCTAGTACCATCGCGAGCATGATGTCACACGGCGTGTCAGCGCTTGCGGGTGTTGATGTCGTCATGCTCGGAACATTCTCCGCGTGGCGTCTCGGAACACTCCAGGCGCGGGCGCTGCCTCTGGCAATCGCGCTGCGCGGACTTGGCGTGCGTAGCGCGATTGTCACCGTCCCGTGGGATCGGCCATCTGAACGCGGCGTCATTGATTCGATCTCTGGGATCCCGGTTGTGAATACGCGAGCGGTGTCGCCCGCGCTGGCCGCGTTGGCGATGGCGGAACAAAGAGCAACGCTGCGAGCGCTGCGGCCGCGACTGGTCCACGTTTTCAAGCCGAAGGGCTTCGGTGGATTCACGGCGGCGCTGGAACGATCGGTTCCGCTGCTTGTCGATGCGGATGATTGGGAAGGCGACGGCGGCTGGAATCGGCAGGGTTCTTACAGCGTGCTGCAACGGAGGTTGTTCGATCGACAGGAGCGTCGCCTCCAGCGCGACGCTGACGGAGTCACTGCCGCCAGCACGTTGCTCACACACCGCGCGCGTCAACTCCGAGCACATCGCCACCCTGAAAGCGTGTATCACCTGCCGAATGGTCTCCCATCGGAGTGGTTCACGCAGCTCCGCGACGCGGGAATGCAACGTGAAGTCAGCGATCCGCACGCGAACCGACGCATCGTACTGTACTCGCGGTTCGCGGAGTTCGCGGATGATTGGCTAAGCAGATTCGCCGTCGAGCTTGACGGTCATCTGCTCTCGCGTGTCGAACTGTGTGTTGTTGGAGAGACGACAGATCAGCTTACTGGTATTGGGTTTGAGTTTCTTGAAGTCAATCAACTGGGATATGTCGCACGAAATCAACTACCGCACGTGCTCGGCTCCTCGTGCATTGCGGTGTTCCCCTTCGATGACTCGCTCGTCACACGATCCAAGAATTCAGTAAAGCTGCTCGAGCTGATGGCAGCAGGCTGCGCCGTCGTCGCGACCGACACTGGCGACATCGCGCGCACGCTCGGAGCCGCAGGCGTGCTTGTCAGCGGCTCGGATCCAGCCGTGATGGCGGACGAAGTGGCACGCCTGCTCGATAATTCAACGGCCCGCTCAGCTCATGCAGCCCTTGGCCCACGCCGTGTGCAAGCGCAGTTCCTGATCGAAAAAACCGCCGCGACATTGCGTCACGTCTATGAGCGCCACGTGGCGTCGTGGTCGTGACGTCGATCGCTCGTGGGCACAGCAGTATGACAGTTGCGGCCATGCTGTTAGCGACATGCATGCTTAGGCTCGCCGCGCAAATCGCGCTGTACGCGGTCCTGGCCGTCGTCGTTCATGTCGGGATTACGCATGGCACGGTCATTACACCTCGACACGTGCTGCTCGCGATAGCCGCGAGCACACTGTTCGGCATTGCTGCCGAGCGTCGCCAGATTACGATGAAGGGCCGCACGGCGAACCCCGTGGACGTGCTCGCTGACTTCGCCGGTGTGTCGATGGCTTGCCTGGTGACATTCGTCGCAGCGCGCTGTGCGAGGAGTATCCGCGCGGGACGAGTCGCGTGATGTCTCGGGCGGGTCGCTACTCTCTCGGAGTGATCGGCATCACGCTTGCCTGCTACCTCGCCGCGATGCCTCTCGTTCTAAAGCGGCTCAACCCCATTACCGGCGATGAGCCTTTCTACGTCATGACCGGGATCTCACTGATTCGGGACCGAAGCCTCGACGAAACCGCGAACTACTCTCGCGGGGTCTATAACGAGTTCTACCCTGATGATCCTCTTCCACCAGAGTGGCGCGGTTGGCCGGGATTTCCCCGCAAGCTGCCGCCACACGCGGCGATCACCGCCCGGGACGGCTTGTACACAAAGCACGGACTCGGGCTCTCACTGCTGATCGCGCTCCCCTACGAGGCGATCGGGCGGGTCGGAGCGATGCTTGTCGTCATCGCCATGGCCTCGATCGCGGCTCTCAACATGCACCTGCTCGGGCGAGAGTCCGGTGTTCCGCATGGTCTTTCAGCGGCCGTCGCGATCTCAATTGCGCTGACGTTACCGTTCGCTCCCTACGCTCTATTGCTATTTCCCGAAGTCCCTGCAGCGCTATTGATGATTTACGCGGTGCGACGAGTCGCCGCTCCAAGCAACAGCAGTTGGCAATGGGCTCTCGCCGGCTGCTGCATTGGATTCCTGCCCTGGCTGCATCAACGATTCGGTCCATCCGCGGTGGCGCTGACGACGATCATCGCCTATCGTATCCTTAGATCCCGCCAACTCACGGCAGCCATTGCCAGTGGCGCGCCTATAGTCGCGGGCGCGGCGTCCATCATCGCTTACAACCTGTGGCTGTACGGAAGGCCGCTGCAAAATACCGACGACCATGCTGGGTTCAGCAGTTTCAGCGGAGCGGTCAACGGGCTGTTTGGCCTGCTGCTGGATGCTCAGTGGGGGCTGCTGATCGCCGCGCCAATCTATGTGCTGGCGTTCGCCGGACTGCCCACGTGGCACAGGCAGAACAACAGGCTGATGTCTGTCGCGGTTCTAACAGTCGCGCCGTACATTGGTGTCGTTGCAGCGTACCAGGTCTGGTGGGGAGAGTGGGGACCACCTGCACGATATCTCGTCCCCGTTATCCCTCTCGCGGCGGCCCCGATCGGGTGCGTCCTGCTGAAGTACAGGAGTCGGGGCCGAATAGCCGCCGGATTGCTGGGATTGTCCAGCGTCGGACTCATGATCATCGCGCTCGGCAACCCTCAACGTCTCTACCATCATCCTGATGGGCATAACAATCTTGTTGGGCGGCTTAGCGACGCGGTAAGCATCGACCTGGCCTCAGCACTCGTCGCCTTTCAACCACTGTCCCAGGATGCGTTGCTCGCCAGGACGATCGCCGCATTACTAATGATCGTTGTGCTGGCGATTGTCGGGCTTCTCACATATTGGGACCTGCTCCCGCGGCGCCGTCGTTAACAGCTTCCATCATTCGGCATGGCGCACGGTTCATGCTACTCTGAGACCGGCACGCTCGAGCGCCCGTGGGACGACACCGACCGATGCTTCGAGAACAGCCTGGCACGCATGTCCATAACACACGTCGACAACGATTGTTAAGCGGCGATGTATGAGATATTGACTGGCCTCGGTCTGGCGATGCCCGCGGGACTAAACGCGTACATCCCGCTGCTTGCAGTTGCCCTGGCGGACCGGTACACGGGGCTGATCCACCTGACGGCGCCATACGATGTCATCTCCTCACCCGTGGCGATCGTGCTGCTGATCGTCCTGCTCCTGGTTGAACTGCTGGCCGACAAGATTCCCGTCATCGACCACGTGAATGACCTCGTTCAATCGGCCATTCGACCATCGAGCGGAGCGGTGCTAATGATGGCGAGCACCGATGCACTACCCGCAATGAATCCGATCGTCGCGATGATCCTTGGGCTCACAATCGCCGGAGCCGTGCACGTCGCGAAGGCGGCCGTGCGTCCAGTCGTCACGGCCATGACGGGAGGCATCGGCAATCCAGTGGTCAGCGCTGCTGAGGACGGCGCGGCGATCGGGATCACGGTCATAGCGCTGGTCGCTCCGATACTGATCGTTGTCGTTATCGTTGCTGCTACGTATGCCGTGTACGCCGTGTACCGTCGACGCGCTCGCCGCCGTCACGCGCCGGATTCGTAGCGACGCGAGACGCGTCGGCCATTGTTGAGTCGTCACGACTAAACATGTATACTATACGGAACATCTGTATTCGCGTTCAAAGGACGAGGACGATGCAGTTCCAGGACTATTACTCGATACTCGGCGTCCCGAGGAACGCTGACGAAAAGGCGATCAAGCGAGCATACCGCGAGTTGGCGCGCAAACTGCATCCCGACGTTAACAATGAGCCAGACGCCGAGGAGCGGTTCAAGGCGCTGAACGAGGCGCACCAGGTCTTGTCGGACTCGGAAAAGCGGGCGAAGTACGACCGCTTCGGCGCGGACTGGGAGCGCTACCAGACGGCTCCGGATAATGGCGCCGGAACGCCCGACTTCAGTCAATGGTTCACTGGCAGCGGCGCCGGAGATCCGAACGTCCGATACGAGTATCGGAGCAGCGGTGGCGAAGGCTTCTCCGACTTCTTTGAGACGCTGTTCGGTTCGACGCCAGCACGGGGAAGGAGCAGAGGCCGCGCGGCGCGACGGGGTGAAGATCACGAGTACACGGTCGATGTGCCACTGCGGGAGGCGTTCAGCGGAACCGAGCGTGTGTTCGATATTCAGGCGGCGGAAGTGTGCTCGGCATGTCGCGGTGCTGGCATGACCGCCCGTGAGCTGTGTGGGGCCTGCGACGCGACCGGATCGATCAGCCGCAAGAGCCGGATCGAGGTGACGATTCCTGCCGGAATTCGAGACGGACAGAAGGTCCGCGTAGCCGGCAAGGGGTCTCCGGGTTCGGAGGGCGGCCCTGCCGGAGACATATATCTGAGGGTCAAGGTCCGGCCGGACGCGCAATTCACACTCGAAGGCAGCGACCTGAAAACGAGCGTCGCTGTGCCACTGTACACTGCCATGCTGGGGGGCGAGGTCATCGTCAACACGTTGGCGGGGAAGGTCTCACTGACGATTCCGCCTGAGACGCAGAACGGCAGGGTCTTTCGCCTGAAAGGTCAGGGATGGCCGGTTGCGATCGGATCGCGGCAGCGTGGAGACCTATTGGCCAAGGTGAACGTCGTGCTGCCCAAGGATCTCAATGAGCAGGAGCATGAGCTGTTCGAGCGGCTGCAAGCGGAACGGGCGGCCGACAGAGCGTCAACAGTGGCGTGATACGATTTCCGGTTGGTAGGCGACCGGGGCGGCTCGTCGATGAACCCCTGCCGCGCGGGAAACGAGCGAGGAGCGGCGACGATGGCTGTCACGATCGTTCTCGGAGGTCAATGGGGCGACGAGGGCAAGGGCAAGATTATCGACGCCCTCGCGCACGACGCTCACATGGTCGTCCGTGCCAACGGCAGCGCCAACGCCGGCCACACGGTAGTCACGGATCGTGGCGAATTCAAGTTTCATCTGATCCCTTCGGGCATTCTGCATCCCGATTGCGTCTGTGTCATCGGCGCAGGCGTGGCGCTCGACCCTGCGACACTACTGGTCGAGCTCGAACATCTCGCCAGCCGCGGGATCAGCGCCGAGAACCTTCGGATCTCATCGCGCTGCCACCTGATCATGCCGTATCACCCCGTGCAGGACCGGCTCGAAGAGACCGCGCGTGGCAACGCGATGATCGGGACGACGCAACGAGGGAACGGCCCGTGCTACGCGGACAAAGCCGCGAGAAGGGGCATCAGGCTAGCCGACATCACGAATCCCGAGCACCTGGTCACCCGCTTGAAGCCGGTTCTGGGCGAGAAGAACGCTGTGCTACAGGCGATGTACGATCATCCGCCTTTCGATCTCGATGAAATGGCCGAGACGTACGCCGCGTATGGTGAACGACTGGCGCCGTTCCTGGCAGATGTTGAGACTCTTGTTCAAGACGCGATCGACGACGACAGGAACGTGATCGTCGAGGGCGCCCAGGCCGCGATGCTCGACATCGATTACGGGACATATCCATTTGTCACGTCATCGTCGCCTACAGCAGCAGGCGTCTGTCAGGGGGCTGGGATCGCTCCGACCCAGGTGGATCGAGTGATTGGGGTCTATAAGGCGTATGTGACGCGTGTCGGCGCGGGAGCGTTTCCGACGGAACTGCTGGATGACATGGGCGATTATCTTCGGACGCGGGGAGTCGAATTTGGCACGACGACTGGTCGCCCTCGAAGGACCGGTTGGTTCGACGCGGTGCAGGCTCGCTACAGCGCGCGGCTTAACGGCATATCGGAAATCGCTCTGACGAAGTTTGACGTGCTAGATGGCATCGACTCGGTCATGATTGGTTCGGAGTACTCGCTTGACGGGACGTCGATACCCGCGCCACCGGCCAGCATTGAGGATTACGAGCGGGTCGAGCCGCGACTGGAAACGATCCGCGGGTGGTCCGAATCGACAACGGAGATCACGGACTTTGACGACTTGCCAGATGCGGCGCGCGCATACGTTGCGCGTATCGAGGAACTTGTTGGGGTCACGGTCTCATTCATTGGCGTCGGACCACATCGCGCGCAACTGCTGCAGCACGCTATTGCGGCGGACTAGTCGCCATCGTCACCGTCACTTTCTGAACGGGACGCGCGTGTCATCAGCGCCACGACGGCATCTCGCACGGTCGCGCGCCCTTCAAGGACATCCAGTATCGCGTGAGCAATCGGCATATCGACGCCGTAGCGCATCGAAAGCTGCACCGCGGCGCTGGTAGCCGTTATGCCTTCTACAACGTGCGGCGAATCACCGGCCGCCAGTTCGGTCGGCACGCCACGACCCAGTCGCTCACCGAAGGTGCGGTTGCGGCTCAAAGGGCTCTCGCAGGTCGCAAGGAGATCCCCCAGCCCGCTGAGTCCACCGAATGTCATAGCGCTCGCGCCCGCCGCGACGCCAAGGCGCGTCATCTCGGCCAGACCGCGTGTTACCAGCGCGGCCTTCGCGTTCTGTCCCGCCTCCAGACCATCGACCGCCCCCGCCCCCAGTGCGATGACATTCTTGAGCGCGCCGCCATACTCCACACCGACGACGTCGCGGCTGGTGTACACGCGAAATGCCGGCGACGTGAGCGCGCGCTGTACGCGCTCCGCAGCCGCCGCGGACCGCGACGCGACGACAGTCGACGCCGGCATGCCGGCCGCGATTTCACGGGCCAGGTTCGGGCCGGACAGCGCACACACCTGCTCTCCGGGCAGCCCGGTCTCCTCGGAGATGACCTCTGTCATGCGTAGCAGCGAGCCCAGCTCGAAACCCTTCGCGCATGACGTGATGATCTGGACCGAGTCCAGGCATTCGCGCAGTTGTCGTGCGACAGACCTGACGTGAATTGTAGGCACGACTATCAGCACGAGGGTTGAATCCGTGACCGCACGTTCAAGCTGATCCGTCACGTCGACGTGGTCCGACAATGCGAAGCCAGGCAGGTAGACCTCGTTCACCCGGGTTGCGCGGAGCGCTGTAGCTCGCGCACTGGAATGCGCCACGAGTGTCGTTCGATGCCCCGCGCTCGCGCACAAGGTTGCGAGGGTCGTGCCCCATGCTCCGGCGCCGATGATGGCGATCGTTTCGTTCGAGATGCTCGTCTCCGAACTCGCGGTGATTGACATTCGATTCACTTCGTTCCTAGACTGTTTCATCAACGTCGGTCAGGCGCCGTGAAAGGGACGTGAACGCCGTGCTGAACGCGCAACAGATTCAGGCGATTATCCCCCATCGCTTTCCGTTCCTGCTGGTGGATCGTATTCTGGAAGTAGATTACGGAGCCCGAGCCGTCGGCATCAAGAACGTTTCCATGGGCGAGCCATTCTTCCAGGGACACTTTCCGAACTATCCCGTCATGCCGGGAGTACTCATTATCGAAGCTCTCGCGCAGGTCGGAGCGGTCGCGCTGCTGGGCTCGGATGAGCACCGAGGGAAGATGGCGTTCTTCGCAGGCATTGACGGCGTTCGCTTCAAGCGTCAGGTGTTACCCGGCGACACGCTTCGACTTGAAGTTGAGCTGGGCCGCATGCGGCGCGGCGTCGGCGTCGGCACGGCGATAGCGACGGTGGACGGCGAACTTGCCGTGCGCGGGGAGCTGATGTTTGCAGTCGCCAAGCTCCCGAACGCTGGCTGATGGACCCCGGGCGATCTCAACGGACGGTCGTCGTTAAGCCATGCTGCATCGGCGACTGCGTCATGGCGTTGCCGGCTATCGACGCGTTGGCTCACGCGGCAACGCGAGGAGTTGTCGATGTCTTTGCCGGCCAGCACTCGATGGCGGTTTTCAAGGGACGCGACACTGTCGCATTGGTCATCGCGTGCCCCGAGCGGTTCACCGCCGCGTCCGCCGTCCGTTTCGGGACGCGAGACTTGCGGGCGATTGGCGCGCAGACGCTGGTTGTGCTTGATCGCTCGCGTCTGCTACGGCTGGCGCTATCCGTTTCTGGCGCGAGGAGCCGGCATTGGATCGTCGGCGATCCGGACGAGCAGCGGCATGAGTCTGACGTGTATCTTGACCTGGTCCGCTCGATGGGGATCGAGACACGCGACGCCACGCCGCGGATGACGCCCCCGAAGGATGCGTTGGCCGTCGCGCTGGACCTGATTCCGGCTGACCACGACTTCGCTGTAATCCATCCCGGTGGCGGTGAGAACCCCGGAACGCGCATGACGTCCAAGCGCTGGCCTGTAGCGCATTATGTTGAGCTTGCGGCGTGGCTCACGCGGCAGTCGCTGGCGGTGTATCTGACGGGATCGAAATCCGATCGGCTGTTGTGCGAACGGGTCGCCCACGAGGCGCGCCTCGGCGTGCATGCGGTTCTTGCCGGCGCGTGCGATATCCCGACATCTGGAGCGATCATCAGCCGGAGTCGGCTGTACGTCGGTGGCGACACCGGCGTCAGCCACATAGCGGCAGCCGTCGGCGCGCCGGTCGTCGCCATCTTCGGGCCTACGAATCCTCAGCGTTATCGACCGCTGGGCGAGCGTGTTGTGGTCGTTGCGCCGACTCGCTCATGGGCGATTCCCGACGCCGACCTGCGAAAATCTCGCCAGCGCGAAAGCGGCGTCTCAATCGAACAGGTATCCACTGAAGAGATCATCGACGCGTGCAAGGCGGTGCTCGCGATGCGTTCCAGCGACGTCGACGAGCGATGAAATCGGCCATGCGCGACGCCGCGCTGCCGCTGCTCGGTCGCGTGACGCGTCGCCCGCGTTCCGGCGATGCCGACAGGATTCTCATCCTGCAGCCAGACCATCTCGGGGACATATTGTTGTCGCAGCCAGCAGTACGGTGTATCCGTGAACGGTTCGCCCGCGCTCACATTACGGCGGCCGTCGGTCCGTGGTCGGAAGCTGCGGCGCGGCACTTCTGGCCCGTGGATGACGTTGTCACGCTGAACTTCCCTGGATTCGAGCGGGATGTCGGGCATCGAATACTCGATCCGTATGTCGCCGTGTACCGTGAGGCGAACAGGCTGGCGCCGTCACACTTCGGTCGTGCCGTTGTGCTGCGGTCCGACGCGTGGTGGGCAGGCTGGCTCGCGTCAATGGTGGCGCCGGATGTCGTTGCCAGTGACGACCCGCGCGTGCGTCCATTCGCGACGACAATTGCCCACGTCAGCCAGAGAGCGCACGCGGTTGAGCGGGCCATGAGCATCGCCAGGTCGACGAGCGGTCCCGGCATCGGAGCGCTGCCGTCGACGTCGACAAATCCGTTGCGGGCCGAGGCTTCGGCGGAGGACGACACGCTTGCGCAACGGCTATTGGCTCGGGTTGGAATAGCTGGCGCGTACGCCGTGATCCACCCTGGATCGGGCGCGCCCGTCAAGGAGTGGCCCGTTCATCGGTGGCGAGCGCTCGCGGTGGCGCTGGCAGAAAACGGGATCGCCGTCGTCGTGACCGGATCCGAACGTGAGCGGCGTCTGGCCGGTGAGATCGTCGACGGTTCACCCAACTCGGCGTCTGTCGCCGGGGAGACACCGCTCGGCATACTGATCGGGCTCCTCAGCCGCGCATCAATCGCCATCGGTCCGGACTGCGGTCCGCTCCACATAGCGGTGGCGACCAACACTCCGTCGGTCCACCTGTTCGGACCGAGCGACCCGGGGCGATACGGACCATGGGGCGACGCGATGCGGCATCGCGTCGTGCGGGCGGGCATGTCATGCGAGCGCTGTGGTGATTTGTCGCGCTCTCGCGAACCTGGATGCGGCTGTATGCTGGCAATCAGTGTCGATACGGTTATGTCGATCGCGAGGAACCTGATCAACGATGCCGCGGCGTAGGATTGCCGTCGACGCCAGTCGCGCCAACGCGAGCGTAAAGACCGGCACGGAATGGCACTCACACGAGGTGATATCAGCGATGGCGCGCGTGGAGGAGCGTTCGTCGCTCGTGCTGTACGATCGCGCCGGATCGACCTTCGCTACACTGTCACAGATTGACGAGCGCAGGGTGATCCGGTTGCCCCGATTGTGGACGCACGTCGGATTGTCATTCGCCATGTTGAGAGACCGCCCCGACGCGCTGTTCGTGCCGTCGCACGTCGTGCCGTTGGTCCATCCAGAGGCGTCGGTCGTCACGATCCACGATCTCGGATATCGGTTCGAGCCTGGATCGCACCGCCGGAGCGCGCGTCTGATGCTGGAGATTGCAACACGCTGGAACGCACGTTCCGCGAAGCGCATCATCGCGATCTCCGGACAGACGCGCGATGACCTGTGTCGAGAGTATAAAGTGAACCCATCGAGCGTCACCGTCGTTCACTCGGGCTTGAATCATGAGCGGTTCAGGCCGTCGAGTCCGGAGCCTGTGTTAGGCCAGTTACGACTCAGCCAGCCGTACATCCTGTTTTTGAGCACAGTTCAACCGCGAAAGAACCTGCTTCGCCTCGTCGAGGCATTTGAAGCCATCGATCGAGACGACCTTAGTCTGGTTGTGGCCGGCAGGCCGGGTTGGCTCAGCGTTGACATCGAGGAGCGATTGAGCGGCGGCCCGAAAGCCTCACGCATCACGCGGCTCGGGTACGTTCGAGACGATCTCGTTCCCGCACTGTACAGCGGGGCGGAAGCGTTCGTGCTGCCCTCGCTGTACGAGGGGTTCGGCTTCGGGATTCTGGAGGCGATGGCGTGCGGCTGTCCGGTGGTGACGAGCGATCGTTCGAGCATGCCAGAGGTGGCCGGGGGCGCCGCCATCCTCGTCGATCCGACTGATGTCTCGTCGATACGGGCGGGCATCGAGCGAGCCATGCTTCCAAAGGAGCGCGCAAGACTGGTGGACGCTGGATTGAGACGCGCGGCCGCCTTCACATGGGATCGAACCGCGCGCGAGACACTTGCGGTCATCGAACAGGCAATGATGCGGTGAGGCAGCCGTGAATCAGAGGATACTCGTTGTAAAGCTTGCCGATCTGGGGGACCTGCTGCTGTGTGAGCCGGCGATTCGTTCGTTGCGAGCCGCCAATCCTGACGCCCAGATTGACATACTCGTTCCGCCCGAAACGGCGTCGCTGGCGATGCTGCTGGGGCACGGGCTGTGTCCACTCGTCTTCGAGAAGAAGCGGTTTGATCGCGCGCAGGATCTGGCACAATCTGAAAATCTTCGAGCGATGGCATCGCTCTGGCGAACTCTCCGCCAGCGGCAGTATGACGCGATTATCCTGTTGCATCACCTCACGACGGTCGCAGGGACGCGGAAGTTTCGCGCCCTGGCGCTCGCAGCCCGAGCGCCGGTGGTTGCCGGTCTGGACAACGGTCGCGGGACGTTCCTGACACATCGAGCCGATGACTTCGGATTTGGCGCACGACATGAGTGCGAGTACATGTTGAGCGTTTCGATGAGCGCCGGGGGGACAGCAGTTCATCCGGCGCCGGCGTTTCCAGTCGAGTCCTGTGAGCATGGTCCGCCGCTCCCCGAGAGATTCGCGGCGATTCATCCTGTCACCGGTCCCTATTCGCAGGCCCGAACCTGGCCAATTGAACGCTGGGCTGACGTGGCGCGCGGCATCGCGCGAGCTGGACTCGTGCCGGTCGTGGTCGGCGCCCCGGACGCGACCGGCGCCGCTCGAGCCATCGTTGCCCGCGAACCCGCAGCGATCGACATTACAGGGTCCACGACCATCCCGCAACTGGCCGGAGTATTGCGTCGAGCGGCATGTGTCCTGGGCGGCGACTCGTTTGTGGGGCACCT
The DNA here is from genome assembly GCA_035513175.1 of Thermomicrobiales bacterium. Taxonomy (GTDB): domain Bacteria; phylum Chloroflexota; class Chloroflexia; order Thermomicrobiales; family CFX8; genus DATKCN01. The sequence goes on from DATKCN010000403.1 coordinate 23,854, forward strand.
CGCCGCAGCAGTTGGAACTCCCACTGCGTCGGTGTTTGGTCCGTCGAACGCCGACGCGTGGCGTCCGTATGGGAGTCGGGAACGCCATCGCGTCGTGATGAGCCAGTTGCCGTGCCAGCCGTGCATCTATACTGGATTTAGTCTCGGTCGGCCGATGGGCTGTCCTGACCGAACATGCCTGCGATGGGTCACGGTCGATGACGTGCTCGCGCGTCTTCCGCTCGTGGCAGGAGCGGATTAATGGTTGCCAGCACACGGATAATTGGACTCGTGTTGATGGCGGCGGGAGCCGCAATCGGGCTTGTCGCCGTCGCGTGGCTCCTGTCCGGCGTGTACGATCCAGACGGTGATCTGGAATGGTCCGGAGCCATTCTCGGGCTGGCGGTCATCTTCGCCGTCGTGGTGTTCCCCCTCGCCGGCGGTGGATTAGTTGTCTATCGGCGAGGCTCGGCCGAAGCCACGCTGTTCGAGCGGGCCGGCGCCCAGCGCAAGTTGTTGGGGATCATCGAGGCTGCGGGAGAGATCACAATCGCGGACCTCGCGCTTCAACTCCAGGGAACGCGCGACTCTGTCAGGGACGACCTGTATGACCTAGTGTCGAAGGGACTCTTCGCGGGCTATGTCGATTGGGATCGCGGAGTTCTCTACGCGCGACAGGCTTCGCAGATGAGACAGAACGAGACGTGCCCGAATTGCGGTGGGGCGTTGTCGCTGGCGGGGAAGGGCCTGATCCGATGTCAATATTGCGGAGCGGAGATATTTCTACCGTGATCAGTCACTCAATCTGGCAGAAGGAGCGAGCATGACGAAAGGCGGACGAATCGATAGCCTGCTTAACAGTATCCCGGGGTATGGCGGGTATCGCGACAAGGAGCGCCGACGCGATTCCGACCGCGTGATCCGCGAGCAGCTCGCGCTTGACTACGGTCAACTCGCCGAACGCCTGGGACGGCTCGCTACGACACTGGCACGGGATCGCAACATTGCCGCAATTCCATTGGTTGATCGGCCCCATCGGCGACTCGTTTCGTTCATCGATCGCATCCGAACCGCAAGCTACGGATATTCACCGCTGTTCTCCGATCGTCCGGTGCAGGAAGACGCACTGGATCAGCTCGCGGCATTCGACCGATCGCTCGCCGACCAGCAGGATGAGCTCGTCAAAGGAATTGCGGCGCTGGAATCCGGCAACCCGCGCGACGCTGAGTACGAGGCATTGTCCCAGCAGTTGGCGCAGACCATCGAGGGGCTGCACGACCGGTTCGATCGACGGCATCAGGTGCTGCACTCGGGCGAGGCGCTGCCTCATGCCGATGTGCTCGCACTGTTGGAAACGACGGCCGCCGGAGCGCCCCCGGCTGCGTATCGCCTGCATGATGGCGAAGCGGTTGAGTATGGCGGGGAGAACTACTCGGTCATCGGACGAGTCAGCGCTGAGTCCGGCAGCGTCACGTGGCGAGCATTTCAACTTCGTGGCGGCAGCGGCGACCGATGGTTACTGGCGACCCCGGATGATGCGGCGAAGCTGCTGTGGTTGCGACGTGTTGACGCCGTGGGATCACCCGGTGATCCGACCGTCATGGCCGATGGAACGGCGTATAATCTGGAAAGCCTGTTTGCCGGCACAGGCGAAGTAATCGGTCAACAAGGCGCCGCCGCGAACCAGCCAGTTCGGTTCGCACGGTACAGGAACGCGGCTGGATCCGGCGTTCTGGCGCTGTTTGACTGGGAAACGGGCAGACTCGGTCTGGCGGGCATCGAGGTCGATCCCCGCGACATGCGACTGTTCTCGCGAGAAAGTTGACTGCTACTGTCGGCGCGTCGCAAACCGTCATGGATCCACGCACATATTGGGAAGGGACGCCAATGGGAATCCTCGACAGAATGTCACGACTGATCCGCGCCAACGTCAACGACATGATCGATCGCGCGGAAGACCCTGAAAAGATGCTCAACGAGTTGCTTCGCGAGATGGACAGCAGCATCCGGGAGGCGCGCGTCCAGGTCGCGAATATGATCGCCCAGGAGAAGGAGATCGAGTCGGACCTGCAGGCCGCGCAACATGACTCCCTGGAATGGGGACGGCGGGCCGAGCTCGCCGTGGATAACGGCAAGGATGATCTGGCCAGGGAGGCCCTGCGCCGCAAACGCGACGCCGAGCAGATTTCGGAGGTCTACGGCCATCAACTCGTCTCACAGCAAGAGGTCGTTACGACCCTCAAGCAGCAATTGACGATGTTGGAAGCCAAGTTTCGTGAAGCCGAATCAAAGCGCTCCATGTTGATCGCGCGACATCGAGCAACGCGCGCACAGCGAACGATCACGGAGACGTTGTCCACGCTCCCAGGGCTTGACTCGCAGAGCGAGCTGGCGCGCATGGAACGACGAATTCGAACCGAGGAAGCTAAGACCAAGGCGTTGAGCGAAATGCAGGGTGACGACCTGGAGTACCAGTTCGCCGAGCTGGACCGCGACGAAGACATCGAAAGCGAGCTGGCCGCGCTCAAGGACCGAAACAGCCTCGAAGACACTCGCAGCCTGGCGAGCGGCGCGGCTGAGGGGACCGAATCGGGCCGCGACAGCTAGCGGCATCTCAGCGCCCAACCATCGCGGCGGCGCGAGCGATCAGGAGGCACGTCGTGGCGATCATCGATCTCATCGAATATGCGGACGAGCGCCAGAACGAGCTGGTCCATCGTGTTCCACAGCACGGTTCCGGCGAGTTCAAACTCGGCTCCCAGTGTGTCGTTCGCGAGTCGCAGCGCGCGGTATTCATGCGCGACGGCCGCGCGCTGGATCTCCTGCCGCCGGGGCGGCACACGCTGTCCACGGCCAACATCCCCATGCTGACGGGGCTCATTGGCCTTCCATTCGGATCCAAGAGCCCATTCCGCGCCGAGGTCTATTACGTCAACACGCGTGAGTTCACCGACATGAAGTGGGGCACGCCTCAACCTGTGCTTTTCCGGGACACCGAGTTCGGGATGATACGGGTGCGCGCGTTTGGGACGTACTCGCTACGCATCAAGGAACCACAACAATTCCTGACGCAGGTGGTCGGCACGCGCGCGTCCTACACGACAGACGATATCGAGGGATTCTTGCGTTCGATCGTTATCAACGAGTTCAACGATATGCTCGGTGAGATAATGACGAGCCTGCTCGACATCCAGGGGCTGACCCGCGACATTGCGACGGCGATGCAGCACGCACTGGCGGAGGACTTCGACCGACTCGGTCTGGAGTTGCGGTCGTTTCAGGTGTCGGCTGTCACACCGCCCGAAGAGGTGCAGAAGCGAATCGACGAGCGGTCATCGATGGGCATCCTCGGCGATATGCGCACCTACACACAGTTCCAGACCGCACAGGCCATCGGCAACATGGGTGAAGGCGGCTCCGGCGGCGGTAGTTCGCTGACCGAGGGCGCCGGGCTAGGCGCTGGACTTGGTGTCGGCATGGCGATGGGCGAGGCGCTTCGGGATTCGGTGCGTGGCGGGGGACAACCAGCCCAGCCGACGGTATCACCTCCCGCCGCGCCACAGCCTGTGGCGGGGGCGCGATTCTGCTCGAACTGCGGCCACGCTTACGCGACAGGAGCGCGATTTTGCCCAAACTGTGGCTTCAATCTAGTGGCGGCCGGCGGCTGCCCGAAGTGCGGATTCGTCAATCCCTCAGGGTCGAAGTTCTGCCAGGAGTGTGGGAACACACTCGCCCCTCCAGAATAACCGGGAATAACACGCGTGCTATCGCGTCTCCGGTCCGTGGCATCAAGCGTCGGGACGAGAGGCGGTGATGATTCGGCGTTGCGTCTGAACCTGTCATACGTGCTGCACGAGCGATCGACGAGTTTCGCCGTGCGGCGCTGGGCGGCCAGGTGCCGGCGCTCGCGGGCGCAAGTCGAGCGCCTGTCGCGTCCTGAGTCGCCTGCAACGCAATCGAGAGTCCCGACGCTACCGGGTGATGTCATCCTGTCGGCGAGACTTGGAGCATTCGGCGCGCTCGCGGACGCGCTGGCGGCGTCCGGGGGACCACGTGAACGCGCCGTCGTATGCATCGACGCTGCAAATGGTCCGATGTCTCAATGCCTGCTGTTCCGCGCTCCCGCGACTCTCGTAATGCCAGGCGGTGACGTGACGCGAGTGATCGTTGCGGCCCTGCTCCTGCGACCCGATGGAAGGACGACGCATCTGCACGTGGCCGGTTCATTCGCATGGCCGAATCAGATGGCCGAGGCCCTGGCCGCGGTGGAGAGCCTCATTCAGGCCCACGCCGACCAATGGTTTCCAGCGCGCGCACTGTGGCGTGAGCCGGGTGAATTGCTGCTGTCAGGGGAGGTCCGGTGAACGACCACGTTGTCGGGCGAGACGAATCGCGGCGCTGGCGCCACGACGAGGCGTGAGCCGGTAGGGACGACCAAAGCAGTCGCCACACGGCAGGCTCACCTTGAACACGCGTTCGGGTCATTGACTGACCCGTTGACTCCGCGTCACGCTCTATCTCCTCGAAGCGGCTTTTCGGCGTACAGACGCGGAAAATGGTATAGTTAGTACGTTGTTCGTACGCTACCAGACCCATGAATTGGGGGCGCTACACCGTGGACATCGGAAAAGTCAGGCCCATCGACATCAACGTCGAAATGCGCCGCTCCTACCTCGACTACGCGATGAGCGTCATTGTCCAGCGCGCCCTGCCGGACGTGCGTGACGGTCTCAAGCCGGTGCAGCGTCGAATTCTCTATGGCATGTCGGATATGGGCTTGCGATCGAACACGCGCTTCCGAAAAAGCGCAGGCATCGTCGGGGAAGTCTTGAAGTCGTATCACCCGCATAGCGACACGGCCGTGTACGACGCGCTCGTGCGCATGGTGCAGGACTTCTCATTGCGCTACCCGCTGGTGGCTGGACAAGGCAACTTCGGGTCGGTCGATGGCGACAGCGCCGCGGCCATGCGCTACACCGAATCGAAGCTAAGCGCGATCGCCGAGGAACTGCTGCAAGACATCGGCATGAACACGGTCGACTTTGAGCCCAACTACGACGGCCAGACGACCCAGCCAACAGTACTGCCGGGTAAGCTGCCGAACCTGCTGGTCAATGGCGCATCCGGAATTGCGGTCGGAATGGCGACCAATATCCCGCCTCATAACCTGGGTGAAATCTGCGACGGCGTAGCCCACCTTATCGACGAGCCCGATGCGACCGTCGAGGACCTGATGCAGTTCATCCATGGGCCCGACTTCCCGACGGGCGCGACGATTCTAGGACGCGAGGGCATCGTCGCCGCGTATGCCACCGGGCGAGGCCGCGTCGTGATGCGCGCCAACGCGTTCATCGAGGAGTCGGCTCGCGCCAACCGCTACGCGATCATCGTAAATGAACTGCCGTATCAGGTGAATAAGGCGACGCTGATCGAGAAGATCGCCGATCTCGTAAAGAACGGAAAACTTGACGGCATTCACGACCTGCGCGATGAATCAGACCGCAATGGAATGCGCATGGTCATCGAACTGAAGCGCGAAGCACAGCCACGCAAGGTGCTCAACAACCTGTATAAGTTTACGGCGCTGCAAAGCTCGTTCGGAGTCAACATGCTCGCGCTCGTGGACGGCAAGCAGCCGCGCGTGCTGAACCTCAAGCGCGCGTTGCAGGCCTACATCGAGCATCGCCAGACCGTCATCACCCGACGAACGCAGTTCGAGCTGCAGCGGGCACAGCGCCGGGCTCACGTTCTAGAAGGCGTGAAGATCGCCCTCGATAATCTCGATGCGGTGATCCGCACGATTCGCGCGTCGCGGACCAGCGAAAGCGCGCGCGCCAACCTGATGCGGGACTTCAAGCTCACTGAAATCCAGGCCACTGCCATCCTCGACATGCAGTTGCGCCGCCTTGCCGCGTTGGAGCGCCGGAAGATTGAGGACGAGTACCGGGAACTGCTGATGGAAATCAACCGGTTGGAGGATCTGCTCGCCAATCCGCGCAAGATTCTCGCGCTCGTGCGCCAGGATGTCGTCGATCTTAAAGAGAAGTACGGCGATCCGCGCCGTTCACGCATCATCGATTACAGCGGCGAGCTGTCCGACGAGGACCTCATTCCCGAGGTGGACGTGCTGGTTACGCTTACGAATCGAGGGTACGTCAAGCGCATACCCGACGACGTGTATCGCACACAGCATCGCGGTGGACGCGGCGTTACCGGTGTCACCATGCGCGAGGCGGACGGCGTTCAGCACCTGCTCGCAGCGAACTCGCATGACTCGTTGCTCTTCTTTACGAACCGCGGACGCGTGTTTCAAGTCAAGGTCTACGACCTACCTGACGCGGGGCGGACCGCCAAGGGCGTGCCCGTCATCAATCTGATCTCGATTCAGCCCGACGAGTCAATCACAACGATGCTCCCGATCCGCTCGTTCGATGAAGGCAAGTATCTGTTCATGTGCACGCGCAAGGGCACGGTGAAGCGAACGGCCCTGTCGAACTTCGCGTCGGTCCGGTCGTCCGGACTGATTGCCCTCGGGCTCGACGACGACGACGAGCTCGCCTGGGTGCGCATGACGTCGGGCGAGGACGAGATCATCCTCGTTACCGAGCAGGCAAAGGCGATCCGATTCCATGAGAGTGACGCGCGTCCGATGGGGCGGACGGCACAGGGCGTTCGCGGGATTCGACTCTCTGGGAACGACCGCGTCATGGCTGCCGACGTCATCGACAGGGACACCCTCGATTCTGACCTGCTCATCGTTTCCGAGACCGGCTATGGTAAACGGACGGCGTTGAAGGGGTTCAACGATCAACATCGGGGCGGCAAGGGTGTCACAGCGATGAAGCTGTCTTCGCGCAACGGCAAGGTGGCCGGCGCGCAGATCGTTCAACCCGATCAGGAAGTCATGCTGATCTCTAGCTCGGGTGTCGTAATCCGCACGCGAATCGCCCAGATCTCCCGGTATGGGCGACAGGCACAGGGCGTGACATTGATGAGGCTCGGCCAGGGAGATCGCGTGGTGTCGCTCACCGTTCTGTCAGAGCGCAGCGACGAAGCGGACGCGCTGATAAGCACGTTGTCCGAGATCGACCAGGTCGATCAGGCTGGGGCGCCGAAGACGAACGGTCGAACCGCGCGTTCCTCGAAGGGTCGATCGTCCAGATCGACGCCGTAGACGTGTGGCGGCGACGAATCAGCGGGGCGGCGCATCGCGCATGCCACGCTCAACGCCGGTCACGTTGCCGGCGACGACCGGCAGGATCAGCAGCGTTGTCCCCGCCAGCGCCGTGGTGATAAGCGCCAGCGCGGAGTTCGTGGCGGACATCTGAGATGGAGCGTCGGATCGCGCCACGACTGCCATGACGATGGCGAAGATGGCAAAACCAGCAGGGGCCACGAGGGATCGCAGCTCATCCCCGGCAACTCCGTCGAGGAGTGTAAGCGCCGCTGTCGCGAGCCAGGCGATGGCAAGTCCCTGCGCCAGCGACCCTGCCGCGAACCGGTCCGCGCCACCGATCACCGCCGCGACGACCATCGGGGCAGGCAACATCGCGAGAACGCCAGTCTGCACCGATCGGTAGCAGACGGCAGACGCCGCCACAGCCACAATAACGGTGGCCCCAACGACGACTACCGAAGCGGCCGCGAAGTGCCCCGCTCCGCCACCGATCCGAGCGTCGGCAATACCGATGCTCGAGGCCACGGCCGCCGAGGGAACGAGCACGGCGAGCGATACCGCATCAACTGCGGGCATCGTCCACGCTGCACGCCGTCCCGTCGAACGCAAGCTGTACGCGGCGAGAACGCACGCCACCGCGAGGCCGACACACACCAGCGGCAGAGCTATCGAACCAAAGCGCTCTTCGAACGTCGGCGTTGCGAGCAACGCGATAGCGATTGCGGCACGTAGGATGGCTGGTGGAATGTGCTCGCCCCAACCATCAGCGCGCGTCGGGCGAGCGGCGGACCGCAGGCGGGGCTCGGGGGCAGGCGGATGTGGGCCGGCGCGTCGTGCCGCCGGTTCTGATCGTTGGACGCGACGCGGACTACTCATGGGACAGGATTGTAGTATATCTCCGACATCGCGAAGCTGGTAAGGAGCTTGCCAATGAAGCTCCCGGCTTGTCGCTTTGCGGCAATGCTCGTATTTCGCCTTCACGTCAGGATGCTGTAGATGTATGCTCCAGGCCGGGTCGGGGTATTTGGAGGCACGTTCGATCCGATCCATGTCGGGCACCTGATCGTTGCGGACGTCTTGCGTAGTGCGCTGAAGTTGAGCGAAGTCCGATTTCTCCCAGCCGGCCGCCCTCCTCACAAACCTGATCAACAGCTTTCGTCGGACCACGATCGCGTGGCAATGCTGGGTCTGGCGTTACAGGACTGCCCGCGGTTCACCATCAGCACGATGGAGATCGAACGCGCCGGACCGTCCTATACGGCCGATACTGTGCAATCAATACGCCGTGACCTTTCGCCTGAGAGCGAACTCTACTTCTTGATGGGTCAAGACTCGTTGCGTGATCTGCCGACCTGGCATCAACCGTGGCGCATCGTCGACCATGCCCGGATTGGCGTCGCGTTACGACCAGGGGTCGATGTCGTGCTGACCGATGTCTTCGAAGCCATGCCGTCGGCGCGAGGCAGGATCGATCTCGTGTCCGTTCCGCTGATCGGAATCTCATCGAGCGACATTCGGAAGGCCGTCGCAAGCGGAGGTCCAATCCGCTTCCAGGTCCCTCCGGCTGTGGCTGATTACATCCAGGCACATGGCTTGTATCTGCAATACGCTGCGACGACGCCCAGCGGTTGACACGCGTTCCCCGGCCAACGTAGACTCAGCGGTCGGCTTCGTTCACGCGCCGGTCCGCGCGAGATTGCGCCCAGTCCCGGGCAGGGTCCTTGTGAAAAGTAGGTTGAATTGCGTTCCAGCTCCTCGATAGTACTCGTCGCAATAGCGATTCTGACGCTTGTTGCGACGTGGATTTCGCTTCCTTCTACATTCCTCAACATCGCCAACGCAAAGGATGAACTGTATGTTCGCCGTGGTCTTGACCTCCAGGGTGGCCTTCAGGTCGTGTTGGAGGCGCGCCCCCCTGAAGGGATGAGCGTCGACGGTGACGTGCTGAGCGGCACGCGCGACACAATCGAACGACGGGTCAACGCGTTGGGCGTCGGGGAGCCGCTGATCCAGACTCGCGGCAACAACCAGATCGTCGTGGAGCTTCCCGGCTTGACCGACCCGGAAGCGGCGATTGCAGTGTTGCGGCAGACCGCGCTGCTGGAGATTATCGATACGCAAGGACAGTTTCTCGCGGTCGGCACACGTGTGAACACCTCGCTCGGCCCTGCAGAGGATACCGCGAGCAGCGCGGCGCCTGAGCTCGGCGGCACGCCGGAAGCCACATTACCGGCAGACCCGACACCGCAGGGCGACTCGACGCCCGCCACGGAAGTGACGCCTGTCCCGACGCCTGAACCGCCCCCGGCGGTTCTGGGACCGACGTATACGACAATCGTCTCGGGGCGGGACATCGTCGACGCATTCCCGACGCAGAGCGAGCTGGGGCAGATCGTCGTCGGCTTTGAGCTGCGCGGCGACGCGGCGGACAGATTCTTCGACTTCACGAGCCAGAACGTCGGTCGCCCAATGTCGATCGTCGTCGACAAGACAGTCATCAACTCGGCTGAAATTCGGGACGCGATCTCCAGTCAAGGAACAATCAGTGGACTCACGGCGCAGGAAGTACGTGATCTCTCACTTCAACTGAAGTCGGGCGCGCTCGAAGTCCCGCTTGAAGTGGTTCAGAGCCGCACCGTCGGTCCGACACTGGGGCAGGATTCCATCGACCGCAGCATCGTCGCGGGAATCGTCGGGCTGGCGCTCGTGGCAATTCTGATGATCCTGTACTATCGCGTGCCGGGATTGCTCTCGGTCGTCGCGCTGCTCATCTATGCCTCACTCGTGTTTTCGTTGTTCAAGCTCATTCCAGTGACGCTGACGCTCGCCGGAATCGCAGGGTTCATTCTGTCCATCGGCATGGCGGTCGACGCCAATGTCCTGATTTTCGCTCGACTGAAAGAAGAGTTGCGGACCGGGCGATCAACGAAAGCCGCCATCGAAGCGGGCTTCAATCATGCGTGGCCGTCGATTCGTGACTCCAACATCTCAACGATGATCACCTGCGTCATCCTGTACTGGTTCGGCCGCTACGTCGGCGCAAGCATCATTCAGGGCTTCGCCCTGACCTTATTTATCGGCGTGATCGTGTCGATGTTCACGGCCATCATCGTAACGCGCAATCTGATGCGCGTGATTCTGAACGTTTTCCCGATCCGAAACGCGTGGTGGCTTGGCGTCGAGCGCGAGCAGGCGACCGGCCTTGGTGACTGATCCGCCAATGATCTTGACCGTGAATAGAGCTGCACCGTGATTGATCTTGTCAGCAAGCGATATCTCTTCTTCCTGATTTCGGGGATCATCCTGCTTCCGGGAGTAGTTTCGCTCGTGTTCAACGGGCTGGCCTTCGGCATCGACTTCACCGGCGGAACATCGTGGGAACTCCAGTTGCAGCAGCGCGTAACGACCGCGGAAGTCCGCGACGTTCTTTCCGAGTTCGAGCGAGGCGACTCGGTGATTCAGCTTTCGGGCGACGATGTCGTGCTGATCAGGACGCGCGAGCTTCCGGAAGGCTCTGCCGAGAAGCAGGAGATTGCGGCGGCGCTGCAGGAGCGGTTCGGAGAATACGAGGAACTTCAGATCGCGACCGTGGGACCGACAGTCGGGCAGCAGATTCGTAATCGCGCCGCGATCGCTGTCGGACTGGCGTCAGTTGGAGTGCTGCTGTACATTGCCTGGGCCTTCCGCAACACCAACAATCCTTTGCTGTACGGCGTGTGCGCAATTGTGGCGATGCTGCATGATGTCCTGCTGCTTGTCGGGCTATTCTCAATCCTCGGATGGGTTGCCAACGTCGAGGTCGATGCGCTGTTCGTCACGGCGCTCCTGACGGTCATCGGCTTTTCCGTACACGACACGATTGTCGTGTTCGATCGAATTCGGGAGAATCTGGCCCGACGCGTTGCCCCGACGTTTGCTGAGACCGTCAACTACAGCATCGTGCAGACACTTGTGCGCTCGGTCAATACCTCCGTGACCGTGGTGCTCACGCTACTCGCTTTGTATCTGTTCGGCGGGGCATCGATCCGATGGTTCGTGCTGACATTACTCGTCGGCGTCATCGCGGGGACCTACTCGTCTATCTTTAACGCGAGCCAGCTCCTGGTTGCATGGGAAAACGGCGAGATTCAGCGGCTCTTCCGAAGAGGTCGGGGTCCCGAGCCTCGCGCCCGAACGGCGTAATCCCTGGTAATGACCGACAGCGAGCGTCCAACAGCCAAGCGAATCGCGGTGATCGGAGGCGGTGTCCTCGGACTGACGGCCGCTTATCGGCTGGCTCAGCTTGGGCATGCGGTTACGCTGTGGGAGCAGGCCGAACGACTGGGCGGCCAGGCCGCGGCTTTTCCTGTCGGCAACGGCGCCTACCTGGAGTACTTCTACCACCACCTGTTCATGAGCGACACCGCAATCGTGAGTCTGATCGAAGAGCTCGGGATCGGTGACGCGCTCGTCTGGCGGGAATCGAACACCGGCTTCATAGCGGAGGGGCGAATCTGGCCCCTGACTGGCGCCACGGATCTACTCCGACTCGGATTCATCCCAATGGTCGACCGCATCCGCATAGGACTTGTGACGCTGTATCTCCAGCGCATTACCCGCGCGGGACGCAGGTGGAAGCGCTTCGAGCGCGTGACGGCATGGGAGTGGCTGAGGCGCGCAGTCGGACAGACGGCGTTCGATCGTGTGTGGGGCGTTCAGTTGCGGGCGAAGTTCGGGCCACGGGCCGAAGAGGTCGCGATGGTCTGGTTCTGGAATAAAGTCTTCCTGCGCACGCAATCACGACCCGGCCTGCTGGCGAGTGAGCAGCTAGGCTACATCATCGGCAGCTTCAATGTCCTCATCGACCGGCTAGCGGACGCGGGGCGCGAGCTTGGTGTCGATATTCGCCCGGGGACAGGGGTTGCTGAACTTCACGAAGGCAAGGACCCGAGCTCGCGATTCACCGTCGTGGGTACGGACGGCCGCTCGGACGAGCAGGACATCGTGCTGGCGACGATCCCTTCCCCGTTCCTGCTGCGCCTGGCGCCTCAACTGCCGGAGCCATACCGGTCGAAGCTCACATCGGCAACATATCAAGGGGCAGTTGTGACGTTGCTTCAAATGTCACACCCGCTGTCGTCGACCTACTGGCTGAACATCGGCGATGAGCGGCTGCCGTTTACCGGCATCATCGAGCACACCAATATGATCGGAGCCGAGCACTACGGCGGCTCCCACTTCGCCTATGTCGGCAAGTACGTGGACTGGGATCACCCGTACGTTACGATGGACGACGAGGCTTTACTGCGGGAGTACATTCCCAAGTTGCAGATCGTGAACCCCGAATTCGATGAATCTCGCATCGAGCGCTTCTGGGTGTTCCGCGAGCGGGCCGCCCAACCGCTAGTCGGCCTGAATTACTCCGCCGGCATTCCGGAGCACCGCACACCTGTCGACGGGCTCTATCTCGCGAACACCGCCCAGATATACCCGGAGGACCGCGGCACCAACTACAGCGTCGATCTGGGGAATCGTATCGCGGACATGATTAATTCAGACGCTATCGCAGGTTCGTCCTGCGGACCCTGACGCAGCGCACAACAGTCGCCACCAGATACCGAATTACTCACGTGCTTGACCAGAGCGAACGTCCCCGGTCGATGTGATGCGCGACCGCGCCAATCCGCTCGAGATGACTCAGGTATGCGAAGATGGTCGGATGCAGAAGATAATAGCTGGCCGCGTCGGGCGGGGCGCCGCCAAGACGAACCAGCAGGTCCGCGAGCAGGTCTTCAGGCATGCGCGGCTCGGCGCATAGCTCGATGACAATCGACGCCACCTGCTCCACCAGCGCTCGGTTCGCCTGGACGCCGGCTGACACGTGGCTGAGAATCGGTCCATGGCCCGGAACCGCGACATCGTGCGGGACGGTTTCCGCGCGGTTCAGCGCAGCGAGGTGGTCCGTGACCGAGTACAGGTATGGAAGG